>PAEL01000059.1 GCA_002700775.1 Gammaproteobacteria bacterium | reverse complement strand
GAGACACAATAAAAAACAACCCCCAAAAAACAAAAAAAACCCACCGCCGTAATTGTAAAAGCCGGACCAGGGTTGTACGCCATGGGCGCCAAAAGCCCAACAGCCATCCCAGTTCCCTGTATTGTAGCCAAGCCAAGTGCGCCATAACGCGTGTACTGCGTTATTTTACGTCGCCCCGATTCACCTTCTTTTTTTAACTGATCAAGCTGAGGGCTTACTGCACTCAGCAACTGCATTATTATTGATGCCGAAATATAAGGCATGATACCCAGAGCAACAATGCTCATTCTCTCCAGCGCTCCTCCTCCGAACATATTTATCATATCCGTAAAAGTGCCTTGCTGCTGCTGAAAAAAAGCGGCGAGCTGAAGGGGGTCGATTCCTGGTACTGGAATATGCGTTCCAATTCGATAGACAAATAACGCGAACAACAGAAATAAGAGACGAGCTTTTAGCTCGCCAAGGCCTGCGCCAATATTTTCTGGATTAATATTCGGTTGATTTGCCATAATTTATTTCTACACTATTCTTAGTCTGGTCCGGGTTAAAAACCCAAGCCCTCCGCCATTCAATTCAATCTGATTAGTCTTTCACATTCTTCTTAGAGAGCTTTCCTTTAATTGGAGCCGGTTTCGGTTCGACAACTTTTCCACCAGCCGACTCTATAGCTGCTTTTGCCCCACTAGTTACCGCGATACCCTCGATTGTCAGGGCCTTTGTAACCTCACCAGAAAGCATCACCTTAACCCTTTTTATGTTCGACGCGACCAACTTAGCCGAAACCAGCGCTTCCAAATCTACGACTTCTGACTCAACTCTATTAAGTTCGGAGGTCCGGATCTCTGCAGTAAAACGACCAACGCGAGATTTAAAACCAAACTTTGGCAATCTCATCTGCAAAGGCATCTGTCCACCTTCAAATCCAGGCCGCACTGTACCTCCAGTCCGAGACTTTTGTCCTTTATGGCCTGATCCTGCGGTTTTTCCAGAGCCACTACCAATTCCGCGACCGACGCGTTTTTTAGTTTTCGTACTGCCCGGGGCTGGACTAAGTGTATTCAGGCGCATAATCGATTCCTCAGACAACTGTTAGCATGTAGCTTATTTTATTTACCATACCGCGCACTGCTGGGGTGTCTTCAACGGTTACAGATTGATGCATTCTGCGCAAACCTAAACCCTTTAAACAAAGCTTGTGCTTCGGTAGAGCCCCTATCGGACTTCTAGTTAAAGTAACGGTGATTTTCTTGTCTGTCATCTTTTAACCTACTACTTCATCAACTGATTTACCGCGCTTTGCGGCCACATCGTCAGGAGATCTCATATCTCTGAGACCATTAAATGTAGCGCGCACAACATTCACTGGATTTGTCGAGCCATAACATTTTGCTAAAACATTTTGAACCCCAGCGAGTTCTAATATAGAACGCATCGCTCCTCCGGCAATAACACCGGTTCCCTCTGACGCAGGCTGCATGTAAACCTTGGATGCCCCGTGACGAGCCTTCACAGCATATTGCAGGGTGTTGCCATCTAAAGCGACAGACACCATATTGCGCCGAGCAGCTTCCATTGCCTTTTGGATTGCTAAGGGCACTTCACGCGCTTTACCTCGCCCAAAGCCCACGCGACCTTCCCCGTCACCGACTGCTGTGAGCGCAGTGAAACTGAATATACGTCCGCCTTTAACAACTTTAGACACACGATTAACCTGAATTAGCTTCTCTTGCATCCCTTCTTCGTTCTTAGCAGACTGCTGTTCTTTATATGCCATGGTATGAATTCCTAAAAATCTAATCCGTTCTCGCGAGCTGCATCAGCCAGCGCTTTTACTCGGCCATGAAAAGCATAACCAGACCGGTCGAAGGCCACCTTTCCAACCCCCGCAGCTTTTCCACGCTCCGCGATCAATTTACCGATTCTCCCAGCAGCTTCCACGTTACCATTTTTGGCGCCGCGGACTTCTTTTTCAACTGTCGACGCACTCGCCAAGACCTTGTCCCCACTGGGCGTGAGTATTTGAGCATACATGTGCTGCGGCGAGCGAAAGATTGTTAATCGGTTTACGCGAAGTTGACCGATTTTCACCCTAGTTCTCTTCGCTCTTCTTAATCGAGCCGCTTTTTTTACATTCATAATTATTCGCCTAATTATTGCTTATTTCTTTTTCGCTTCTTTCCTGAAAACATGCTCATCGACATAACGAATGCCCTTGCCTTTGTATGGCTCTGGCGGGCGGAAATCACGGATCTCTGCTGCAACCTGACCGACCCTTTGCTTATCAGCTCCCGTCAAAACAATTTCAGTCTGTGTCGGCGTTGCAGCAGTTACGCCTTCAGGCAATACATAATCGATCGGATGTGAATACCCGACCGTAAGATTAACTTTTTTACCCTCCGCTTTCGCTCGATAGCCTACACCACGTAACTCGAGCTTTTTTTCAAATCCTACACTTACCCCAACAACCATATTACTTATGAGGGACCGAAAAGTTCCAGCCAACGCTCCAGATTGACGAGTCGTCTCCTTCGCAGCAACTTGTAAAGTGCTGCCGTCTTGGGTCACGCCAACAGAGCTATGCAGTATCAACTCGAGAGACCCTTTGCTACCTTTGACCATCACCTTATCGTCTGCTAGCGTTGTTTCAACGCCACTCGGTATTTCAATTGGATTATTTGCTATTCTTGACATATATTTTGCTCTAAATCTCTAAGACAAATTTTATTTACACAAACGCTAGAACACCGTGCAAAGCACTTCCCCACCAATACCAGCGTCTCGCGCCTTTTTATCAGACATTAATCCCTTGTTAGTGGAGACGATTGCGACGCCGAGACCAGCTCTGACCTTAGGTAACTCACTCACGCCTTGATATTCTCGTAAACCTGGACGACTAACTCTGTGGATTTCCTCAATGACGCCCTTCCCACGAAAATATTTAAGCTCTACAGTCAATAATGGCTTCCCATCATTTGGATCCACGCTGTAGTTATCGATATAGCCTTCTTCCTGCAATACTTTGCTCAAAGCCTGTTTAGTCTTTGAGGAAGGGCATTTAATGCTAGGCAGCTTAGCCATTTGTGCATTACGAAGCCGCGTTAAGAAATCTGCGATCGGATCAGACATACTCATTTCAAATTCTCCAACTTACCAGCTAGCCTTAGTCAAACCAGGGATATCGCCGCGCATGGCAGCTTCACGTAACTTATGCCGACAAAGACCAAACTTCCTATAAACACCATGTGGTCTTCCCGTTATGGCACACCTCAACTGTTTTCGGACCGGACTGGAATCCCTCGGAAGTTTCTGTAATTTTACTTGCGCAGCCCACTTTTCATCATCCGATGCCTCAGCGTCTCTGAGGGTCGCTTTAAGCTGAGCACGCTTAGCGGCGAATTTTTCAACAGATTTCGCTCTTTTATTTTCTCTTGCTATCATCGAAGCTTTTGCCATTACCCTTAAGTCCCCTTTCCATCTGATGCAGGTGCCATTCCTCTGAAAGGGAACTGCATAGCTGCAAGTAAAGCACGACCTTCATCATCATTTCTGGCTGTAGTTGTGATCGTAATATCAAGACCGCGCAACGCATCAATTTTATCGTAATCAATTTCTGGAAAAATAATCTGCTCTGTCACGCCCATCGCATAGTTGCCTCTGCCATCGAAAGCTTTAGGGCTCAGACCACGAAAATCCCTAATCCGCGGTATCGCAATCCCAACTAACCTCTCTAAAAACTCGTACATTCTCTCGCCGCGCAAGGTAACTTTACAACCTACCGGCCACCCTTCTCTAATCTTAAATCCCGCGATTGATTTACGAGCTTTCGTAACAACCACTTTCTGACCAGCAATTTTAGCTAAATCGCTGGTTGCACTTTCTATGACTTTTTTATCAGTAACGGCTTCGCCAAGACCCATGTTTAGAACAACCTTGGTGATCTTCGGAACGCGCATCGGGTTCTTATACCCAAATTTCTCGGTCAAAACCGACACGACTTCCTTTTTATAAAACTCTTTTAACTGAGCCATTCTTTGCTTCCCACCAAGTTATTGATCTATTACTGAACCGTTAGATTTAAAGATTCTTTTCTTGCTTCCGTCTTCGCCTACCGATATACCGACGCGGTCACCTTTATTGGTTTCAGCGTTAAAAATGGCAATGTTAGAGACGTGAAGTGAAGCTTCTTTTTCTACGATTCCACCTGGCTGCCCCGCATTAGGGTTTGCCTTAGTGTGGCGCTTAACCATGTTAACGCCCGACACAACAACGCGATCATTACCCACCAATCGCGCGACATTTCCTCGCTTGCCCTTGTCCTTTCCCGCAACGACAATAACTTCATCGTTTGGCTTTATTTTCTTCATTTCAACCTCTAATTGTCGTTCTCACTATAACGTAGCGCCGACCGCCATAGCTTAACTAAAGCACCTCTGGCGCAAGAGAAATTATTCTCATAAACTTTTCCGTTCGAAGTTCGCGCGTAACTGGACCAAAGACGCGAGTCCCAATCGGCGCACTATTGGCATTAAGCAGAATAGCAGCATTATCGTCGAACTTTATTAACGAACCGTCCGAGCGACGAACACCCTTTTTAGTTCGAACAACAAGGGCAGTGAGAACCTGACCTTTTTTAACCTTGCCGCGCGGAATCGCTTCCTTGACGGAAACCTTGATAAGATCTCCTACGCGAGCATATCGCCGGTGAGAGCCACCCAAAACTTTAATACACATAACGCGACGCGCACCGCTATTATCTGCAACATCCAAATATGATTGCACTTGAATCATTAATACACTCCACCAATCGCTTATTCCATCAGCATTGATTTTATCGCTTTCAAAAACGATACTATTATTTAATTAAGCTGTGTTGCCTTTTCATCAATAGAAACCAACTCCCACGACTTTGTCTTCGATCGAGGTCTAGTTTCTCTTATTGTCACCTCGTCACCAAGCATGCACTCGTTACCCTCGTCGTGCGCATGTATCTTCGTCGAACGCTTGATTATCTTTCCGTACACCGGATGCTTAACCTTCCGCTCAACTATAACAACAATCGATTTATCCATCTTGTTACTAGTGACCCTGCCCGAAGTCGTGCGAGCAACTTTTTCAGTACGTTCTTCTTCAACAGACATATTTAAACCCCGGCCTCATGCTTCTCTGTAATTATCGTTTTAACGCGGGAAATATCTTGCCTAACAGACTTCATCAGATGCACCTGAGATAATTGCCCGGAAGCCTGCTGCATCCTCCAATTGAATTGGTCTTTATAGAGACTCTTCAGCTGCACTTCCAACTCTTCTAAAGTTTTTTCTCTTAGCTCACTTGTCTTCATCACATCACCGTACGCTTAACGAAAGTCGTTTCAAAAGGCAGTTTCGAAGCCGCTAAAGCAAACGCCTCCTTAGCTAGATCTTCATCAACACCCTCTATTTCAAACATAATCCTTCCGGGCTGAATCTGAGCAACCCAATATTCCACATTTCCCTTGCCTTTTCCCTGTCGAACCTCCAACGGCTTGCCTGTAATTGGTTTATCAGGAAAGACGCGTATCCAAATTTTTCCACCACGCTTCACCTTCCTCGTCATGGCGCGCCTTGCAGCTTCAATCTGGCGGGCCGTTAACCTTCCCCGAGAGATCGCTTTCAATCCAAACTCACCGAAATCAACGTTGCTGCCACGCTGGGCTAAACCTCGATTCCGGCCTTTCATCATTTTGCGAAACTTTGTACGCTTTGGTTGTAGCACGTTTAATTCCTCTAACTGGCTGGTGGTGCGCTCGGCACTGAAGCTTCTTCAAGACTCAGAATTTCGCCTTTAAAAACCCAAACCTTAATACCAATAATTCCATATGTTGTGTTAGCTTCTGCTGTTGAATAATCAATATCTGCCCGAAGCGTGTGCAATGGCACTCGTCCTTCACGATACCACTCCGAACGAGCTATCTCCGCTCCACCTAAACGCCCGCCGACTTGAATTTTTATCCCTTCGGCCCCCTGACGCATAGCGTTTTGAACAGCTCTTTTCATAGCTCTCCTAAACATAACCCTTCGCTCTAACTGTGCCGCAACACTATCTGCAACAAGCTTCGCATCAAGATCAGGCTTTCTAATTTCTTCGATATTAACCTGAACAGGAACCCCCATCCGACGACCAAGCTCACTACGTAACGTTTCTACGTCCTCTCCTTTCTTGCCAATAACTATACCTGGGCGCGCAGTAAAAACCGTCACTTTTGCCGTCTGAGCCGGTCGTTCAATTTCAACTCGGGAGACTGATGCGGCCGCCAATCGTTTCTTAACGTATTCTCTCACTTCAAGATCAACAAGAAGATTCTCAGAATATCGCTTTCCTTCCGCGTACCAAGTCGAGGTATGTTTTTTTACTATACCAAGACGAATCCCAGTTGGATGTACTTTCTGACCCATCCGATACTCCTAACTATCAGCTACTGTTATTGTTATGTGACACGAACGCTTCAAAATTCTGTCAGCTCGTCCCTTTGCTCTCGGCATGATTCTTTTCATTGTCGTACCTTCGTCAACGCATATTGTAGACACTTTAAGCTCATCTACATCAGCGCCTTCGTTATGCTCCGCATTAGCAATTGCTGAATTGAGAACTTTCTTAATGAGCATAGCGCCTTTTTTAGGGCTGTATTCAAGGAGAAGTAAAGCTTCTTCAACTGACTTACCCCTAATTTGATTCGCAACGAGCCGAGCCTTTTGAGCCGCCATTTGCGCACCTTTCATCTTGGCCGAAACTTCCATGCTCACCCCTCTTTAACGAGACTTCTTATCTGCAACGTGACCCTTATAGGTTCGTGTCGCAGCAAACTCACCCAACTTATGACCAACCATATCTTCATTTATAGAAACAGGAATGTGCTGGCGCCCATTATGCACTGCAATAGTCAACCCTATCATATCCGGAGAAACCATCGAGCGGCGAGACCAAGTCTTTATCGGGCGCTTGTCATTCGCCTCAGCGGCTACTTGAACTTTCTTCATCAAATGCAAATCAATGAAGGGACCTTTTTTTAACGATCGTGGCACGGCACTCTTCCCCTATTACGACTAACGATTGGAATTTCTGCGGCGAACAATCATATTATCTGTTCGCTTGTTCGTTCTTGTTTTGTAACCCTTGGTTGGAGTACCCCATGGTGATACCGGGTGGCGGCCTCCAGAAGTGCGCCCCTCTCCCCCTCCATGTGGATGATCGACGGGATTCATCGCCACACCCCTGACCGTAGGTCTAACACCTCTCCATCTCTTCGCACCGGCTTTTCCCAGAGACCTCAAGCTATGCTCGCCATTAGAAACCTCTCCAAGGGTGGCTCTGCACTCGCTCAAAACCTTCCTCATTTCACCAGATCGCAACCTGAGTGTCGCGTAAGCCCCTTCCCTCGCCACCAACTGCAGCGACGTACCGGCGCTCCTAGCGATTTGAGATCCTTTCCCAGGCTTTAACTCGACACAGTGAACCGTACTCCCCAACGGGATATTTCTTAGCGGAAGGCTGTTTCCTAATTTAATTGGTGCATCGTCGCCAGATTGTAAAACATCCCCAACCTTCACTTGGGCAGGCGCGATAATGTAAGTACGAGACCCATCCGAGAACAAAAGCAGCGCAATATTCGCAGAACGATTCGGGTCATATTCCAATCTTTCGACTTTAGCCTGGATTCCATCTTTATTTCTCTTAAAATCAATAATCCTGTATTTCTGCTTGTGACCACCACCAACATGACGTGTCGTTATTCGTCCTTTGTTGTTTCGCCCCCCCGTCTTAGACTTGGAAGTCGTAAGGGCAGCAAACGGAGCTCCTTTATGCAGATCAGGATGCACAACCTTGACCACAAAGCGGCGTCCCGGAGAAGTAGGTTTACACTTTATAACTGGCATATCTTCTAACTCCGCTTACGTAATATTTGCAAAATCGATCTCATGTCCGGCCTCTAATCTAACGTAAGCCTTCTTCCAGTCAGACCTGCGCCGAACGCGTCCTCCGGCTCCACGCTTGGTTTTGCCTTTCACCAACATAACCTGAAGGTTTACCACAGAAACATTAAATAAAGTCTCCACAGCCTTCTTTATCTCTGGTTTAGTCGCAGAACGAGCCACCTTGAAAACATATTGATTATTAGCATCGCCGAGCAGTGCTGCTTTCTCCGAAACATGCGGTCCCAAAATCACGGTGTATAACCTATCAAAGTTCATGACAACATCTCCTCAACTTTCTTCACGGCCGAGACTGTCATGAGGACATTTTCATATCCGATAAGGCTCACCGGATCCAAACCTAAGGCATCCAATACGTCAACTTTATGAAGGTTCCTGGTAGCTAAATACAGATTTTGCTCTACCGATTCAGAAACTATCAGAACATTATCTAAACCAAATTCTCGAAGCTTACTCACTAACTCTTTTGTTTTATGAGTATCGACAACAAAATCATCAACCACTACGAGTCTGTTCTGTCGAACAAGTTCGGAAAGAATGCAACGCATCGCTCCCTTGTACATCTTCTTGTTAAGCTTTTTACTGAAGTCACGCGGCCGAGCCGCAAATGTCACTCCTCCACCGCGCCAGATTGGACTTCTTATAGTACCTGAGCGCGCACGTCCAGTGCCCTTCTGTCGCCAAGGCTTCCTGCCTCCCCCGCGAACATCAGACCGGGTTTTCTGCTGAACTGTTCCTTGACGTCCACCAGCTAGGTAAGTGACTACGCTTTGATGAACAAGAGCTTCATTATAATCCCTACCAAAGGCATCTTCTGACAAGGAAACCGTGTCTTTGCTCGTCTTCTTTCCAGGTAACGCGATACTAATCTCCATCACTTACCCCTTTGCCTTCGTAGCCGGACGAACGATTACTTGCGAGCCAGTAGCTCCAGGAACCGCACCTTTAATTAAAAGGAGATTGTTTTCAATATCTACGCGCACCACTTTAAGGCTCTGAGTCGTGGAGCGCTCATTACCCATTTGTCCCGCCATTTTCTTACCTTTCCAAACCCTGCCAGGAGTTTGACACTGACCGATAGAACCTGGCGCTCGGTGAGACAAAGAATTACCGTGAGTCGCATCCTGCATCTGGAAATTGTGACGCTTCACGCCACCTTGAAAACCTTTTCCTTTTGACGTCCCAGTTACGTCAACAAGCTGGCCTTCTGAAAAAACGTCAACCTTTATTTCGGAGCCGGTCTCGAGGTTCACCGTAACACTTTCTTCAGTACGAAACTCCCACAACCCGACACCTGCCGGCGTCTTCGCTCGAGCAAAATGGCCCGCTAGACCCTTGGACACCCGGGAACTGCGGCGCTCGCCCATCGTAACTTGAACAGCACTGTATCCATCAACATCACAGGTTTTCACTTGTGTAACGCGGTTCGGTTTAACTTCAACAACAGTAACTGGAACAGAAGCCCCATCCTCTGTGAAGATTCGGGTCATCCCACTCTTCAATCCGACTAATCCAATCGACATTTTGTAACCTCATCGTGCACGGGGCTTAACCCTCTATGGCCGCTGACGCGTTGCACTATGTAGCTTCCGATATAAGAAAGCAAAGATGTCAGTGCGCCAAAACTTTTAAATAAAAGGGCAGAAAGGACTGAAATCTTACTGCCTGGATATTTTTTTCTTAATTCAACTCAATATTACTAGACCTGAGTTCAGCTCAATTGTTAACCCAAGCTAATCTGCACTTCCACGCCTGCTGCTAAGTCGAGCTTCATCAATGCGTCCACCGTTTTTTCAGTGGGCTCAACTATATCTAGCAGTCGCTTGTGCGTCCGAATCTCATATTGATCTCGAGCATCTTTGTTTACATGCGGAGAAATCAAAACTGTGAAACGTTCTTTATTCGTCGGCAACGGTATAGGACCTCTAACTTGCGCGCCAGTTCTTTTGGCCGTGTCTACGATTTCTTGTGTAGACTGATCAATCAACCGGTGATCGAATGCTTTGAGACGAATTCTGATACGCTGATTCTGCATCTACTTAAAACTCCAAAAATAGCTTACTAATTAACTGGTATGTATACTGGCTGGTTCGACTCAAGCTCGATCAAAAAAGAAGCGAGATTCTAAATGGGCTACCGCTGAGAGTCAAGCCAATAAGCACGTTCGACGGCATTATACTAATATTTTCCTGCCCAAATTCCTTCGCTGCCAAACTACGCTAATTATTGATGACCAGAGTAGTATAATGATCCCACTTAGACCCCAACATCTTGACATATAGCAAACAAACAGCCGAGTAGGCCCATTATGGGTCACCTCGGCTTAATTGCTAACTTGGGAAAATGTTATTCGTTTATCTTAGAGACAACACCAGCACCGACCGTGCGACCACCTTCTCTTATCGCGAAACGAAGACCTTCATCCATTGCTATTGGATTAATCAATTCAACATCCATCTTCACATTGTCACCAGGCATTACCATTTCAACACCTTCAGGCAACTCACAGGCACCAGTCACGTCTGTAGTACGGAAGTAAAATTGTGGTCGGTATCCTTTAAAGAATGGCGTGTGACGACCACCCTCATCTTTACTCAAGATATAGACTTCTGCCTCAAACTTAGTGTGTGGCGTTATCGTCCCCTTCTTAGAAAGAACCTGCCCCCGCTCAACATCTTCACGCTTAGTGCCCCGTAATAAAACACCAACATTCTCACCAGCTCGGCCTTCATCTAAGAGCTTACGGAACATTTCAACACCAGTACAAACCGTAGTCGTAGTATCTCGAATACCTACGATTTCAATCTCATCACCAACATTGACGATGCCGCGCTCTATACGACCAGTTACTACAGTGCCACGACCGGAAATTGAGAAAACATCCTCAATCGGCATAAGGAAAGGCTTCTCAATATCACGCACAGGCTCCGGGATGTAACTATCCAAAGTCTCAACAAGCTTAAGTACTGCCGGCGCTCCTATATCTGATTGATCACCCTCTAACGCCTTTAGTGCAGAACCAATGATGATAGGTGTATCATCACCAGGAAAATCATATAAATCCAACAACTCACGAATCTCCATCTCCACCAACTCAAGGAGCTCTTCATCGTCAACCATATCTGCCTTATTCATAAATACCACGATATAGGGCACTCCAACCTGTCGGGACAAGAGAATGTGCTCTCGCGTTTGTGGCATGGGTCCATCTGCTGCGGAACAAACTAAAATAGCCCCATCCATCTGAGCCGCACCAGTAATCATGTTTTTCACATAGTCAGCGTGACCGGGACAATCAACGTGCGCATAGTGGCGATCTGGAGAATCATACTCAACGTGTGACGTGGAAATCGTAATGCCACGCTCTTTCTCTTCCGGCGCATTATCAATCTGAGCAAAATCACGAGTCTCTCCCCCGTGAGCATCCGCACACACCTTTGTTAGAGCTGCCGTTAGGGTAGTCTTTCCATGATCAACATGCCCGATCGTACCTACGTTTACGTGCACCTTACTTCTTTCGAATTTTTCCTTCGCCATTGTCGACCACCCCTATTATCTCTAGCTAAATTTATTTTGAGCTAACGATTGCCTCGGCAACATTGTTCGGAACTATGGCGTATTTTTCAAATTCCATAGTGTACGTGGCTCGGCCTTGCGTGGCCGACCTAAGGTCGGTAGAGTACCCAAACATCTCAGCAAGCGGCACTTCTGCGTCGATAACCTTTCCCGACGCAGAGTCATTCATTCCATGCACCATTCCTCGTCTACGATTCAAATCACCCATCACATCTCCCATGTATTCCTCAGGAGTGACAACCTCGACTTTCATCATGGGCTCAAGTAATGCAGCGTCAGCTTGAAGCGCTCCTTTTTTAAGCGCAATAGACCCTGCAATCTTAAAAGCCATTTCACTTGAATCAACATCGTGGAACGATCCATCAAATAAAGTTACTCTCATCGCTAACAGTGGATAACCAGCCAAACATCCATTTTTCATCTGCTCCTGAACGCCCTTGTCAACAGCAGGTATATATTCACGAGGAATAACTCCGCCAACAATTTCGTTAACAAATTCATACTCCGCATCTGGGTCTAAAGGCTCTAGACGAAGGACAACATGACCATACTGGCCTCTTCCACCAGATTGCTTGACATGCTTTCCTTCAATTTCAACCGATTTACGAATCGTCTCTCGATACGCCACTTGCGGTTTGCCAATATTCGCTTCTACAGCAAATTCTCGCCGCATCCTATCCACCAAAACATCTAAGTGAAGCTCTCCCATACCCGAAATAATAGTTTGCCCTGACTCTTCATCAGTTTCGACTCGAAAAGACGGATCCTCTTGTGCAAGCTTGCCCAACGCAATACCCATTTTCTCTTGATCGGCTTTACTTTTAGGCTCAACTGCTACGGAAATCACAGGTTCCGGAAACTCCATCTTCTCTAAAGTAACAACCCTGTCAATTGCGCATAAAGTCTCCCCGGTCGTTACATCTTTCAGCCCAATAGCTGCAGCAATGTCTCCAGCCAAAACCTCTTTAATTTCCTCGCGCGAATTAGCATGCATTTGCACCATTCTACCAACTCTCTCTTTCTTACTTTTCAGCGGGTTATAAACCGAGTCTCCTGAGTTGAGCTTTCCAGAATAAACCCGGAAAAAAGTCAAAGTACCCACAAAAGGATCCGTTGCGATTTTAAAAGCTAACGCAGCAAAAGGGGCATCATCTTCGACCTCACAGGTAACTTGATCACCATTCTCCAACACTCCGTCAATCGCCTTAACCTCTGTCGGCGCAGGCATGTAGTCGATAACTGCGTCTAAAACTGCTTGAACGCCTTTGTTTTTAAAAGCAGAACCGCAAAAAGTCGGAACAATTTCGCTGGACAGGGTCCTTATGCGAATCCCACTCATTATTTCTTCTTCACTCAGTTCTTCACCTTCTAAATACTTCTCCATTAGCTCTTCAGTAGCTTCCGCGGCATTTTCGACCAAAACCTCACGCCATTTTTCACTCTCTGCTTGCATTTCGACAGGAATATCTTCATATACAAATGTTGTTCCTTGATCAGTTTCGCTCCAAACAATTTTTTTCATCTTGACTAAATCTATGACGCCCTTAAAGTCGTCTTCAGCACCAATCGCAAGCTGCATAGGAACAGGGTTCGCACCCAAGCGATCCTTCATTTGCTCAACGACCATTAAAAAATTAGCCCCGGCCCTGTCCATTTTATTTACAAAAACCATTCGCGGGACTTCATATCTGTTAGCTTGACGCCAAACCGTTTCTGTTTGAGGTTGAACGCCTGAGGAACCACATAAAACAACCACCGCTCCATCTAAAACGCGAAGAGATCTCTCGACCTCAATCGTGAAATCTACGTGACCAGGGGTGTCAATAATATTTACCCGATGCTCATCGTATTGATCATCCATTCCATTCCAGAAGCACGTAGTGGCTGCCGAGGTTATAGTGATACCTCTCTCTTGCTCCTGTTCCATCCAATCCATTGTTGCAGCACCGTCATGCACTTCGCCAATTTTGTGCGATATCCCTGTATAGAAAAGAATTCTCTCAGTCGTTGTCGTCTTGCCAGCATCAACATGTGCGACAATCCCTATGTTTCTATACCGATTAAGCGGATGTTTTCTGGCCACGAGTCTTACCCTCTATTGTATTTATTTTATTAGAACCGGAAGTGTGAGAACGCGCGATTTGCTTCCGCCATCCGATGAACATCTTCTCTCTTTTTGACCGCACTGCCACGCCCCTCTGAGGCATCAAAGATTTCACCGGCCAACCTTAGGGCCATCGACTTTTCACCTCGCTTTCGAGAGTGCTCTACAAGCCACCTCATAGCTAAAGCGTTACGTCGCTCAACCCGAACCTCAACAGGCACCTGATATGTAGCCCCCCCAACTCTTCTGGATTTTACTTCCACCATAGGAGCAATCGCTTCAAGCGCTTTTTCGAAAATCTCCAAGGGGTCAGAGCCAGCTGTCTTTTGAGAGACAACATCAAGCGCTCCGTATACGATCTTTTCAGCCACCGACTTCTTACCATCAACCATCACATGATTCATAAATTTGGCTAAAGTTTTGTTTTGGAACTTAGGATCTGGCAGAACTTCTCGTTTCGCCGCAACTCTTCTTCTTGGCATTTTAAACTCCTTATGAATTCAGGTTGTCCGGTATTGCCCGAAAAGCAATCTTTGAGCAAACCGGCCTTACTATTGAACTTGGTCTTACAATGCTCCGGGTCACAAACCCCATGTGAGACAAGGCCGGCACAAAAGGTTCCGGCCTTGTAAAATTTTTAACTTGGCTTTCTAAATCAACTCTTTGGCCGCTTTGCTCCGTATTTCGAACGCCCCTGTTTACGATCGGCAACTCCAGAGGTGTCCAAGCTGCCCCGAACAGTATGATACCGGACCCCAGGTAGGTCTTTTACCCGCCCTCCGCGGATAAGAACCACTGAGTGTTCTTGTAGGTTATGGCCCTCTCCACCAATGTAGGAGGAAACCTCAAAACCATTGACCAGCTTAACTCTACATACTTTTCGTAAAGCAGAATTCGGCTTTTTAGGAGTTGTCGTATAAACCCTTGTACAAACGCCTCTCTTCTGGGGGGACCCTTGCAACGCAGGAACACCGCTTTTAGCGCTTTTACTCTTCCTAGGTTTTCGGACCAACTGATTTATCGTAGCCATAGTACAAAAACAAACCTCTTAATTTGCCGATTGAATGCTCAAATCGAATATTGTTAACAAAAAATTAAATGTTTCGCTCTTCCCTAGCGTCTCCGCAAATGCAGGCGGATTCTAAAGATACAGAGCCTCAGAGTCAACTCTTTAAAGCCCTGCAGCATTAACTCTCAACCTCCTCGTTAAGCGCTTCCGTCAGAGCAGCCTCGACATCAATAGCATTCGCCGAATCAAAATCATAATCATCCAGATAACTCTTCTTACGCGCTTCATGATAAGCAAGTCCAGTCCCTGCTGGGATTAACCTGCCTACAACAACATTCTCTTTTAATCCCCTCAAGAAGTCTCGCTTGCCAGTCACCGCCGCTTCAGTTAAAACGCGAGTTGTTTCCTGGAAAGACGCAGCAGAAATAAACGATTCTGTCGCGAGAGACGCCTTAGTAATCCCGAGCAACATTCTATTGAATCTGGCAGGTGACTTAGACTCACTTACCAACTTCTCATTAACTTCCATCACTTGTGTAAGAGTTAGCTGCTCACCTTTAATTAAATTAGATTCTCCCGAGTCAATAATTTCGACTTTGCGTAACATTTGTCTAACGATCACTTCTATATGCTTATCGTTTATTCGAACGCCCTGAAGTCGATAAACATCTTGAACCTCGTTAACTATATATTCTGCCAGGGCTTCCACGCCCTTGAGTCGCAAAATATCGTGCGGGGCCGGCGGCCCTTCGGACACCACTTCACCCTTTTCGATATACTCGCCCTCAAAAACCGCCATAGCTCGCAATTTTGAAATTAAAACTTCATAGTGGTCACTGCCGTCAATTGGGTTAACGCCATCCTTTGGTGTAATAACCAATCGTCGCTTACCTTTCGTCTCTTTCCCAAAACTAACTGTTCCTGAAATCTCTGCGAGAATCGCTGGTTCCTTGGGCCTTCTTGCCTCGAATAAATCTGCAACCCGCGGGAGACCACCCGTAATATCGCGCGTTTTCGAACCTTCTTGCGGTATACGCGCAACCACATCCCCAATATTCAGCGCAACACCATCCTTCAAAGAGACGATTGCGCCAGCGGGCAGGAAATAATGGGCTGGATGCGTAGTTCCGGGCAAACATAACTCCTTCCCTTTTTTATCAACGACTGTGACTGCAGGACGCAATTCTTTTGCCGCAGAGGACCGTTCATTTGGATCAATTACTGAAATGCTACTCAGCCCTGTAATCTCATCTGTTTGCTCCCTGACGGTTATCCCTTCCTCCATCGCGCTAAAAGCCACTGAACCCGCAACCTCAGAAATTATTGGGTGAGTGTGAGGATCCCATGCAGCAACTACCTGTCCCGCCTCTACATCCGTTTCCTTACCAACAGTAATAAGTGCTCCATAAGGTAATTTATATCGTTCCCGCTCACGACCTTGCAAATCATCGACAATGAGCTCTCCAGAGCGCGAGACGACAACGAGCTCTCCTTTTACATTCTCCACAGTTTTCATGTTGTGCAAATGAATCTTTCCGGAGTTCTTAACTTGAACACTATCGGCAGCCGTTGCGCGCGACGCCGCTCCTCCAATGTGGAACGTTCGCATTGTGAGTTGCGTGCCCGGCTCCCCGATCGATTGCGCCGCTATAACTCCAATCGCTTCGCCAACATTGACAACGTGCCCTCTCGCCAAGTCTCTACCATAACAAGTGGCACAAATACCGAAACGAGTAGCACATGTGATAGGTGAACGAACATAAAGTTCATCCACTCCTTTTTCGTCCAATATATCAACTAGTTTTTCGTCCAAGGTAGTACCCGAAGACACAATTACTTCCTTCGTTTTTTCGTCAACAACATCAACCGCCAAGGTTCGTCCGAGCACTCTATCGGCGAGCGGCGCAATAATATCTCCGCCCTCAATAATGGGCGCCATCCGTAATCCCTGGTCGGTACCGCAATCTATTTCGGTTACAACAAGATCTTGAGATATATCTACAAGACGACGCGTCAAATAACCGGAATTAGCTGTTTTTAAAGCAGTGTCAGCGAGTCCCTTCCGAGCCCCATGAGTTGATGTGAAGTATTGAGAAACACTCAGGCCCTCTCTAAAGTTCGCTGTAATGGGCGTCTCAATAATCGACCCGTCAGGTCGCGCCATTAGACCCCTCATTCCTGCAAGCTGACGAATTTGAGCGGGCGAGCCCCTAGCTCCAGAATCGGCATAAATGTAAACCGAATTGAACGACTCTTGCTGTTCTGTTTCACCCTTCTTGTTAACTACAGGCTCGGTAGACAAGCCCTCCATCATTGACTTCGCCACTATGTCGTTTGCACGCGACCAAATATCAATAACTTTGTTATACTTTTCTCCCTGCGTAACAAGCCCCGACGCAAACTGCGCTTCTATTTCCTCTACCTCAGCGTTAGCCTGTCCAATAATCGAAGCCTTTTCCTTCGGGATAACGAAATCATTTACTCCAATCGACGAACCTGACTTTGTAGAATATTTATACCCGGTATACATGAGTTGATCTGCAAATATTACTGTCTCTTTCAAACCAACATTGCGATAGCATGCGTTCAGCACTTGAGATATAGGCTTCTTCCCCATCTTTTGGTTAACCATCGAAAAAGGAAGACCCGCGGGAACCACATTAAACAGCATCACTCGGCCTACAGTTGTGTCGACAATACTCGTATTCGACACTAATTCACCGCTTTCATCTTTTACAAAATCAGTGACTCGGACTTTGATTTTTGCCTGCAGGTGCACATTGCCAGTTTCGTAAGCGCGTTGGACTTCTTTTTGGTCAGCGAAAACCATGCCCTCACCTTTGGCATTGACCCTCGAACGTGTCATATAGTAGAGACCCAAAACAACATCTTGTGAAGGGACAATTATCGGTTCGCCACTGGATGGAGCCAAAATATTATTGGTTGACATCATAAGCGTTCTAGCTTCGAGCTGCGCCTCAAGCGTAAGGGGCACGTGAACGGCCATCTGGTCACCATCAAAATCTGCGTTGTACGCAGCACAAACTAGGGGATGAAGCTGTATGGCCTTACCCTCAATCAAAACGGGTTCAAAAGCTTGGATTCCCAACCGATGTAATGTGGGAGCTCGGTTCAATAAGACAGGATGTTCACGAATCACCTCAGCAAGAATATCCCAAACTTCAGCAGTCTCTCTCTCAACCATTTTTTTTGCGGCTTTTATGGTGGTTGCTAATCCTCGGCGCTCAAGCTTTCCGAATATAAATGGCTTAAACAACTCTAATGCCATTTTTTTTGGCAAACCACATTGATGCAAGCGTAATGTCGGCCCAACAACAATTACCGACCTACCAGAGTAGTCAACACGCTTTCCAAGCAAATTCTGCCTAAACCGCCCTTGCTTCCCTTTAATCATATCTGCAAGAGACTTCAACGGCCTTTTGTTAGAACCAGTTATAGCGCGACCACGTCGACCGTTGTCAAGCAGAGCATCTACCGCCTCTTGCAACATACGCTTTTCATTGCGAACAATAATATCGGGAGCGTTTAGATCTAAAAGTCTCTTTAAACGATTGTTCCGGTTTATCACTCTACGATAGAGATCATTTAGGTCTGAGGTCGCAAACCTGCCACCGTCGAGTGGCACTAAAGGGCGCAGGTCAGGCGGTAACACCGGTAAGACGGTCATCACCATCCATTCCGGCTTGTTACCCGACTCGGAGAAAGCTTCGAGCAATTTCAGCCTTTTCGACAATTTCTTCAGCTTTGTCTCCGAATTTGTTGCCGGAATTTCTTCACGAAGCCGAGCAACCTCGGAGGTTACATCAAGATCCTTCATCAATGCCTGAACAGCTTCAGCACCCATTTTTGCATCAAATTCGTCACTAAATTCTTCCATCGCCTCATAGTACTGCTCGTCATTCAACAACTGGCCCTTTTCCAGAGTTGTCATACCTGGATCTGTCACGACAAAAGACTCAAAATAAAGAATTCTCTCAATATCTCGAAGAGTCATATCCAGCAATAGCCCTATTCGGGAGGGCAGTGATTTTAGAAACCAAATATGTGCTACTGGTGTCGCCAACTCAATATGCCCCATCCTATCTCTGCGCACTTTCGAGAGAGCAACTTCGACTCCGCACTTTTCACAAATGACACCTCTATGCTTCAAGCGCTTGTACTTACCACACAGACATTCGTAATCCTTGACGGGCCCAAAGATTTTTGCGCAGAAAAGGCCATCTCTTTCAGGCTTAAAGGTTCTATAATTTATCGTCTCCGGCTTCTTTACCTCACCAAAGGACCACGCCCTTACCATCTCCGGGGAAGCAAGACCGATCCTGATCGAATCGAATTCATCGGACGGTGACTGAGACTTTAACAAACCTAAAAGGTCTTTCATTCTTACTCCTCAACCTGCCTGCTCGCGAGGCAAAGCTTTCATATTAACCTGATTGTTATTTACTGACGTCCAATTCCATATCGATAACCAGTGACCTGATTTCTTTCACTAAAACATTAAAAGATTCAGGCATTCCAGGTTCCATCCGATGATCGCCATCTACTATGTTTTTGTACATCTTTGTTCGACCCGCAACATCATCAGACTTAACCGTAAGCATTTCTTGCAAGGTATAAGCCGCTCCATATGCTTCGAGCGCCCAAACCTCCATTTCACCAAATCGCTGCCCGCCGAATTGAGCCTTACCTCCCAGGGGTTGCTGAGTAACCAAGCTATATGACCCAGTGGAACGAGCATGCATTTTGTCGTCAACCAAGTGATTAAGCTTGAGCATATACATGATGCCAACCGTAACCTGTCGATCAAACGTTTCGCCCGTCCTACCATCACTCAACCAAAACTGACCACTTTCGTCAATGCCCGCAAGCTCAAGCATGCTTTTAACCTCTACCTCGGCGGCACCATCAAAAACCGGCGTCGCCATCGGAACACCACCACGTAGGTTTTGCGCAAGCTCCAAGACTTCCTCGTCGGAAAGCCCTTTTATATCCTCTTTCTTGTCGCCGATTTTGTTATAGATCTCAATTAATAATTTTCTAATATCAGCGGCTTTTTTCTTTGCTTCCAGCATAGCAGAAATGCGACCGCCCAAGCCTCTTGAGGCAGCACCTAGATGGGTCTCCAAAATCTGACCAACGTTCATCCGTGAGGGGACGCCCAGAGGATTGAGAACGATGTCTACCGGCTCACCGGTTTCATCGTAAGGCATATCTTCCACTGGCATAATAACGGAGATAACTCCTTTGTTCCCATGACGACCAGCCATTTTGTCACCAGGCTGAATTCGTCTTTTAATCGCTAAATAAACTTTAACGATTTTCAAAACTCCAGGCGCCAAATCATCACCTTGTGTGAGCTTTTTCCTCTTGTCTTCGTATCGCTCATCAAGATCTAAACGTCTTAATTTTAATTGCTCCTCCGCTAACTCAAGCTGCTTATTCGCCTTGTCATCAGACATGCGCAGCTTAAACCAGTTCTCTCGTGGTAAGTTGTTAAGGTAGTCAGCTGTTACCTTTTGTCCTTTCTTTAATTTCGGCCCGCCCACCACAACTTTATTTAACAAGGCCTTCGCCAACCTTTCATAGGTAGCGCCTTCGACGATTCGGAATTCATCATCTATGTCCTTTCGAACTTGAGCCAGCTGATATTCCTCTATCTCCATCGCCCGCTTGTCTTTTTCAAGGCCATCGCGAGTAAACACCTGAACGTCGATAACTGTCCCCGTTACACTTGTTGGGACTCTTTGAGATGTATCTTTTACGTCAGAGGCCTTCTCTCCGAAAATTGCCCTCAGTAACTTCTCTTCGGGTGTAAGCTGTGTTTCGCCCTTTGGTGTGACCTTACCGACTAGGATATCCCCCGCGCTTACTTCAGCACCAATGTAAACAATTCCCGATTCATCAAGCTTGCTCAGCGCGCCCTCTCCGACATTAGGAATATCTGCGGTAATTTCTTCAGATCCCAGCTTAGTGTCTCGAGCTATACACGTCAGCTCTTGGATGTGAATCGTTGTAAAGCGATCCTCCTTCACGACCCTCTCAGAAATTAAAATTGAATCTTCGAAGTTGTATCCATTCCACGGCATAAATGCGATTCGCATATTTTGCCCTAGCGCAAGCTCTCCCATATCGATAGAGGGTCCGTCAGCAATAATATCACCACGGCTAATTACATTACCCTCTTTAACGAGCGGTTTTTGGCTAATGCAAGTATTCTGATTCGATCGAGTATATTTCGTAAGGTTATAGATATCGACGCCCGCCTCTCCAGCACTGGTCTCATCGTCGTTTACCCTCACGATAATTCGAGCCGCATCAACGCTTTCTATAGTCCCCCCACGAAAAGCGACTTCACAAACACCCGAATCTCGGGCAACATTCCTTTCCATCCCCGTACCCACAAGCGGTTTTTCGGTTTTTAAGGTCGGTACTGCTTGTCGCTGCATGTTCGAACCCATTAAAGCGCGATTAGCATCATCGTGCTCCAAGAAGGGTATCAGCGCAGCAGCCACAGAAACCATTTGCTGCGGAGCGACATCCATGTAATCAACCTCTTCTTTTGGTTTGAGAAGAGTTTCGCCTTTATATCGCACGGTGACCAAGTTGTCGGTGAAAGCCCCTTTCTTATCCAAGGGGGCACTCGCTTGGGCGATGACAAAATCGCTTTCGTCAATAGCTGACAAAAAATCAATATCATCGGTTACTTTATTTTTAACCACTCTACGATAAGGACTCTCCAAAAATCCATAATGGTTGGTTCTCGCATAAGTCGCCAAAGAGTTAATGAGTCCTATATTTGGACCCTCTGGCGTCTCAATAGGACACACCCTGCCATAGTGCGTGGGATGCACATCACGCACCTCAAACCCAGCGCGCTCCCGCGTCAAGCCTCCCGGCCCCAGAGCGGAAACCCGACGCTTATGAGTGACCTCTGATAAAGGGTTGTTTTGGTCCATAAATTGAGACAACTGACTTGATCCAAAAAACTCCTTAATCGCAGCAGCGACAGGCTTCGCATTAATCATATCCTGAGGCATTAATCCCTCGGAATCGGCCATGCTCAACCTCTCTTTTACCGCTCTCTCGACCCGCACTAATCCAACTCTAAACTGATTCTCAGCCATCTCACCAACAGATCGGATACGCCTATTTCCAAGGTGATCAATATCATCGACGGAGCCGAAACCGTTGCGGATACCTACTAAAGTTTTTAAAACATCAACGATATCTCGCTGATCAAGCACTGAGCTGCCTTCCGATTCTTTGCGCCCCAATCTTCTATTAAACTTCATTCGCCCTACTGCAGAAAGATCGTAACGCTCGGGCGCAAAAAATAAATTACCGAATAAATTTTCAGCCGACTCTTTTGTCGGCGGCTCTCCAGGACGCATCATTCGGTATATTTCAACCATAGCCTCAAGCTTCGATGTCGTCGTATCAATGTTCAACGTATCTGAAATAAACGGACCACAATCAAGATCGTTTGTATAGATTGTTTCAAACTGCTCCACGTTGTTTGCGACAAGCTCCTCGATTACTTCTGGTGTAATCTCCGCGTTGCACGGTATGACTACCTCACCTGTCTCACCATTCATTATGTCAGCGGCTAATGAAGCACCAATTAAAAAGTCATGCGTTACTTTTAGCTCACTCAACCCGGCAGACTCCATTTGTCTTACATGCCTACTGGTTATCCTTCGCCCTTGTTCGACAATCGTTTTTCCTTTTTTATCCTTGATGCTGAAATTTAGAACATCGCCCCTAAGTCGAGACGGAATCAGCTGTAAGGAAAAGTTAGTTTCTTTGCCCTTACTGAGTTTAAACGTATTGTTTTCATAAAACTCGCCCAGGATTTCTTGCGAAGTGTAGCCAAGCGCACGCATCAGAACCGTTGCAGGTAGCTTACGACGACGATCGATCCGTACATAAACCATATCTTTCGGGTCGAATTCAAAATCTAGCCAACTGCCTCGGTAAGGAATAACTCGAGCTGAGTACAAAAGCTTTCCAGAACTGTGCGTTTTTCCACGGTCGTGATCAAAAAACACACCAGGAGACCTATGAAGCTGCGAAACAACCACTCTCTCAGTTCCATTTATAACGAAAGTTCCAGAATCTGTCATAAGGGGTATTTCACCCATATAGACATCTTGCTCCTTAATATCTTTGATGACCTGAGTTGCTGATTCCTTATCGTATAGAATCAAGCGAACTTTTACCCTTAACGAAACAGAATACGTAGTGCCCCGTAACTGACACTCTTTTACGTCAAATGTCGGCCTGCCGAGATCATAACTAACATATTCAAGGACCGCCTTTCCAGAATAACTAACGATCGGGAATACCGACTTAAACGCTGCGTGTAAGCCTTGCTGAGCGCGTTCTTCTGCCGAACAATCCACTTGAGTAAACTGTTTATAAGAATCAACTTGTATCGATAAGAGGTACGGTATGTCCATCGCACTTGGCAACTTGCCGAAGTTTTTACGGACGCGCTTTTTCTCGGTATACGAATAGGCCATTTTCTGTTCCTAGAGTTAATGTCTATATAATAAAATTTAAACCGGCTTCGAACCCAGCGGATGTCAGCTCATCTTATTTCAATTGAAACAAAAATCTAAAAGATAGTTACGCCGTTTCTTATTGAAATTTGGTCACACAAAAACAAACTTTAGTACGCTGAAAAGCATCAGCCGCGCCAAGACAATTCTAGCGCGACCAATACTTTTCTGATCTTATTTAAGCTCCACACTCGCGCCAGCTTCCTCTAAAGCTTTCTTGGCCTCGTCAGCCTCTCCTTTAGGTGCGGCTTCTTTGAGCGTTGAAGGCGCGCCATCAACCAGTTCTTTGGCTTCTTTTAGTCCCAAACCTGTGATGCCCCGGACCGCCTTTATGACGTTAACCTTTTTATCACCAGCCGCTGTCAACACAATATCAAATTCAGTTTTCTCCTCTGCAGCAGCTGCCTCACCACCCCCAGCAGCTGCCGGAGCCGCAGCAACCGCAGCCGCAGCGGAAACACCAAACTTTTCTTCCATCGCTTCGACCAGCTGAACAACATCCATCACCGACATTTCAGCAATCGCTTCCAAAACTTCTTCTTTAGAAAGAGCCATGACTCTTATCTCCTAATTAATTGATTTATAGTACGTTCTATTTAACTTTTTTACGCTGCTTCCTGCTTCTGGTCACGAACGGCTGCCACTCCTCGGGTTGCCTTCGCTGGAACTTCTTTCAAGGTTCTAGCAAGCTTTGTTACAGGCGCTAACATCACGCTCATAAGAATGGAAAGAGCTTGATCATGCGTTGGCAATTTAGCCAATACATCAATTTGACTCGCATCCAACAACTTACCACCAACAGATAATGCTCGAATCTCAAATTGACTATTTTCTTTTGAGAAATCTTTGAGCACGCGCGCAGCGGCTCCAGGATCTTCAAGCGAAAACGCCAAAATTGTCGGTCCAACCAGCACTTCTTGAATGCACTCAAAATCAGTGCCTGCTACCGCCTTTTTCAAAAGCGTATTTCGAACAACGCGCAGGTACACATTGTTTTCTCTCGCAGTTTTACGAAGTCCAGTCATATCCGTAACTGTTACGCCTCTATAATCGGCGAGAACAGCAGATAACGCATTATTAGCAGCTTCACTGACTTCAGAAACAATCTGCTTCTTTTCTTGCAGTCTTATAGCCACTACATTCACTCCTTAGTTAAGATGGAAGCACCCCGAATATGAATTCTTAAGCAGCTCGGCTCGCGATATTCATAAAATCTAGCACCCCAAATTCTCAGCTCGTTATGAGCCTATGAAGAATACAAAACTCTTGCACCTTCAATTGTTCGGTGAGTGGAATATCGACTATCGCCAAATTCCGATTTCACCATCTGCGTAGGCCATTAAGGTTTCAAAAAAAACCACCTACGGTCTTTGACGGCCTCATTAAAATCAACAAAACCACAAAGTCAAAAAGGCAACGCTTATAGCCCAGACACAACTAAAGGCCGCCCCACAGCGCTTCAAAGCGCTATTAATTCTGTTACTTATATAGCAAGCGCTGAGTGATCAATCTGCAACCCTGGGCCCATGGTAGAAGACAAAACCACCTTCCTGATGTAGACACCTTTAGAGGAAGCTGGCTTGAATTTTTTTAAATCCAAAAGCAGCGCCTCAAGGTTTGCTTGAACTGCAGGCGCATCAAACCCTACTTTTCCTATACCTCCATGAACGATACCGTTCTTGTCGGTTCGATACCTCACTTGCCCACCTTTTGCATTCTTAACCGCGGTTTCAACGTCAGGAGTTACTGTTCCTACCTTCGGGTTCGGCATCAAACCGCGAGGACCAAGGACCGTACCAAGCTTGCCAACAACCCTCATCGCGTCCGGTGTTGCTATCACAACATCAAAGTCTAAGTTTCCACCCTGGATAGTCTCAGCAAGATCATCAAAGCCAACAAGATCAGCGCCAGCTGATTTTGCTTTTTCTGCATTCTCCCCTTGAGCGAATACAGCTACACGTACTTCTTTACCTGTGCCGCTTGGCAAAACAGTGGAGCCTCGCACGGCCTGGTCAGACTTCCGCGCATCTATCCCCAAATTAACCGACACCTCTAAAGACTCTTTAAAATTGCCTGACGCAAACTCAGTCAATAGATTTACCGCCTCTGTCACAGAATATAATTTACCAGGGGTCAGTTTTTCAGCTACGAGCTTTCCCTTTTTCGTTAATTTACTCATTACTCCACTCCCTCCACATTAATACCAGCACTTCTGGCACTTCCTGCAAGAGAGCGAACGGCTGCATCCATATCCGCCGCTGTTAGGTCCACCATTTTTTGAGCCGCTATTTCTTCAAGCTGAGCGCGAGTAACCGTGCCAACCTTTTCCGTATTAGGCCGCCCACTGCCTTTCGGGATATTAATTATTTTACGCAACAAAACCGAAGCAGGAGGCGTTTTTGTGATGAAGGTAAAACTTCGATCGGCATAAACCGTTATAACCACCGGTATCGGGAGGTCAGGTTCTAAGCTTTGCGTTTGAGCGTTAAACGCCTTACAAAACTCCATTATATTAACGCCGTGCTGCCCGAGGGCGGGACCCACAGGCGGACTCGGATTAGCTTTCCCTGCACCAACCTGAAGCTTGATATAAGCCAACACTTTTTTAGCCATTTACTCTCTCCTTGGGTACTAACGCTCCAATCAGCATAAAACTGTGCGAGCTCCCCTTAAAACCTCTCTAACCGGATAAGTTAAACGATTAAAGACTCGATTAACGATCTGTTACAACCCGCTAACTTTTTTCAACTTGACCAAATTCTAATTCTACAGGTGTCGAGCGCCCAAATATTAAAACAGCAACCCGTAACCGACTTTTTTCATAATTCACTTCTTCGACAGTGCCCGTAAAATCATTGAAAGGCCCGTCGATTACCCTTACCATCTCACCTGGCTCGTAAATCGTCTTGTGAGCGGGCGCTTCTTCGCTTTCTTCCATTCGAGATAGAATTTTAGCTGCTTCCTTATCAGTAATTGGCGCAGGTCGCTCAGCGGTTCCTCCTATGAAACCAAGCACTCGGGAGGTGCTCTTCACTAGATGCCAAGTCTCATCATTCAAGTCCATATGTACAAGGACATAGCCCGGGAAGAACTTACGCTCGCTTTTCCTCTTCTGACCTGCCCTCATCTCAACCACTTCTTCGGTGGGAACGAGTATCTCGTCGAAAAAACCTTCCATGCCAGCGAGCGCTATGCGCTCCTGCAAGGCACTCATCACCTTCTTTTCGTACCCCGAATAGGCCTGCACTACGTACCAACGCTTCGCCATTTTGACCTCTAGCCTATAACCGATGAAACAACTGCATTTAAACCCCAATCCAAAAGCCATAAAATCAAAGCAACAATTACAATGACCACCAGAACAACCAGAGTTGTCTGCACCGTCTCTTGACGTGTTGGCCACACGACTTTTCGAATTTCTATTCGTGCTTCTATACACAAATCAATAAAAGCCCTGCCTCTCTTAGTTCCCCCAACCAACCACCCCGCAACGGCAGCGCCAATTAAGAGTCCGATTACTCGGAGCAATAAAGATTCAGCGGCAAAATACGAATTAGCGTAAATGCCCACGGCCACGATAATAATGGCAATGGCAGAGCGCACCCAGTCTAAAGTCGTGCTTGCGCTGTCAGGATTTGTTTTATCAACCATATTTTTGTTCTTATCTTAAAAAGGATCGCCGTTAAACCAATCATACTTGCCATTTTAAAAAATGGCAGGCCAGGAGGGAATCGAACCCCCAACCTGCGGTTTTGGAGACCGCTGCTCTGCCAATTGAGCTACTGGCCTAAAATGCACCCCTAATTTTACAGAGACGAACAAGCCGAGTAGGCCCATTATGGGTCACCTCGGCTTAATTGCTAACTTGGGAAAATGTTATTCGTTTATCTTAGAGACAACACCAGCACCG
>PAEL01000058.1 GCA_002700775.1 Gammaproteobacteria bacterium | reverse complement strand
GTTTCCTACAGACTGGAATGTACCCCCGTTAATAGATATGTCATAGCTCACCACTACTGCAGTTGAGTTAGGATTGATGATTGTTAATTTAGCAGCCGGACTACCGTTTATACATTCATTAGTATTGTATGCACTTACAGTGGTAGGAGTTATCGTTGTCGCACAATCAGCAGGCGCCATTACTACAACTTGTTGCCAGGTATTTGGAGTTACTGCATTGAAGATTCGGTATCTATAAATTATGTAATTTGTAGTCAAGACGTTATTCGCAACATAAGGCTGAGAACTTGTAATTGTCTGCGTACCCATTGAAGTCCAGGAAATATTATTTGTTGTAGATTGGACTTCTACCTGAGCGGTATTTGCAGAACCATTTGATATTGTGAAAGTTGAACTCTTTGTAGATATTGCTCCATTTGCAGTACAGGTAGAACTTTGAGTAGCGGTCAAGTTTGCAGAGGTACAATCAACGGTCTCCGTTCTAGTCAAGTATATATATGATGCATTTGAGAAGTCATTTTGGACTGTACTTGGTGCGTACCTCCAAGTAATATACTGCCCAGAAGTTAAATTTTTATAAACTGAGTTATTAAGTTGGCCGGCGGGAACGCTTACAGTGGTCATATATTGATACCCACCATTATTAACGGAGTATTCAACTTTGTAATACTGAGTTATAGTTCCAGTATTACTAATAGATAGTCTAGAATCTCGAGTCTGATTAGAACATGCATCAAGGGTTTGTGTCACTGTGGAAGTTTGTGGACAATCAACAGTAAGGGCTGTAAGAGTTGTGTAATCATTAGACATAGTGCTAGAAAGACCTAAACGATATCTCCATTTAACAGTTGCTCCATGGGGTGCGCCTGGAGCTTCAAGAACTTTCGGAGTGCCATTAATTACTACAGATGTACCTTTAGTTGTCCAGCCATTTCCTATGTCATACCATGCTTCTACATAAACTGTATCAGAAGAGTTGTTTGTAAGCGTTAGTTCAGAAACCCTATTTCCTGCAACACAAGCTTTTAGGATATTGTTGATAGAGACTTGATTTAATACTTCAGTCTCACAATCAAGTGCTGGTATTGAGCCAAAAATTGTTTCAGAAGAGGAAGCAAGCTTTGTAACTGTACCAGCATATTTATACTTCCAACTAATAGTTTGGCCATTAATAACTGATCTAGTTAGTGTTAACTGGTTACCTGCAGTTATCTCAACTGTTGAAACCTCTGTTGACCAGTCCCCTGAATTCATTGCTGAATGTACTGTTACAAGTAGTGGTGTAGAGCCTGTGTTATTTAAAGTTAATGTAGATGTTGCAGTCTGATTAGTACAGGTTCCCATTTGGTGGACTACTGAGATAAATGTACCGCAATCTACTTCAACTGCTCCACCAGCTAAAGGAGTAAAACTAATATTTGCTAACGCAGCGGTGCTGTAAGAAGCTTTATATCTCCACTCAATTGATGAACCAGATGTTACAGATTGTGAAGTACTTGTGTTCACTCCTCCTACGACTATCCCATTTGAGGAAGTAACTTTATCTGTCCAAGTTCCCCCATCAATTCTGTATTGAATGTGATAGTACGCTGGAGCAGGGCTAGATGAAAGAGTTCCATAGTAAAATCGTGAAGACTTTGACCCACTTACACATTGTCCAATTGACGTATAAGGTGTAGAGATATTGACACCAGTACAATTTACAATTTCTGATGTATTAGATGTAATCCAATTTATCGTTGAGAAATCACCACCAGTACTTGAAATCTTATATCTCCAAGTAATTGTTTGCCCATCCAGAACGGCCTCTGGTAAATACGTTGAACCACCAGCAATTACGAGAACCTGGTTAGCTGAGAGTATCCAATTTACTCCTCCGTCTACTGAGTACTCTGCTTTGTAATATAATGTAGTTGATCCTGAATTATTGATGTTCAATTGAGTATTCTTATAACCGTTTGCATCACAATTTGCATCAATAGTTACAGTAATATCTTCAGCTGTAGAACAAGAGATACTAATTACTTCTTCTTCAGTCCATTGCGATGGTAATACATCTCCTACCTTTGCAACTTTATATCTCCACTGAATAGTGTTTCCAGAAGTCACTACTTGAGAATGTGGAAACTGACCATTTACACCTAAAATAATGTCTTGCTTATCTACCCATCCCGTTCCATTGATGTTTACTTGAACTTTGAAGAGAGCGTTAGTATTTGCCACTGTACCGTTTTTGATCAAAAATGTAACTTCTTTAGTGTTGTTGTAGCAAACAGTATTCGAAGTTGTTACTAATGGATCTATTTTTGTACAGTCAACAGTTGATGATTGCAAGTAGTCTACATAAATTGCTGTACTTAATCCAGACAGCGTAGTTGAGGCTTTATAACGCCATCTAATAAATTTTCCGTTTGCAACAGACTGGCTAAATTCATAAGATTGTGTTTGCGTACCAACTCCTCCAAGAGTTAAATCTGTATCTGCTACAACATATCCTGAACTACCTTCTATGAAATATTCAACCTGGTAATACAAAGTGTCATTAGTGTTATTTGACAATGAATAGCGCGATATTGCTTCATCATCAACACAGGAGTCTAAAGAATGAGTTACAACTGTATCAAGTGCGCAATCAACTTCCTCACTAGTAGCTAGATTTATCCATGTTGTTGGTTCTGTAGGGGAACTCATTGGATAGTATCTCCACGTTATAGTATTACCATTTGGTACAACTACATATGTTGACGATGAAACGCCAGCTGTCAATACATTTCCAGAAACCTTTGTTATCCACTCCTCACTGTCACTACTCAAATTGTATTGTATGTAAAAGTATGCTGGAGCATTTGCTGAAGATGAGTTTGAATATGTAAATGTAGATCTTCTTTGACCACCATTACAAACATCTAAGCTCGCCGTACCTATTCCATCTAAGACTGGGCAATCAACAGTTGAGGAGGCTTCAAGTGTTGTGTACTCTAATCCTTCAAAATTGTTATTTGTTTCACTAACGAGATATCTCCAAATAATATTTTGAGTATGCACAACATTGACTTGCAGTGAAGAATCAGTTGCATCTGGCTCAACAGCTAGATTTGGATTTTTCATTGTCCAGTTAACTCCGCCATCAGTTGAGTACTGAACTTGGAAATACACAGTATTTAATGATTCTTTATTTTCTACACTTAATGTAGAGAGTTGTGATCCTGCATCACAAGCATCCATTGTAAATGTTACTGCCACATCAATAACACAGTTGACATACTCGCTAGAGGTATCTTCTATCCATACACCAGTGAAATCTTCTGAAGAATCAACAGACTCATATCTCCAAATAATTTTCTGTCCCTCTTGAACCTGTATAGTGTTTGATGTTTGGAGTGTAACACCAGGTGCAATAGTTGAATTCATGACAGATGAAGCGGTCCAGTCAATAACTGTAGAAGAAGCGTTGAGAATTTTATATTCAACATTGAACTTAGCTGCAGCTGTAGATGAGCTGGTATTCGTCACTGTGAAACGTGCTAATTTATAATTATCTGTACAGGCAGAATACGATGCTACTCCAGTAACTAATGTAAATGGACAATTGATAGTTTTTTCTTCAACATTAACCCACTCTTTTGTACTCAAATCATCTAATACTTTACTTACTTTATATCGAACCTGAATAGTTGCTCCATGAGGTACTGTTACTTCTAATGGATGGTTCTCTGAAGTACCATTACTTACAATTTCACCAGTTTTAAATGTCTGCCATGTAGAGTCAGTTGATCTCTTATATTCAATTGTAAAATAAGCTGTATCCGTACTTGATGGGACAAGAGAAATGACTGGTGTGGAGCTTCCATTTCCACAAGTACCAAGTGCAACATCTACTGTGACAGACCCTCCACCACAACCACAATCTACTTGTGAGCTTTCAGTTACTTCCTCCCAATCTCGACCAACAAAATCGCCACCATTATTTGTATCCTTTACTCTCCATTTAATTGTTTGCCCGTCTGGAACGAACACTTGAAGATCGTCATTAGTACCACCCGCCGCTACAGAAATATCAAACGCAGATTCTAAGGAGTCAGTGGCTGATTGCCAAGTCACACCTCCATCGAGGGAGTACTGCACCTTGTAAAAAGTTGTGTAGTCTTCATTATTTGTTATTGATAATGTAGAGGTAGCACCTAAGTCATCGCACTCACATGTTGTTAAACTTTCGTCGTAAGTAGAATCTGGATCACAGTCTACAACTAGTGATAAAGTTTCTACTAACACCTTCTCATTAAAAGTTTCATGAAATGTTGAATTGGACTTAACTCGATGGTAATAATCACCATCACTAGTTAGACCACCATAGTAAGCGAATTGAGCTTCTTTGGCATTTGTCGACCCATAGATATGTTGGGTAAAACCATGATTTCGAATATATCCATATCTAACCTGTATTGTTTGACCATGGGAAATATCTGTATTAGGTATATAAAAAATTTCTTCATCTTCTAAATAGTTCAATTTATTATTAGTTTGTTGCCAACTGTTGCCGCCATCTAGAGAATACTCAACAAGTAGAGCAGCTTCTTTGTAAGGTTGTTCATGAGTTGTGACGATGTCTCTAAAGGTAACTCCAATTTTGCCTTTATTTTCTATACATACTTGGTTTGAAGAAGAGAAAGTTACCTTGTTGATATCATTTTGATCACAATCTGCATTTGCAGGGACTGTGATAACAGTGGAGTTACCATACTCACCAGTCCCTATAAAATTAGACATGCTGCTGCTGTTGTTGTTATTTACATATACATGTTTTGTAGAGTATCTGATTTTATATTCATGATTAGAGTCAACCAGCATTACCCCAGCGATATAATTGCCGTTAGATATAAAATAATAGTCAGGAGTAAATGCACCGAAATATGAATCGTTTCGGTTGGCATCGCTTCCGTTTGCCACTCGACTCCAATAAAGATTGTGTGACGCATATTGAGAACCACTAAATGGATGCCAAGTTACTCCATCATGAGATATTTCAGCCTTTATTTGAATAACATGACGTTCTTCTTGGGAAGACGATAAGCTTTCTGAAGAAACTCTTGCAAATTTAAACTCCAATTTATCTGGACCGGAAGCACTACAAGAAACATAGCTGGCTGAACCTTGAGCGACGTTTGATACATCTCCGCAAGAAATTGTTAGAGGAGAACTTACAGTTTCTTGAGCATAAGAATCAGTAGCAGATTTTCCAATCTTATACTTTACTGTTACAACATCTCCGCTTAGGAAATTTTGATCTGGAAAATCTGAATTAGTTAAACTTAAAATCGTGCCATTTGCTCTAGTCCAAGTTCTTGTATTCCAATTTTCAGAATAGCCTTCACCGTTAACATCTATTTTTAGAAAGACATACACAGTTTGAGTTTCACTCAAGTCACTCATATCAAAGTTAATTCGTACCTCTGGGTCAAAACAATAGGTGGAAAAATAATTAGTAATACTTGTTACGGTCACGTCAGCTTCGCAATCAACAACAAGCATGTCACTATTCGTAAATGAACCACTTGTAACAGGAGAAGTTTGAGCTACTCTGTAGCGAATAATTACTGTTGTCCCGTGTGAAACTTTATCTGTTAGGTTAAAAGTTTCTGTCTCATCTGGAAATATCATGTTGTATTGAATAGCATTATTATTTGCAGCATCATAGATACCTTCATTCCACGTTGATCCTAAATCTGTTGAATATTGAACATGAAGATACATAGTTGCAAAGCCAGTATTTCCAATAGAAACACTTATTGGTGCACCATCAGTATCACAAACTGCATATGAAGCAGCAAAGCCTGAAGCAGCAACTATTGGACAATCTGGTGTGAATTGATTTGTATAATATGTATTTTTATACTCCTCTTCACCTTCGATGTAATGTTCAATTTTTAACATTATTGTTTCATTATTTAAAAGGTTTGTGGTGTATGTGTACGTTCCAGAAGCTTCAGAAGTGCTTACAGCTGCCCATGTTGCGCCACCATCTCTTGATTCAAACAAATTAATGTCTTCATCAAGAGACACAACCTTATATTCAAAATTAAATTGTTTAGATGTGCCATTTTCAACACTAAACTGACACTCACCTAAAGTAATCAAATTCTCAGGAGTACCTTCAGTATCAATTATCTGATTACCATTCTCATCAGTGGTTAAATTGTAGTAAACAGTATTGTTGTAACTTACTGTAAATGGTACTGGTGTACAATCGGCGGTAACGCCTTCAGAATTTGGTGTGTTGTTAAATTGCCGCCAATCTGTTACTGATAGCTCATCTTCAGAAAATGCAATTTTAAATCTAAATATTTGTGTATCTCCATGTTGGATTCTTGCGCCGATAGTAAAATATTTCCATGTTTCATTAGCAGTCCAATCATTAGAATCTAGCCACTGGTAATTATTTATTCCTTGAACCGCATTCCATCCTACAAAACTTGAACTATCGGAGGCATAAGGTACCGAAGTTAATGCCGGGGTACTAGGTGTGTGATACAAATTTTCATGTGACCATGTCTGACCACCGTCATTAGAGACTTCAAAAACATACCATAGATCCATAAAGTCATTTACTTGACCTGCTCCTTGTCTTTGTTGAAACCTATATATAACAGACGTTGCTCCATCTCTGCAGGAGCGTGCTAGCCCGTCAACAATTCTATCTGTATCAGGCCCATCATTATAGCTATAACTAGTTGAAAATTTACAACTCCAATATCCATTGTCAGCTGTAGAAGTTGGGTTAGTTGCGTTATTCCAAGTCAGAGGATCCCAAGTTGTGGGTTCTACAAAAGAAGTTTTGTATCTCCATATTGTATACCTGTCAAAAACATTCACAGGATAAAACTTTGTTTGAGTATACGTTTCTCCCGGTGCAATAGCAACAGCTGTATAGTCATTATCTGTGCCATAAAGATTACCTTGGTTAATAGTCTGATTATTTGCGTCAGATGGATTCACATAAACATAGATAGTTACAGATTCGTTATTTGTAATTGTGAATGTAGAATCTCTTCCCTCTAAAGTACATGCTGCTAGGTCAAAAATTGCAAATACATCTGGTATACAGTCGTGCTGTATTGCATCAGTATACGAATATGGATATGTGGTTGTATTACTCCAAGCTGTACCAGTTGATGCCAACTGAACAAAAGAGGCTTGTACTCTCCAATAGATATACCCTTCATACTGGTTGTAGAGTCTTCTCATTTCAGGACTGCTGGAAACATCATATGTTAATGTCTCTCCGGCATTGACGGAAAAATAAATTGACTCTGCAGAATCATAATTAGATATGCTTGATTTGGTACCGTTGGCACTTAGTTTTGAAGGAGTAGCTCGAAAATAAAGAGTTTCTGAACTACCGTTTGTAACACTTAGGGTTGAGTATTTTTCCCCAGCATCACAAGCGGAAACACTCTGTGCAATTGTAAAATTAGGTACACAATCGATACTTTGTGAAAAAGTAGCCCACGAAGCATTAGGTGTTGAATCACTTGGGTTTGTCTCAGCAATTCTATATCTAAAATATGCCGTACTACCACTTGATAAAGCTTGTGGTGAAGAGATTGTTAATGTTGCTCCATCTGCGAGCACGACCCCATTTGCTAACGACGTCCACGTTACATTATTTCCAGAGTACTCTACATCAAGGAACCCTCCGTAAACGTCATTTGGTGAATCAAAATTTGTTAGAGTAATGCTTGCCGTTGCGTTTCCTGAGCTATCACATGTTTGAGAAGTGCTTTGAGATATAAGAGAGTAGTTATTACTGTTATTTGTACTACTACCACCAGTTCCCCAGTAATTACAATCTACAGCACTATTAGCAGTCCATCGAATCCAGGAATTTCCTGATTTTAAATACGCTCCATAGTTCTGGGGGTTGACGAACGAACCTTCAGTGTTTGAAGGGTTGTACAAATCTGTTACTTGGTAAACTGCGTTGTGTGTACCGTACACCATTTTAAATTCTGGAATAACTCCCTTATAAACTTTTGAAGTGTACGTATACGTTGCGCCAGCACTAATTAAACGAGATTGCTGCTTCCACACTACGGATGAGACAGCTCGTGCTTGTGATGGTTGTGTTAAAGCAAAATACATTTCTGTATTACCGGTGTTAGTAACAGTGACAGAGTACTCAAGGTAATCAGTAATACATGTTCCATTTGTTGTAGCAGTAATAGTACCCGTATATATATTACAAGTTATAGTCACGCTATCTGCTGAAGTAAAAGTTGATGATGAATTTGAGTTGGAAACTATGTATTGAAAATATACAGTACTTCCATGGGTAACGCTAGATGGTACGCTAAATGTTTCCGGTGACCCGGCTAGGACTTCTTCTCCGTCAATAAAGGTGATCCACGCTCCTGAATCTATTTTATATTGCACATCAAAAAAGGCATTCACAGAACCCGTACTTGTTAATGTAACTGAGGGTGTTGAAGAACCACTACTACAGGAACCTGCTGATGTAGCAACACTTCCAGCAGCATATCCTCCACAGTCTTGACCTGTTAAGAGATCTCCAACAATGTAAAAAGTTCCACTAGATGGATTCGACGCATCGTATCGCATTCTGTACTCAGTCGTTTGTCCTATATGAACACCACCTTCACCGGATGTTGTAAATTGACCACCTGGTGATATCTGTGTTCCATTTAATAGCTCTGTCCAAGTTCCACCAGCTATGCGATAGTCAATATCAAAATATTGTGTTGTCTGCTTGTTGTTAGTAATTATGAGGGTTGGTTGTTGATATCCAACAACACACTCCCCTAAAGAGGTTTTAAATGTTGGAGAAAATGGATCATACGCATTTGGGCCACAAGAGGCACCATCTGAGTTATCGCTATTAAATGTTGATCCCTTTAATTGAACATTGTACTGATTACTTCCAGTTCTTTTTACTTCAAAACGGTTACCCAGACCATCATCAATAATAAATCTAATCTCTCCTTCAGGAGTTTTATAGCTGTAGCTAGCAAGTGTTGCGGAGACATTTGAATAAGCGGCATTGGTAGGTGTGACTTGAACAAGAGAGTTATTATCTTTATCATAGAGAATAACTTTGTTTGCAAGAGCATTGTAAGTTCCAATCTCGTATCCATCCCAATCATCGATATAAGCAAAGTCTGCTGAATTAATATGGTTGGTCATACCAGGATCTGAAAAGGTTGTCACAGATTGAGTGTCTACATTAAAAATATAACCATGCTTGAATCCAGCCTGAGCCATATAGATTTGGTCGTTACCATTTCCATTGACAATATACTCACCAGCTGAAAAACCGTAATAACCGTTTACACCGTCGTAAAAATTCTCATCACCAACTTCTCCATAATTTGCTATGTGGGCAACAGGAGTTAGCACTCCAGCGGTACTAATACTAAAGAGGTGCGTGCCATGTCCATCAGAAGTTATCGTTACATACATAACGCCTGTTGGTGACATCGCTAATGCATTGATACCTTTTACTGTTCCTGCAATATTGGAAGTAGAACTAAAATCTACGGTTGTTGTTTGTCGTTGAATAGTTGAAGTCTCAGTAGCTACATATTGGTCAATAGTGAAATTTGAAGATGTATAATCCCAATCTAGTTTATAAAAGTATGCTCGTGCAAATGCATCGTTACACTCCCAGTTGTCACTTGCATATGCCTCTTCTTGGGGCACAGCCCATGAAGAGATCAACACCATTAAAAACAAGGCTGCATAGGTCGTTCCTTTGAGTGTATTTCTAAAAGTCGACGAGTTAATATTAGACCTTACTTTTAAATAACTAATTAAGAAATTAATTTTCATGTAG
>PAEL01000057.1 GCA_002700775.1 Gammaproteobacteria bacterium | reverse complement strand
GCCCACGTCGAAATATCCCCCGACCAACGCCAAGCATCGTTTTCCCAGGTCTCATGACCGACCTCGCCTGGTCTAGGGATTGAATGGAACTTCCAAAGGAACTCGCCCGTGGCAGCATCAAAGCCCATGATATCCCCAGGAACATTTTCAATGCGTGTCTGCCCATAACTCGGCTGATGACCAACCAGAACCACAACAACGCCGTTCACAACAATCGGCGGCGCAGACGCAGTAACCATCCCCAGCTCTCTTGGAATTCCGTAATCTGGATCATAACGCCCCCCCGCAACGAGATAATCTTGCCAAGGCCCCCAGTCTTTAACGAGCTCAGGAATTAAATCTATTGCTCCAGAATCAGCGAATCCATTGAGAGGAATCGGTTTGCCCCAGTTCTCTAAGGGCCTCCCAGTCTTAGCGTCTAACGCCCACAAGAAAAACCCAGGCGTCGTAATATAAATCACTCCCCGCCCATCTATTTCTGCATACGCCACCCCCTTACCATAGGCCTGTCTGGGTGACCGTTGGTGTCGAATAGTATCAGGCTCACGGAATGTCCAAAGATTTTCGCCGGTCCCCGGATCCATCGCGATTACTTGTCGCCGCGGAGTTGCTACCGTATATAACATCCCATCAACGTATACAGGCGTCGAACGGGAAAAATAATCTAAGTTGGGCCCGAAATTATCACTACGCCAGCGCCAAGCCTGTTCGAGCTGAGAAAAATTACTTGCATTTATCTGATCAAGAGGCGAGTACCGAGTATTTCCCGCATCGCCTCCCAAATAGCGCCACTCGCCATTTTCGGTTCCTGAAAGCCCTTGAGCTTCTGAGTGAAAAACGCTGTAAGGGAACGTAACAACCACTAATAAAACTAGAAAAAATTTTCTACCCAATCTCGACGGTGTAGCGCCGATGTTTATAGTATTCATAGAGAGGCTCTCTTATTTCCAGAAATATCATTCTTGAAGTCAAGCATCAGCATATCCCCTCGTAAAAAAAAGTACAATTTTCTTAGAACCGGCGGCCCTGCGGGAAGAAGGACTTACTTCCCACACTGCATTATCGTAACAAATTTTTTAGTAGCCGCCACTCAAGTTCCAAACGTAAGCTAAGAATAATTACCTATTAAAATAGATCGATTATCGCAAACACTTAAGATACCCTCTCGACTCTGATTTAGGTATAAGGATATCGAATGTTATATTCTCTAGACAATTTAACTCCGAGAACACACAGCGATGATTTTTATGTTGCGAACGGCGCAACTGTTATTGGCAATGTGCTACTGGATCAGGATGCCAGTGTCTGGTTCGGCGCTGTCGTGCGAGGCGACACAGAACTGATTACTATCGGCAAGCGGAGCAATGTCCAAGATTGTGCGGTACTGCACACAGACGAAGGATATCCGCTATTAATTGACAGTGACGTGACTGTTGGACACCACGCAATGCTTCACGGCTGCACCATTGGTGCCGGCAGTTTAATTGGGATACACGCTATCGTGCTTAACGGCGCCCAAATTGGAAAAGGGTGCCTGATAGGCGCCAATGCACTAATAACTGAAGGAATGCAAATCCCAGATGGGTCAGTTGTGATGGGTTCTCCAGGAAAGATTAAAGGCGATCTTAATCTAGAGATGCAAAAAAAATTAATTGCATCAGCACATCACTACGTTCAGAACTATAAAAGATTTAAAACTGGGCTTAAGAAAGTCAACTAATCAATCGGATCAACATTGGAACCTGTGCCTGGCTCATCGATACGTGCAGCATTGTTAGTGTGGCCTTTAGCGCTTAGCGTCTCCACAGTCTTCAGTCTTCTCTCAATAGCTCGCGACCTCGTTCCAATACCTTGATCTAGTTGCCCCAGGCCAGTTTCGATATTCTTTTTTGCTTTATCCATTAACTCACCGAACTTAGAAAATTCTTGTTTGACCTCACCCAAAACCTGCCAAACTTCAGAGCTTCTTTTCTCGATCGCCAAAGTCCTGAACCCCATCTGCAGGCTATTTAAAATTGCCGCTAAGGTCGTTGGTCCCGCAACGATTATCTTGTAGTTACGCTGAAGGTCGTCTAACATAATTGAATCTCTGACGACTTCGGCATAGATTCCCTCGAATGGTAAAAACATAATTCCAAAGTCTGTTGTGTGTGGCGGATCAATATATTTATCAGAAATATCTTTTGCCATCTTCTTTACAGAGCCTAGTAAATTTTTGCGCGCCAGATCAATCTCTTTTACGTTTCCTGCCTCATGCGCGTCAACGAGATATTCATACATATCTTTGGGAAATTTTGCATCGATAGGTAGAAACACATTGCTAGCGATATCATCTTTACCTGGAAGCTTAATCGCAAATTCTACTGGATCGTTACTTCCTTTCTTTGTCTTTACATTCTTCTCGTATTGATCAGGTGCGAGAACCTGCTCTAATAACATTTCTAATTGGACTTCTCCTAGACCCCCGCGCAATTTTACATTACTCAGAACTTTTTTTAGCCCCCCAACATCTGAAGCAAGATGTTTCATTTCACCAAGACCTTCCTGCACCGCTTTTAACTGTGCGCCAACGGTTTCGAAAGATTGAGAAAGACGACTATTTATTGTCTTCTGAAGCTTTTCATCAACGGTCTCCCTCATCTTATCTAGCTGCTTACTGTTGTCCTCTCTAATCGAGACCAAGTTAGTTGTGATCACTTTTTCGACAGAGCCAATCTTATCTGAATTTTGTTGATTCGCTTGCGACAACTGCTCTGCGTAGTCCTGAAATTTTTCGCGGAGCACGTTGTTCAGGCTTAGTGAAAGCGATGATATCTTTTCTTCAAAATTAGCTAATGACTTGGATAATTCCTCACGACTACCCCTAGCCAACTCTTGTGCCTCTTGTCTATTTCTCTGAAACTCGTCTCGAATCAGACTTTCAATAGCATTCGAATTATTAGCAGATTTTCGAGAAAATAAAAAAACCGCAATCGCTATAACATTGAGCAAAAGAACGGATATGAGCAATAGATTAAACGTCATCTTTTTGTTTTAAATCCTTCAAATAAGTAACAACGAAAGTATATGAAACCAACTCTAGACGCCTAATTGAACCGCAAGATCGAAAAAATCGGAAGCCGTATAGTCGAACTCCCCAGCAACGTTTGTATCAACGCTTGGGTTTGGGCCGCGCTCTAGCGGCCGAATTACGTAAGCCGTTCTGAGTCCAACTCGTGCAGCGGCCCGCAAATCACTTGGGTGAGTTGCAACCATCATAACTTGCTCTGGCTCCAAACCAAGCAGATCAACAGCGGTGAGATAAGCTTCAGGATCTGGCTTATATCTCTTAGCGAGTTCTGCCGACAGAACTACATCCCAGGGGAGTCCCGCGTTTTTCGCCATATTCGTTAAAAGCGAGATATTCCCATTAGACAAAGTAGAAATGATGAACTTTTCCTTTAGGCGACTTAACCCTCCGACCGCATCAGGCCAAGGAGTCAGACGATGCCAGGCCTTGTTGAAATTCTCTTTTTCAATTTCACTTAATCCAGTTAGCCCAAACTCTCGAATTAACTCATCGAGTCTCATTCGATGGATATCATCAATATTTGTCCACGGCAACTCCCCTGTCCTCACTTTATTGATCATCGGGCCGTAACCTCCTCGCCACTGATCAGCGAACTCACCCCAATTTACAGAAAAACTATACGTTTCAGACAACAGCTCTCCTTCGCGAATTATCGAGCCGCGCCAATCCACCACCGTCCCAAAAATATCAAAGGTCAGCGCTTTCAAAGATTCGCCTGTTTGGTTTTGAGATAACGCCGGCTGAGCTGATGTTACCCTTCCTGCAATCGCTCCAAACGATGCAGTAATACCCAACAACATTAGTTCACGACGGGACATTGATCGCACCATACCCCTACCCCTCAACTTCATTCATGACCTTATTAGGATCCGCTCTAAATATAATATAACTAATGCTCTCAGTGTCTATTTTCAGCCAGCCATGGGGCATCCCCTTAGGAATTATCGCTATATCGCCGGGCTCAACATATTGCAGCGTTCCACCTTCAATCATTCCTCTGTCAATTGGGCCTAGCAATGCACTCACACTTGATTGTCTATCGGTGAGGTCTCCACCAGTCATCATTGTCCCAGTGCCGGCTACTATGTAATAGATTTCGTCGAGATCCGGGTGAGAGATACCTAGTATTTCGTCCCTCACTTCAACCTGGTCACGCTGGACCACTGAAACGCCAAAGTTTTCCTCACCAACGTTAAGGTGTCGGACGACGATGTCGCTGACCGAACGTCCCTCTGCGATGTTATCGAGTCCCTTCAACAGGACCTCGTTAATTTCTCTAACCGGAATGATCGACGCACCATCATCGGCAATACTATTACTCGAAAGCACGATAATGTTCGTGACAAAAAGAATCTTCACTAAAAATAGTTTTCTCATAACATCCTCCATTGTTTTGTTTTAAAGTCCTTCTCCACATCTCTCTGGACCAACCGGCTGCGGTAAAACGAGCGGTGCTGGTTTCACTCGCGATTCTAAGGCGAGCTGGCGATAAGCTGCATCTTGTAAACCTCTTACCTGAGCACGGGACAGACCTAGCTCGAACCCCGAACACTCATTCTCACCCAAAGATCTTGGATCAAGGCCTGATAAATTTCCAAATACAACTAAGGCCTCTAGATAGTAACCAAAGGTACTGGCGTGATAGTGATCGTAAGTCCAGAGGTCAATTTTATCTAAAGCGATTCCATCATAGGGATTTTTGTCGGCGAGACCAGACTCCATTGCTTTGTTCCACGCCTCGCCCACCGGATTTACAGATGCCCTCGCAAGCTCCGCCGCAACGTCGTAACCTTTGCGAACATCCATAGCCATTTTTTCAATCGATTCGCCAGTCCAGGGTTTATTCGGCACATAAACGAGGTCCGCACGGGACCAAGTAGCTGTTAGAAAGATTTCCACCTTCGTATTTAATCCTCTTAAAAAGTCGGCCATGTCTTTCATTGTTTCCACAAGCAAATCAGAGTTTCCAGGATCCAGACGATTGAGAGTGCTGTACCCGTGCATTACAACTTTGTCCCACGGCCTCCTTCCAATGACTCCCAGCTTGTTTTCAAGATGGAAATCCATGCCGCTTCCGCCACGAGTTTCAAGATAGATCTTAAAATCTAGGCCCGCCTGATCAGAAAAAGATTTAACAAGTGCAGGTACACCCCCAATACCCTCGTTATTTAGGTCCGTTACCGTATCCGTACGATAGTATTTCACTGGGGAACCGAACCCATACGTAAAACTGTTCCCAATAAATAAAACACTCTCTTGGGCAGATACCAAGGACATACCAATCACCAGAAAAAACCCTGTAGCAAAGCGACATCCGCCTCGTCTGGATTTTTTAAACTCGCTTACAATATTAATAGCCTCCCCCCTACCAATCCTTATCAAAAATTTTCTTCGTGTCTTTCGTATGGATCCTGAATAGCCCGTATGAAAAGATCACCAAAACAAGGAGCACAACCCAATTCGACTTTGAAGGATCTTCAAAGATAGAGACGTCATTCTGTAGATTAGAAATCACCCCAAAAAAAATCATAAAATTACTCAAAACCAAAATCGGACTTACTGATGACAACGGCTTCCTGTTTAAAAAATACCGTAATGTGAAATATGCGCTGGTCATAAAAGAAGCCGACCTTAGAATCAAAAGGCGCTCTATTTGTTGAGCCGAATCAAGAACATCTGGGACTACAAAAGGAAAATAAAAATTAAATCCCAACACAGGAGCAATGGCTAAAAGCATTGTCCAAAAACATATAACTAACAACAATAATTTCTCTATTCTCACTCCTTCACTCCTTTAAAACTTATCTAATTCAATTCGGGCTGCGGGACAAATTCTGAGCCATCAGCAAAAACAATTTTTCTGAGGTACATCGTGTTTTGGCGTCTACCTTTGCGCCCCTCAGCGATGACACGGGACCCAATCTGTAGCTTCTCCATTGATACCCCAGCCCTATCCAAGGTTGTTTTTGCACCCGATTCAACCAACCAAAAAGCCCCATCATCGCCAGCCTGATCTGTTTTGATAAGTATAGAAGTGTGAGGATTTTGATAACGCACTCTCTCGATCAGCCCCTCGACAGAAATGATCTCTTGCGTAAAATTCGCGTTAGTCGAGTGGTGTGCAAAACCAAAATATGGAAGGAAAACGACCAAACTCAAAACTAGCTTTCGCAGCATTTTAAACCTCGTTATTTCGAATTCAATTGTTCAAACCAATCATAATCTGAATCGACGCAATCGTAAGGATTTATCGATAACTCGTCAGCCCGCCGCAATGAGTATGTTAAGACCAAAGGTTCTTTAAAAATCAACTCGTCTTCATACGTATGCGTGATGTGCAAAGTATCGTTATCAACTGTCAACAACTCGTAAGCTATCGTCGATGATGATTGCGGTATTCCCCTCGACGTCCTGATGTAACCCGAAGCGTGTTTTCGCGACTCAATGAGAATCTGCGACTCTTCATACCGCGCAAATGAGGAGCCCATTTCGCTAAAGTAAACCCCCTTGAGATTGCTTGTGCTTGGTGTATCAGTGAGGTCTTCGCCGGACCCAAAGGGAATCGCTCGTCTAAGATCGAAAAGCTCGTAAGTGATTTGAATAGATTCTGCGCTAACCTCAATTTTTATTGGAGAATTCGGGTTCGCCCATACTCGAGAAGAACTCGCTGGAACACATTTCAAACTTGGATCATCGACTAGAAGATCATAACTATCCCTCAAACGCTGACCCTCATCAGTAAGCTTTATTGCACTTTCGGTACCAGGGCCATCTAACAACCACGTCCCGGCGAACTTGCTGATGGTGTCACCGTATGCCAAGGTTGCCGACGTTAAACAAAGCAACTGAATCAGATATCGCAACTCGCAACTCCAAAGAAAAACAAAGACTTAAAACTTATGTCAGCAGAAAATTTTTGACAATATCTTACAAGATACCATTATTTGACATCTCATCAATAGAACTTAGTTAATTCATAACGTTGATGATTTTTTCAAAATTTCTTCCAATCTAGCAAGATAAGTTTCGACATCTGCGCTTGGATTAGCAAAGACGTTTCTAAACCACAAATCCCCATCTAATCGAGTTGTAGAGACGCTGCCCTCTGGTAAGCCATTGAGGACCAGATCAAAATAATCGGGCTCCGAGGGCCGCCACACCACCACAGCCGTCTCAGGATTAGCAAACAGATTAAGGCGCATATCATTCGCCACAAAATGTGACAAGATTTCTGAATTTCTAACACAGCCCTCTATCCTTTGGGCCAAACCTCGTTTTCCAAAAGAAAGTATCGTCGCAAGGAGAAGCACTCCCTTCGCTCCCCGCGAGCCAAGCACACCAATATTAGGCTCGTTTAAATAGTCCGCACCAAAACTTATCGAATTTGAGGCACTTTCATTATCACGAAACAATACCATAGCCGAATCCTTTGGCTGGAAAAGCCACTTGTGAGCCGAGATTGAAATTGAATCAGCAAGCTCGATGCCTTTCAATCGCTCGGCATATTTCGTAAAAATCATTGGCGCAGCCCAAGCCCCATCGACGTGCGTCCATTTGGCAATTCCGATTGCTTCCAGCGGATCAATCATACCAGTGCTCGTCGTTCCCGCGTTTAAAACCAGCACGGACCGAGATAAATCATCAGGCAATTTATTAACAAGAAGCTTGCCGTCTGAGCCTGTACCGATTTTTAAAACGGGCAAGCCAAGTATATTTGCCGCTTTCTCAAGCGATAAATGAGTTTTATCTGACATCACAATTTGTTCGACATTTGCTTGCTCGCGGGCAGCCCACAATGCGGTCAAATTTGCGACAGTCGAACCTGAAGTCATATGTCCTCCCGTCATTCCAAACAAAGGTGCCAACCACTTTATTACTGTTTTCTCAGCCTCGAGAGCAAATGGCGCAGTAGCCGGATGAAGCAAATTCTGATTGAGCGCAGCATTCCACAAAGAAACGGCCCAGGTAATTGTCGGGGTGGGGGGGTCCATATGCGCTATCGATGTCGGCGCACCAAGCTTTGCAGCGTCAGCAAGAATCTGGGGTGCCAATAGATCAATGACCTCGCTTGAATCCATCCCATCAACGGGAAAATTTGATGACACTCGGTCGGCGCGGCCCGCTGGAATTTCTTCACACAGCAAAGACACCGCCTTAACTAAAAGCTCTTTATCTGGAAGAAACTTTTCGTCCATCATAAATCAACACCCCTCTATAGAACTTGGCTTAGACGCAAGGAAAACAAGATCATCTTCCGCATACAAACAATAACCAATAACAATTCAGCGAAATTAACACCAAATGCTTGACTGAAGAATCTTTTTTTAAAAGAAAAGAATGGAGTAGAAATTGCCATTAAGTTGTAGTCTCTGCCTCACCTGTGACGCCTATGCGCGCCGAACAAGACATGCCGCGTACCTGAGAGGAGATAACTAAAAAAACAACAAACACGATATGCATGATAAAGCCAGATGGGTGACTACACGCAGACCTCG
>PAEL01000056.1 GCA_002700775.1 Gammaproteobacteria bacterium | reverse complement strand
TCAACGGTCTGTCATCTTTACTATCCTGTTACGACGGTATATATTAGACTAGATATTTATACAATTGAATAAAAATTTGCCCGCCCACTGAAGATGAAATTCATGCAATAGCCTTCAGAGTGGTTGCCGGATTAGAGACAACGCCATGGAAATCTGCATAAAACTGAAGTCATTATTTAATTTTTGTCTGCAAACTCTCATCACTGTCGGAACCGTCTACGCTCAGTCCTCTTATCAGGCTCCGCTCACTATTGATGGACATCCTGACATTCAAGGGGTTTGGGCAAACAATACCGTGACTCCAGTGCAACGGCCCGATGTGTTTGAAGGCCGGGAATTTCTCACTGCCGAAGAAATGCAAATTATTTCGACGAGAGCTGGCGAAATTACTGCCGATACCGATGACGCTTTGTTCGGTGAATCAGTGATTACATCAGCGTTGACGGGCGACGTGAAATCTAATGATCCATCGACGGGCAATTATGATCAGTTTTGGCTGGCAGATCGAAGTATACATAATCGTACCTCCCAGATCATTGATCCCCCTAATGGCAAATATCCTGCGCTTACCGCGGAAGGCATGGCTCGGCGAGAGCGAATGAGACAGTTAAGAAATAACTCGGCGGCAGCAGGTGAACGTTTCGAGACATTAGATTCATACGAGACCCTAAGTCAGGATGATCGCTGTATTACTAATGGTGCACCATACTTAGATTCTGGCTATAACAGTTATTGGCAGATAGTGCAGTCGAAGGATTACGTCGTGATCGTACAAGAGATGATCCACGACGCTCGCGTCATTCCGATTAAGAGTATGCCAACCCTTTCCAATGAAATCGAGCTGCTCCATGGTGATTCTCGCGGGCACTGGGACGGCGATACTCTTGTAGTAGAAACGCGTAATTTTTCGGACAGGAGTGAGCTTAGCCACAATCGAGCTGAGTTAAATGTTGAACGTTTCACTCGCATCGGAGAGACGGAATTGCGCTATCAGATTACTTCGAATGACCCGGGCACCTATTCAGCACCCTATACGCGAGAAATCATCTTCGATTATTCTGATGGTGACATATATGAATTTGCATGCCATGAGGGAAATTATGCGTTACCAAACATGTTGCGAGGTGCCCGGGAGGAAGAACGTAGAGCAAGAGCTAGTGCCAATTAGTGCCTTTTTTTCATGATCAGATTGATGGCAGGTGTGAACTTATTTTTGTTAGCCGCTAAGGCGCGTAATTTTTTATCTACCTCCCTATTTCTTTCGTGGACTAGTTTAGGGTTTTCTGACATCCCAATGACCACAGGCCCCTATACTGGGGGTATTAATGACGACGCCACGGTGGAGGGAACTCATGGCGTTTTGTCCGGTGATCCCCGGGATTCCTTTCCGAAACGGGACTGGGAATTAGGCAATCCGGATCTTATCTTGAAGCTGGCGAAGCCATATTCCATTCCAAAGGGTGGCTCTGACGTGTTTCGTAATTTTGTAATTCCAAATGTCACTCCCTCAGATCGTTATGTTAGCGGGCTTGAGTTCAAGCTTGATAACCATAAACTTGTTCACCATGCCGAGTTTCGGATTGATGAGACTGAAGTTTCGTGGCAACGTGATGATGCGGATCCAGTGACCGGCTACGCTGGGATGAGCAATGATACTGCACATCATCCTGACGGACATTTTATAAATTGGGTGCCAGGAAAGCTGGTATCTCATTTGCCTGGGGAACTTGCTTGGCGGCTCCCAGCAGGCGCAGATCTTGTGGTTCAGCTGCACCTGATGCCGACTGACTCCGAGGGAGTGGTTGATCCGGAGATTGGGCTCTACTTCGCTGATGCTCCCCCCGAGCTGAAGCCTCGGATGCTCTGGCTGGGCTCGCGTTTGCTCCCAATTCGTGCCGGAGAGGCTCGCTTCTCGGTCCGTGACAGTTTTAAACTACCTATCGACGTTGAGGTGCTGAGCGTTCTTCCGCATTGTCATTTCATCTGCAAGAAGGTTGAAGGGTGGGCTATTCTGCCGGACGGTAGCCAACTATCGCTTGCGAAAATTGAAGAGTGGGATTTTTACAGTCAGCAGGAAACACGGTTTATACAACCGCTGAGACTGCCGCGTGGTACAAATATACTGGTGGAGTTTGATTATGATAATTCCACAGAGAATAAACGTAACCCTAATTCTCCCCCTGTAGACATTAAATTTGGCCCTCTTTCTTCGAACGAAATGGCGGACTTCTGGATTCAAGTCTTGGCTCAGAATGAAGATGAAGGTGAGAGAATTAGCCAATCCTCCGCGATCCACTTGCAACAGAAAATAATTGAACATTTGGAACGGCAGGTTGAACTGATGCCTGATGTCAAGGGCTATGTTGAATTGGCACGCAGCCACAGGATCCTTAATGAGCTGAATAGGATTGCGAGGTCTGAAAGCAAGGGTATTGAGCAGTCTAGGTGAGGCTGTAAATTTTTAAGTTTTTAATAAGATACTTCCGCAGGAAAACACAAGATGGCAGATGCTCTTTTTGAATCATTTAAAATAAAAGAAACAAAGTTTAAAAATCGTATTTTTTCTGCAGCACATGAACCTGCTTTTACCGAGGAAGGGATGACAGCGAAACGCTACATCGCATATCACGAGGAGAAGGCTAGGGGAGGGATGGCAATGTCCATGATCGGAGCCTCTACTGTGGTCAGTCGTGACTCCCCCGCAACATTCGGAAATGTGGATGCTTCAACCGATCGAATTATAGAATGGTGGGGTAAGCTCGCTGCGACTATGTCTGTTTATGACTGTAAGGTAATCACTCAACTTACTCACCTCGGTCGACGAACGAGCTGGGCGGACCCAGATTGGTTACCCCTAATGTCAGCATCATGTGTCCGTGAGCAGGCGCATAAGCAATATCCCAAAGCAGTCGAGGTTGAGGACATCAATCGAATTAAAGCTGAGTATGTAGCGGCGGCTATTCGCGCCGAACAAGCAGGACTCGATGGAATTGAATTAATGGCGTACGTGCAGTTTGCTGGCTCGTTTCTGATATCAGATCAGAATTTCCGTAGCGATCAATATGGTGGTCAGAGCATCGACAACCGGATGCGTTTTAGCTTAGAAGTCCTCGAAGAAATCCGCGCGGCGGTTAGTAGCGATTTTATTGTTGGGATTCGGACAACCGGCGGTGATCCTGATGGGATGAGCGAGGAAGAGGCGCTCGATATCAATTTGCGTTACGCCGATAGTGGGATGACTGACTATCTTAATATTGTTTACGGCTCGGTGATGGGGAGTGAGGTAGGCGTTAGTCGGTCGGTTCCACCAATGGGCACTCCTGCCTCACCGCACACTGAAAAGCTAAAAAATATTCGCAGTCAAATAAGTGTGCCGGTGATTCATTCATGTCGGATAATGGATCTCAGTTCCGCCAGAAATGCACTTGAGATTGGGGCGATGGACATGGTGGGAATGACCCGAGCACATATGGCAGACCCCCATATCCTCTCTAAGTTTTCGGCCGGTGAGGAACATAGAATTCGCCCTTGCGTTGGAGCCGGACATTGCATCGATCAGATTTACCATTCGGGTGCTGCTTACTGTATTCATAATCCGTCGACCGGACGTGAGCAGACGATCCCTCAGCTTGTTGAGAAAAGTGTGGCCCCTGCAAAGAGCATTGTCGTCATCGGTGCTGGTCCTGCTGGAATGGAAGCCGCCCGAGTTTCAAAGTTGCGAGGCCATGATGTGAGGATCTTTGAGGCTAGCTCCGCTGCAGGCGGTCAGCTGTTACTTGCGTCTCGAGCACCGCGCAGAGGCGATCTCATTGGTATCGTTGATTGGCTCAAAGGCGAGCTTGAGCATATTGGTTTGCCAATTGAGTATGACCGTTATATTGAGGCTGATGATCTAGCAGACATAGGAGCTGACATTATTGTAGTTGCTACAGGAGGTATGCCGAATACAGAGTTCTTTGAGTCCGGTCATGAGTTATGTATCTCAAGCTGGGATGTTTTGACAGGACAAGCCAAGCTTGACGGTGACATTTTGCTTTATGACGAAAACGGCGCCGAAGCCGGTGTAGGAACTGCAGAGTTCTTGTTGGACCAAGGAAAAAAAGTTCACATGGTGACGCCTGATCGACTCATCGGTACTCATATCGGACCCACAAATTACCCGTCAGCGATTAAGAAATTTTACAACTCTCAAATGCAAATGACGACAGATCACAGATTAGTCTCATTGCGGCGCGAGAATGGAAAGGTAGTCGCACGATTATGGTGTGATATTAGCGGTTCTGCTTTTGAGGAAATTGCTGATCATGTGGTGGTTGAAAATGGAACCTTGCCAGCCGACGATGTGTATTTTGACTTAAAAAAAGATTCTATTAATTCAGGCATGACGGATATCAATGCGTTGGCGGACCTTCAGCCTCAATCCATTAGTTTCAATACAAAAGGGCGGTATCAGCTCTTCCGAATCGGTGACGCTGTCGCCAGTCGCAGTGTGCACGCGGCTATGTTTGAGGCTAGGCGATTGTGTATGATGTTTTAGTTAGTTTCACAGTTTCTTAGCTGTCGCCTTACAGCAACTAATTTGGATTTGGTTCTCGGTAAACTCAAGGGCAACATCTGCCGGGAATCGCCGTATTTTTTGTTCGTTCCTCAAAAAGAATGGGATGCTTACTTTGCTGCTTTTCTTTTTTGTCAAAGGACCTGACCTCAGGACCGTCTTAGGTGTAAATCACGCAAGTGTAAGAATTCGAGTTTCAAGCTTACGGTTTTTTTTCGAAATAGATTAAGGTAGTTTCGGTCCTGCTGCTACTAAGGCGCTACCTTCAATATTATCGGTGAACTTTTCGAAGTTCTTTATAAACAAACCTGCCAAATCGATGGCTTTTGTCTTCCATGTGATCTTGTCTTCATAAGTATTCCGTGGGTCTAGTAGGTTACTTTCAACTGAGTTGATACCGACTGGCACAGTAAGGTTAAAGTAAGGAAGAATGAAAGTTTCAGCGTTGTCAATCGATCCATCGAGGATTGCTCTAATAATGGCACGAGTGGCCGAGATTGATATTCGTTCTCCAGTCCCATTCCAGCCAGTGTTGACTAGATAGGCTGATGAGCCTGCCGCCTCCATTCTTTTACTCAATTCCTGCGCGTACCTCGTCGGATGTAATGACAGGAATGCAGCTCCAAAGCAGCTAGAAAAGGTGGGCGTCGGCTCAGTAACCCCACGTTCAGTGCCGGCCAGCTTTGATGTAAAACCTGATAAAAAGTGATATTTAGTTTGCTCTGGAGTGAGTTTCGATACTGCAGGTAGTACGCCAAAGGCGTCAGCTGTAAGGAATATTACTTGTTTAGCGTGGCCTCCTCTCGAAATAGGTTTGACGATGTTCTGAATATGATAAATCGGATAGGACACTCTTGTATTTTCTGTCTTGGATGAGTCGTTGTAATCAATGATACCACCCTCGTTAACGCTTACATTTTCTAGCAACGCGTTGCGACGGATTGCCCTATAAATGTCTGGTTCATTTTCCTTGCTCAATTTAATGGTTTTTGCGTAGCAGCCCCCCTCAAAATTGAAGACTCCATCGTCATCCCAACCGTGCTCGTCATCGCCTATTAATTGACGCTCAGGATCAGTGGAAAGTGTGGTCTTGCCAGTTCCGGAAAGGCCAAAAAAAATTGCGGTGTTTCCATCTTTTCCAATATTGGCTGAGCAATGCATTGATGCTATGCCCTTAAGCGGTAAAAAGTAATTCATCATCGAAAACATACCTTTCTTCATTTCACCGCCGTACCAGGTTCCGCCAATCAATTGAATCTTCTCTGTAAGGTTAAAAGCGACGAAGTTTTCTGAGTTCAAGCCTTGTTTTTGCCAATCTAAATTAGAGCATTTTGCACCATTCATAACGACAAAATCGGGTTCAAAGTTTTTAAGTTGTTCGATGGAGGGTCGAATAAACATATTCTTTACGAAGTGTGCCTGCCAGGCAACTTCCATAATGAAACGCACTTTTAGGTGACTGTTGTCGTTCGCGCCACAGATTGAATCCACTACATAAAGTGGTTTTCCGCTGAGTTGATGGGTTACTTTTGATTTTAGATCTGTCCAAGTTGATTGATCGATGGGCTTATTGTCATTTTTTCCTTGGTTCGACCACCAAACAGTATCTCGGGTGACGTCATCCATCACTAAATATTTGTCTTTCGGAGATCGTCCAGTAAAAATTCCTGTATCCACCGCAATTGCGCCCGTTTCTGTAAGCTTTCCTTTCTCAAAGCCCTCTAGTTGGCTATCTGTTTCTTGTTCGAATAGAAATTCATAGGAAGGGTTGTAGAAAACCTCGCTAATATCTGTAATGCCATAAGGGGCCAGGTCTGGGCTGGGTTGTTGAGATTTTTTCATAAGTTTAACCTTAAAAAGTCACTTTCCTATCGGTGAATCGTTATATTTGGGGTGTTATTTTTTGTTGTTTATGAAAGCGTTGATTTTACGCTTTCAATTTTTAATTTTGTCATTTCAGAGCTGTTGTGGTCTTACGGACGTTTGGGGGATTAAGCGTGTATGCATATAAACTTTGAGCCATCGGAAAATGTTGTATTCAATCAATTTCACCTAGCCGTATTCTCATTTCTCTGAAAAACATAAATAAAAACGCTGTGGCTAAAACGCTGAAAGCCATAACAAATAATAAGTAGTAATTCCAACTGGACTCAGCTAGTTTCCCCGCAACAACATTGAAAATAGCTGAAGAAATGTATCCGAATACGTCGACTAACGTGAGTGTGAAGCCGATGTGATACCCTCCTAGGCCGGTAATATAAACGTTAACTGGTAAATACCAAGCCGGAGCGAAGGTGAAGCCAAACATAAAAATCAAAATGAAGCTCATTATTTGTGTTGAGGCGTCGCTAAGCCCAAAAGATTTTATGGACCACAATAAACCAACGAACAACGTGCTCAAGCTGAGGCAACAGATCAATAAAATTCTAAGGTTTTTAAATTTAAGGTGGTCGTAAAGAAAGCCAAAGATCACCACAGAAAATAGAGCTCCTAAAGGGAAAAAAGCGGATGCCTTCGCTGCATCTGCCGCGCTTAAGCCGGTCGCTTGGTTTAGATATAAGGGTGCGTATCCCACAAAATCATATAAGACAAACAGCATCATCATCATGAGAGTAATGTAGACAAAGCAACTGTCTTTTCTGAGAGTTGCCAACCACGGGAAAATACTTTTTAGTGTTTCGGAGAATTTTATGTGGACAAGCTTTTCTCTTTGGTCTTTGAGTCCTACTCTAGTCGGTGATGGTTTTATTAGGTATAAAAGGATAAATGAAGCGAGAAAGTAAAAAGATCCTGCAATGACAAAAGAAGAACGCCAGCTGAATGCAGCGACAAGAGCGCCCAAAAGTACCGCTGATAATGCTGTATGAATCCGAGAGCTCGTAGATACAATTCCCCATGCTTTTCCGTGATGTTGCTTTGGAAACCATTGATTTATTAAAAGCCCTACCGAAGGCCAACCTATGGTTTGTGTTAGGCGCATGATAAAGTGAATAAGACTAAAAAAGAAAATCGATGAAGGTAACGAAAACGTCATCGTAGTCAACGCGACTGTTGACACGCAAGCGAACAGAGCCAATCTTCCCCCAATGAAATCAGCGATGATCCCTGAGAACATCTTTCCAACGATTGAACCTACAGCGCCCCAGGCTAATATCTCGCCGAGTTGTGACGTGGTCAGCATGATGTCTGGGTCTTCAGACATCGCTGGGCTGAGGGCACCAATCGTGTTTCGGCAAAGCATCGTTCCGCCATACGCCAAGAACATTAATGCAAGGATCTTCCACTGCTGATGGTTTATTTTGTCACCTTCTGTCATCGAGCAGCCTTTGGTAGATGTAAGTGAATGCAATAGATCGACTTTGGTAAGGCGAATGTGGGTTCGGACCAGGTCACTCAGCTTTCGTTCTCAATTTAATCTTTGTAAATCATCAATAGTAAGTTAAGAAAAGGTTTTTAGTCTTCGAGCCGTGACATTATTAATGCAATTGGGTTTAGCGGCATGCTTTTTGCCCTGTTCGAATGAAATATTCTGTGAGGGAAGCACCTAAGGTGTCCCCGCATCCTTGCTTAGGTGTCCATACATTAATTCTTCTGCAAACTCTACGCATCTGAATTCAAGCAATTGCATATCCGTATCGAGTCGTCGATACAGTGGCAATCGAATAGTCCATGGCCTTGTGTAGACATTTGGGTCTACTAAGGTTGCTTCGTAAATTAACGCATTAGGACCAATGTGTGTATAGCGCTCTGTAACGCGCAGGGCATCTGTATGGTGGTTACCCGCATGGTCGAGCCAGGTATCCGGTACTTGGTCTGTTACATCAATTACGAGAGAGTCGCCCTCAAAATGACCTCGACTATGCCCCATCCAGCTGAAAACTGGCGCTTCAAAATCGGGACGATTCATATAAACAACTCGATTTGCATTAGCAAATTCGTAAGCCATTACAATATGCTCGGTTGACTGAATAATTTGAAAGGGGAATGGCAAGTAGTTTGCGCGAGGAACTCCCGGCATAAAACATTTAACGATTGGATCTAAGGTTAGCCAGTTGTCTTTGTTTGTTTGTTGCTGTTCTCGGGCTGATGCTGTGTAAGGTATCGTTTCTCCATCAACAACCCCTAATCCCGCTGGAATAGAACCCACGGCACCAAGCATCGGCAGTGGCGGAAAATCTGCAGCATGGGGTTCGAGGTTGTAATGCGCGGTACCTAAGGCCTGCCAAATACCACCGAAGTCTGGGTTGCCATCAGCTGTGCGCGGAACCGATGGCATGTCCGCTGCGTGAGCGCTGACCGAGCCAGCAAGAAAAATAAGGAATAGAGGAATTATTGTGCATCGGTGGGTTGAGAAATTGTTCATTGTGGCTTCCATGGTAATTATTTTCTTCTGTCGATCCAAAACTGACCATTGTGAATCGCAATCGTTGGTTGCATGATGCGTCTTTTTGAGAATGAAAATTCGTTCATTTTATACGATCAGCTATGGCGTCTTGTAAACCATAAATACCAATCATAGCTGCAGCTCCCAGTGGTGAAAACGGGTGAAAAGGCACCTTTCGAATTTTTTTCTCCACCGGTAAAATCAGATCCTCTTTTTCAGAATCTCCGTGACAGAAACTGAGCTCTCGACCAAGTAAAGTCGACAATGCAATGCCGCGACCATTGTACCCTTGAGCAGCCCAGACGCCGTCAGCTAGACGTATTATTCTTGGGAACTGGTCGACGCTGACTGCGATCCATCCGCTCCAGCTCTCACCCCATTCGACAGAGCCAATGGCTGGGTATACATCTTTGAGGCGTTGACGAGCGACTTTTAAATCCGCTTTGCCCTTGGCGCCCATGGCAGGCCCGCCGACTCCAAGATGTAATTGCCCGCTGGGAAGCTTTCTAATACCGGACCAAAGTTGCCGAGTATCAGTAATAAAGTGATTTTGAGGGAGTATGCTGTCTAATTGGGCGGGATCAACAGCGGCAGTGGTTGCTCCGAAGCCCCTTACTGGGATAAAGCCTTTTTCAAGTCCAGGCCAAACTCCCTTCGTGTAGGCATTAGTGCAAAAGTAAACGTTCTCGCACTCGACGCTACCTTGAGGGGTGGTGACACTCCAGCTTTTGGTTTGGGTTTGTTGTACATCCAGAGCAGGGGTATTGATGTATTGTTTGGCCCCTAGTCGGTGGGCGTTTTCGAATAAGCCTCGAGCATAACTGTATGGACTTACCGATAACGCCCGTTTATCGATGAGACCACCACGGTAGTAATCACTGCCAATGACTTCGCTAAATTCACTTCCGCCAAGGTATTCGACGTCTGCACCACGTGCTTGCCAGTACTCGGCCCGTTTTTGAAGCTTTTTATAAAATGGCTTCGAGTGGGCGCCAAATGCCCATCCGCCACCGGGGAATGCTGCATCAATTTTATAACGTTCTAGCAGCTGTGAAACAAGGGCCGGACCGTGTGCGAGAGCATCAATGAGACGTGTACCGCGCCGCGTTCCGTAGTGGCGAAGAATAGCGTCTTCGCTGTTTTTATGACAGGGAACAACCGAACCGAAAGCTCGGCCAGATCCCCCCCAGCCAGGAACTTTGGCTTCAAGTTGCACTACTGATCGTCCTGCTTCGGAAAGGTGCAGGGCTAGGGTGTTACCTGTGATTCCTGAACCGATCACCACTGCATCAGAGTGCGTGTCACTTGTTAAAATTTTCCTCTCGAGCTCTCTCGTATCCGAAGATTGATAGCATGCTGGGATACTATACGGCTCATAAGGAAGGTGTGACATGACGTTGGCCCAGTTTGAATTATCGAAAACGAGATTGTTAGGGAAAAATTTTTTTATTCAAATGTATAAAATTATTCATATGTGTAAAATACCTTTAAGCGGGCTGAAGTTCAAGCTAAAGTAGACAAGTTATTCGTTAATGCGAAACTTAAGCAGCCGTCGTTTAAACAGTATTTTATTTTGGGTTGGCAATGTTTCTCATTGGTTCGCGATTCTTTTTATATGGATGCGGTCGAACGACGCGACACAAAGGAGCGTTTTACTATGTTTTATGTGATAACTTCGTCTGCTTGTTTCAACGACAGTTAAATGTATTATGTTGTTTTATTATGTTTGAAAGGTAATTTTATAGTATGACATCGGCTACTCCGAGGCCCATCAGGCGCTCAATGACTGATGAGGTGAGAGATCATATTCGTGACGGGATCGCTGAAGGGCGCTATCTTCCTGGAGAGCGTTTGCGGGAGGGTGCGATAGCAGAGGTGCTCAATGTCAGTCGAACGCCAATCAGAGAAGCCATGAGAATACTTGAATCCGAGGGCTTGATAGTTATGCAGCCTTGGAAAGGAATTACAGTGGCAACCCTGACCCGCAAGCAGGTTTCGGATTTCTATTCATATCGAGAAACGATAGAGGGGCTTGCGGCTGAGATGGCCGCACGTGTGGTTACTGATCGAGATATTGAAAAGCTAGACAATATTCTTGTGCAGTTAGAAAACAAACTTGAGCAGACCGGCAGCGAATTGGCACAGGCCAATGAGAGCTTTCATCAAATGATATTCGATATCTCAGGAAGCACCTTTTTAAAGCAGTCTCTTGCTGTGATTAACACTGCGAAAATACTGATCTGGAAGCCTGTGCATCGATCTCACGAGCGGTGGGATTCGGCGCAACAGGAGCATCGCCAGCTGTTCAATGCTTTACGGGAACGTAATCCTGTAGCAGCACAGAAAGCTGCTAAGGAGCATGTGCGCAGAGCTGCGATGACTCGAATTGCTGCTATTGTGAGCGATGAGCTCGGACTCGAAGACCCTGAAAGTTAAGTCAATTGTGTTGATTTAATCAGCCCACAAGATTGCTTTTGTCTGCATATAAATTCTAATGCCTTGTGTTCCTTTTTCGCGCCCTAGGCCACTTTCTTTGTAGCCTCCAAAAGGTGTCGATATTGATTGTTGCTTGTAAGTGTTGATCCACACCGTGCCTGCTTGTAGCTTATGAGCAACTCGCCGGGCACGTTTTATATCGTTTGTCCAAATTCCCGACGCAAGTCCATAAGCGCTATCGTTAGCTTGATCAAGCAAATCTTCTTCGTCGTCAAACGGGAGCACAGTCACCACAGGGCCGAAGACTTCCTCCTGACAAATGCTTGATTCGTTGCTCACATTGCTAATCACTGTAGCCGGATAGTATGCGCCCGATGCAAATTCTGCCGCCTGTGGGATCTCCCCCCCGCATAATAGCTCTGCGCCTTGCTCGAGGGCTAACGTTACAAGCCTATGCACCAAGTCGCGGTGCTGAAAATTTGCTAACGGGCCTAATTCAGTGGCAGGCGCTTCAGGGGGACCCATTACCAAACCTTCCGCATGTTCAACGAGTGCATTTACAAATGGCTCAAAAATTGATCTTTGAATAAATACTCTTGAACCGGCGACGCAGGACTGCCCCGAGCCTGAAAATATTCCACTTGCGACGCCGCTCACAGCATCTTTAAAATCGGCATCTGCAAAAACCATGTTTGGTGACTTTCCGCCCAGTTCTAAGACTACGGGTTTAAGTAAAGCCCCCGCACTAGCAGCAATACGTTTCCCAGCTACGGGACCGCCGGTGAAGCTAATCATGCCGACAGCAGGATGCTCAACTATGAGACGTCCTATGTCTGAAGCACCGGTAATGACTGACAAGACACCCTTAGGTAAGCCGGCCTCTTCGCCAATGCGAGCGTATTCGAGTGCGATAAGCGATGTAACCTCGGAGGGTTTTAGGATAACGCAATTCCCAGCGGCGAGGGCAGGTGCGAGTTTATTAGCTTCGAGTAGTGCTGGGGAATTCCATGGAGTTATTAAGCCTACTACACCGATCGGTTCACTTACTGCGATTGATAGATAATCGCCGCGTGAGGGTGTTACCGTATCCTCTAATGTTTCGCAGATGCCGGCATAATACCGAAAACAATTGGCGGCGCTGGCAATTTGGCTGCGGCTTTCACGAATTGTTTTTCCATTATCGCTCGTTTGAATTTGACTGAGATTCTCAGCATCTTCATCGATGAATTCGCCGATTCGGTATAGAATTTTTGCACGCGCGTGTGGCTTTAAATCACTCCATTCGGAAGTATTCAGCGCTTTGAGTGCTCCTTTTACGGCGGTGTCGACGTCAGTTGCGGAGGCCCCACCAATAGTTGCGATTTCTTCTCCGGTAGCCGGATTTATTGTCGCAAAAGGTTCTCCGCTACCGGTCGTCCATTCGCCGGCACTAAAAAATTTCAATGTTTCGCTCACCAAGAGAGCTCCTTATTGGTAAGTAGTTTATGGGCTGAAGCTGCACAATTCTTTAACAGCATAAGGATCCTAATTACAAATTGATCTTTTTCCAGAGGGAAAATTATTTGATTAATCAACAGGTTGTGGCATCTTGTGAGCAAGTCACAGATTATTCAATCGTATAAGTTCTTGACTACAATTATGCAAATGTATAAATTACCGCCTATGTTTCGCAATTACAAGTATCTTCTGTCCCTTCATTCACACGACAACGCCGTATCTGCGCAATAGTTCGATACAGTAACAAAAGGTAGTAACCAATTGAGTATTCCAGCAAACGATGATTTTGACCCAGTCACTCTAGAGATAATGTGGTCTAGATTAATTTCTATCGCAGATGAGTCTGCAGCGGCACTACTTCGCACCGCTTTCTCAACGTTGGTGCGTGAGTCTAATGATTTCTGCACCGTGTTGATGGATGCGCAGTGTAATTGTCTTGCTGAAAATACAGGAGGTATACCGTCATTTGTTGGAATGCTTCCCAGTTCTGTGAGAGATTTTATTGACCGAATTCCTATCGAAGAGTGGCGGCCAGGTGATTGTGTGATCACAAATGATCCGTGGATTGGCTCTGGGCATTTACCAGACATCACCATGGCATCACCTATTTTTTATAAGGATAAACTAGTCGCCTTTTCTGGATCGATTGCCCACCTTCCCGATATTGGAGGTGCTGGTTGGGGCTCTGATTCTCGAGAATTAGTGGAAGAGGGCTTACGTATAATGCCCGTGAAATTTATTCGGGAAAATGTGGAGGACCCTTTTGTAGGCGAGACAATTCGTTCTAACGTTCGTGTTCCAGATCAAGTAATCGGTGACATTTATGCTCAGGTTGCTGCGCAACGGGTCTGTGCGAAAGGGGTTCAGCAATTTCTCGAAGATACAGGACTTGATGAGCTTACCGCGTTGTCCGAGGCTTTGCGAAGTCGGGCAGAGGAAGCTATGAGAAATGCGATTGAATCGGTTCCCGATGGCTGTTGGCGAGCTTCAGTAGATGCTGACGGTTTTGATAATGAAGAGACCCACATTGAGTGCGAACTTACAATTAAAGGATCGAATCTTCACTTAGACTTTGCGGGCACTTCACCGCAGATAGCAAGAGGAATTAATTCAGTTCTCAAGTACACATATTCATATGCAACCTATCCAATAAAATGCGCCCTCGATCCTGACAGTCCGCGTAATGAAGGTTCTTTTTTGCCGGTAACAATATCAGCACCCGAAGGATGCATACTTAACCCAACTTCGCCGGCGCCGACGGCAGCGCGGCATTTAACCGGCCATTTTTTACCCGGAGTGATCTACAGGTGCCTAGCTCAGGTTGTGCCCGAAAAAGTAAGTGCGGATTCAGGTAGTTCACCGACACTGCGGACGGTATACGGCGGAGTTGATCTTCAAGGAAATCGGTTTAATCAAGTTTTATTTGCTTGCGGCGGATTGGGTGCAAATCATCGAATGGACGGATATGCGTGCACTGCTTTTCCCTCAAATACTGGGGTAGGAAGCATCGAAGCACTGGAAAGCGCTTCACCCTTGCGTGTCTGGAAAAAAGAATTGGCTATCGATTCTGGTGGTGCGGGTCAATTCCGGGGTGGTTTGGGTCAGGATATCGAAATTGAAGTTTTGTCCGAATATCCGGTCAATTTATCAACGTTAGCTGACCGCGGGAAATATCCTCCCATGGGAATTCTTGGCGGTGGAAGTGGGTCTTTATCAAAGGTTGAGCTGAGTGACGGTTCGTATGCACATTTAAAATCTCGAGCTGTTTTAAAGCCAGGTGAGTTGTTGCACTTGCACTTCCCCGGAGGCGGTGGATTTGGAAAATCTGCCGAGCGCGACCCAGCGTCTATCCAGAAAGATATTGTTAATGGTTATATTTCTGCAGCCGCGGCAGAGAAGGAGTATGGATATAAGTCATCCGGTAACTAAAGATTAAAAGTAATGGAACGATCGAATTAAAAAGGTTTGAAATGCAGAAAAGAATTAGAGTTGGTGTTGATGTAGGCGGTACTTTCACAGATTTTGTCCTAGTCGACGAACACCGAGACATGATTTTTACCGGCAAACAATTAACGACGCCGACCGATCCTGGTAAGGCGATATGTGAGGGAGTGTCGCGTATCGTAAGCGAGGCTGGTATTGAAATGTCACAGCTTGATGGCATTGTTCATGGTACCACGTTAGTAACTAACGCAGTCATCGAGCGACTGGGTGCGAAAGTTGGATTAATAACGACCAGTGGATTCAGAGATGTATTGGAGGTAGGGCACGAGATGCGCTATGACCTTTACGATTTATTTCTTGAGAAACCAGAACCTTTAGTTCCTCGCAATCTGCGTCTCACAGTAAATGAACGTATCGCTTCAACGGGTGAAATCTTATCCGAACTCGATGAAGCTGGAGTCAACACGGCGTGTAATGAGTTGATTTCAAAAGGCGTCGATACGATAGCGGTATGTTTGATCAATGCTTATGTCAATCCGCAACATGAGGAGCGAGTAAGGGATCTTATCCTTGCTGACTACCCTGATCTGCCCGTGACGATATCAACAGTGGTTGCGCCAGAAATTCGAGAATATGAACGCACATGTACGGCTGTTGCGAATGCTTACGTGTTGCCCTTAATGCGGCGTTATATTAATGATCTTCAGAGTAAATTAACCGGATTAGGTCTAGAGGGACCATTAAACGTGATGCTCTCAGGCGGCGGTATAGCGGCCCTGCGAATCGCTCAAGAGGCGCCGATTCAAATGATTGAGTCGGGACCAGCCGCAGGCGCAATTTCAGGTGCTTATTATGGAAGATTAACTGATACGCAATCTGTTATTGCATTTGATATGGGTGGCACAACTGCAAAAATGTGTCTTATCGAAGATTTTAACCCAGAGCATGCGAATACTTTCGAAGCCGGTCGAGTGCGTCGATTTCGTAAGGGGTCTGGTGTGCCGCTGAAAGTGCCGGTTATCGATTTAATTGAAATAGGTGCTGGAGGGGGGTCAATTTCCAGGCTTGATGCTATGGGGTTGTTAAAAGTGGGCCCCGATAGCGCCGCATCTGAACCCGGCCCAGTTTGTTATGGTTTAGGTGGGGAAAATCCTACGGTAACTGATGCTGACTTATTGTTGGGTTACTTATCCCCGGAGTACTTTCTTGGCGGGGAAATGTCACTAGACGTTGGCATGGTTCGTAATGCGATTGAGGCCAAGCTCGCCACTCCTTCCGGTATGACTGCGACTGATATTGCAGCGGGAATTCATGCCATTGTTAACAACAATATGGCTGCGGCAACACGCGCCCACATCGCCGAGAAAGGTCGAGACCCACGTCGTTACACTTTGGTTGCGACTGGTGGCGCCGGGCCGGTTCATGCTTACGGCGTGGCTAAACAATTGAAGCTTAACCGGTTCATCTGCCCCCTCGGAGCCGGTGTTTCCTCGGCCCTTGGATTTCTCATTGCCGCCCCTGCGACTGAGGGAGTTCATAGCTATGTGTCCACACTAGAGCAGCTTGATGCAGAGAAAGTGCTAAAAATTTTTAACGATATGTCAGCAAGCGCTTCTAATTCCTTGGTGGAAGCTGGGGGTGATGTTAATACGATCAACATCAAGCATCGGGTTGAAATGCGCTATCGAGGGCAGGGTTTTGAGATTTCTGTTGACCTCCCTGATGATCTTGCTGAGGTTGATCTGCCGGAATTACTGAAGACTGAATTCCTTAAGCGTTATGCGGAATTATTTGGTCGCAGTATTTCAGATGTCGCTATCGAAACAGTGACATGGAGGATCAGTGCTTCAGGACCAACTCCTAACATTCAATTGAATTTTGAGGGTCAGCAAATTGATCGGGGTGCCGCGTCCAAGGGCGAGCGCCAGGTTTTTTTTCCAGAGACTGGCTATGCAACGTGCAAGATATACAACCGGTATGGCCTTGCAGCGGGGACGATTATTTCTGGGCCGGCGGTTATTGAAGAGCGCGAATCAACGGTTGTTGCAGGGCCGGACACCACGATATCAGTCGATGATCATTTGAATTTGATTATTGATATTCATTATGACCAAGTTAAGGATTAGGAATAAACCATGAGGAATACTGTAGAAGTTTTGGCGGATGCTTTTCGTGATGTGGGTACGCCTTTTATCGTCGGCCACCCAGGGGGCGACACTGTGCATTTGATGGACGCAGCGCGTGAACGGGATATGCGTTATATTTTGATGAAGCAAGAAGTTGCGGGAGCCATGCTCGCGGCGACCTGGGGTGAGATTACTGGTAGTCCGGGTCTTTGTACTTCAACCCGTGGGCCGGGAGCGACGAATATGGTCAATGGGGTTGCCTATGCTTGGCTGGATCGTGCGCCACTGATAGCACTTACCGACCAATACCCAACAGATATCTATGAGACAAGACTACGTCAAACGATTGACCATCAGAAAATATTTTCTCCAATCACGAAATGGAATACTACCTTGCAGGCTAACACTGCGGGTTTACAAATTCGCCATGCCCTCCAAGTTGCAACATCAGGGACACCGGGACCCGTCCACATTGATATTCCCTCACCAGAAATCACCAAACAAGCTATTCCTTTGGTCGGTGAGCCAAAACTATTATTACCGGAGCGTGTATCGATCGATCCGGATAGAAAGGCATTAGATAAACCACTGAAAATGATATCGAAGGCACGTAAGCCGATCATATTAGTTGGTCTTGGCGTTTATTGGGATGAGGCTTCGGCTGAGTTGGTTGGATTGGCCGAAAAGTTGGGCGCGCCCATTCTAACCACTTCTAAATGTAAGGGCGCGATTCCTGAAGATCACGAATTGAGTGCAGGCTGCATAATTGGTGGCACCATTGAGCGCGAGTTGGTTAACCAGTCGGATTTAATTATTACCATCGGGCTGGATATAGTTGAGCTTCAGCCTAAGCCCTGGCCTTACACGCTGCCAGTTTTATCAATTACGAATGTTCCCTCGCTGGATTGTTTGGTCCCTTTTGATATGGAAATGGTCGGTGACATTAAATTAATAGTTCAAGGCTTAACTGATTATTGTGAAGCAGGTCAGGGCTGGGGACTAAAAGCGGCGAGTGATTTTCGTGTAGCTGTTTCTAATGCTTTAAATACTCCCTGTAAGGGTCTTTCGCCTCAGGCGGCGATGGAAGCTGCTTGTGATGTGTTGCCAAGAGATACCGTGGCTACTTGTGATGCGGGTGCGAGTCGATTGCTGGTTGTACAAAAGTGGAAATCTCACGGTGAGCGCAACTTCCTTACCTCAAATGGATTGGGCTCTATGGGTTATGCAATACCGGGAGCTTTAGCTGCGCGTTTGGCCAGGCCGAAAAGCCCAGTTGTCGCTTTCGCCGGCGATGGTGGATTCTTGATGGCTGTTGCGGAATTACAAACCTCAGTAAAAGAAAACCTACCAATTATCGTTGTTGTCTTCGATGATCAAGAAATTGCGTTAATTCGGATTAAGCAGGCTCTTAAGGGTAAGGCAAAGTATGGCGTCGGTATCGGCGGTATGGACTGGGTTTCACTTGCACAAGGTTTTGGTGCCGATGGTGTAGTCGTAGATACCGCACACAAACTCGGTGATGCACTGACAGCTGCTCTTAAAACGGGGAAGACAACTTTAATAGCTGCCCGCATAGATGGTTCCGGCTATATCGATCAATTCAACGCACTTCGTGAGGTGTAGGGAGTAATAATCATGCGTATGGAAGGTAAAAATATTTTGATAACCGGAGCATCCCGTTCAATCGGACGGGCCTGTGCAGAACGTTTTGCGGAGGAGGGTGGTAATATTGCGATTTTGGATATGCTCGAAGAAGCGGGGCAAAAATCCGCCGATGAGATTGCAGAGAAATTTGGCGTTAAAGCTGTATTTTACAAATGTAATGTTGGCCTTAAGTTAGAGGTAGATAAGACCATTGATAAGGTAGTTGAGGACTTCGGTAATATCGACGTATTAGTTTCGAACGCGGGCATTCAGCGGCGCGGCGATTTTCTTGATGTTACCGAAGAAGTGTTTGACGAGGTTATCCAAACTAATCTGAAATCAATGTATTTGGTAGGACAAAAAGTTGCCAAGCACATGGTTGCAGCAGGGAAAGGTGGCGCTATAGTTAATATGTCTTCAACCAGCGTTCGAATGACGATGCCCGGTATATCGCCCTATGCGACTTCAAAAGGCGGTGTATCGACGCTGACGAATGCAATGGCTCTATCTCTTGCACAATATGGCATTCGCGTGAATGCTGTTGGTCCTGGGACGATCTTGACTGATTTAAGTCGTGAAGGTCTATTCAGTGATGCGGAAGCGCGTCGAAAAGTACTGACTCGCATACCTATGCGCCGATTGGGAGAGGGCAGGGATGTTGCGGGACCAGTTCTGTTCCTGGCCAGTGAGGATTCAGCATATATAACTGGCGAAACAGTTTACGTTGACGGGGGGCGCTCAGGATTGAATTACAACGTTGAGATCCCCGATGAAATTCTTGAAAAGGCCTAAATTCGATGAGTATAGATAAATTCAAAGATCTAATTGTTTACTTTAATGGTGAGTACGTGCCCTGGGATCAGGCTAACGTGCACGTGTTTTCGCCAGCTGTGAAATATGGGGCGTCGGTGTTTGAAGGCATTCGCGGTTATTGGAATGAAGACAAGGAAAAACTATTTTTATTTCGACTTGACGATCATATGGCGCGAATCGAATTTTCGCAGAGGGTAATGCGTTTTGGTGAAATAGCTCCTGCGGGCCCGTTGTGTGATGCGACCGTGGAACTGATGCGCCGTAACAATTTTAGAGCCTCAGTCCACATTCGTCCGACGGTTTATCTTGACGAGTACGGGGAGTCATCTGCTCGTGGCCCGATTGGGCAATTTATTACCGCAATTCCTCGTGGGACCCCGAAGAAGGTTGAGGACGGCGTGCGCGCACAGGTGTCATCATGGGAACGAATATCAGACCGCTGCATGCCGGCTCGAGCGAAGGCAAACGCTAACTATAACAATTCTCGGTATGCTGGTATTCAGGCGAATATCGATGGTTATGACGCGGCCATTATGCTTAACAGCAGAGGGAAAATATCTGAGGGTCAAGGCATGTGCATCTTTATGATTAGAAATGGTGTTGCTATTACACCCTCTGTCACCAGCGATATTCTTGAAAGTATTACGCGTGACACTGTGATCATGTTACTGCGAGATATGGGTGTCGAAGTTAGGGAGCGTGATATGGATCGAAGTGAACTTTACGACGCCTCCGAAGCTTTTTTCTGTGGAACCGGTTGGGAGGTTACTCCGCTCAACAATGTTGACGGCTCGCCTATTGGAACGGGTGCGCCTGGTGACTTGACGAGAGAGTTACAGAGAAGATATTTCGATTTGGTTAATGGGGTTGCACAGGATACACATGGCTGGTTGACAGAAGTGTAATATAATTTTGGTTACTTCTTTACAAGATAATCCTATTGACTTCGCCTTCGATGAAACAATAGAGCAGGCCAAAGGTTTAAGTATTTGTGCACGGCGAAGAATATTTTGGTCGTTGCTTTAATCCTTCCTGTAAACTTGTCGTTTTCACTAGTGTCAACGCAAAATCAAATTGTTACTGACATTTTTTTGAAATTGCTGTTTAAAGGAGTATGTAGTTAAATTCCTAGCTTCAACGTTTTTTTCTTGCTTTCTTTCAGGTCGTTTATGAAGAGTAAACTAAAAGCCAGAAACCTGGAGCGTCGATGTCAACTTTGCACATAGTTTTTCTAAGTCTTGCAGTTTCACAGATGCTAGTGCTTGCCAGCTACATTTTTATGTATCACTGGCGATCAGTATTGGGGCTTTTAGCAGGAGGGCTAGTGCTGACATTGATTTCAGGATTGCTCGGTGAAGGGCTTAATTCTTTAGTTAATTCACAAAGCTCTCCTTGGTTAATTTACTTCACCATGGCTCTCAATCGCGTTGGCAATATTTCGATGTTTCTTGTTTGGATGCTATCGTTAAAATTATTCGACGACAACTTTGAAATTTCTAAAGTTAGGATCGGTATTTGGCTATTGATTTTTACATCATTAATAATGCGCTCGATCGGTAGCTACTACGCTCACTATCTGATTGAGTTAAGTTTTTTTTCTAATCTTGTCACCTGGGTTTATTCGCAGTTAGTCTTGATAGGTTTTTCACTGGCGGCGATTTATACTGCAATGGAGGGCTGGAGGCGCGATCTTGTCATTGAGCGTCGCTTTGAGCGTGTGATTTTTGTTGTTTGCGTCGCGATTCTTTTGTTATTGATGGGAGGCAACCGGAGTATTTGGGTGCTTTCTCTTGTCTCCGAAGGTTCTTATTTTCCGGGTATGCCCGTGCCCATGATTTCTTATTCTTTTTATGCCTATTGCGTCACGGTGGCTCTATTCCTCTGGGCGTTTCGCGTTGTGAATTTATCTTTTATTCGAACTCCAACCGGACCAAACTTGCACAAAGTAAGTAATGAACAAGTCGCTCGCGAGAGAGACCTGATTGATCAGATTAAGAAAGTTATCGCGGATGAAAAACTCTACCGTAATTCGAACCTGACTGTTCGCATGTTGGCTGAAAATTTGAACAGTCAAGAGTATCTGGTGCGACGAGCAATAAATAATCATATGGGGTACCGAAACTTTAGCGAGTTCCTAAACCATTATCGGATCGACGAGACAATTGAATTATTGGTAGGTACCAACGAACCAATTACAAACATAGGTTTCGATGTGGGCTATACATCTCTTTCCTCGTTTTATAAGGCATTTAAAACTCTGAATAACACAACACCGAAAGACTACCGGGCAAATCACAAACCTAAAATTTAATCTGTTGAGTATAATTGAAGTGGTCCTGGGGTGCTTATTGCCAGGCATGCAGTCCTAAGGGAAAATTTTTCTTGTTCGGATTTCGAAATTGAGAGGTTTCGGATAATTTCTAGCCGTAAGTTCACATTATAAAAAGAGGTCAGGCAGCGCTGACAGTTGTGAGCAAAAGAACCCGGACTTCATAATTTAGAGGAGCGTTTCTATGTTCAGTCGTGGTGTAGCGAGCTGCTATCTGTCAATTCAAAACATATTCGGGGTTTTGATTTTCTCCGCAGCAGCTTTGCAATCGCCGCAGATTTTTGCCCAACAAAGCCCCAATGTCGGATTGATTAGTGGGAGTGTGATTAGTGGTGATGGCGAAGAGGCTGGAGTGTGGGTCATAGCTGAAACAGATGATTTGGCGACGCACTTCACGAAAATTGTAGTTACCGATGACCAAGGCCGCTTCGTTTTACCTGAGTTGCCTGACGCACTGTTCAAAGTATGGGTGCGTGGATATGGCCTTATTGATTCCGATCCGGTTCAGTTGAGGACCGGGGCTGAGGATATCAAATTACGAACATTCACTGCGCAAGATCCTCTGCTCGCGGCTGAGGTCTACCCAGCGAACTACTGGTACTCCTTAATGCAAGTCCCCTCAGAGACGGAGTTTCCGGGCACTGGGCGTGGGGGGAATGGCATTAATGAAGCGATGTATAGTCAGGACCAATGGCTTGACCTGACCAAGCAAGGTTGTCAGTTGTGCCATCAGCTGGGTAACAAAGCGACGCGGACTCTGGATCACCTGAGTCATCTTGACTTTCCTTCAAGCGTACAAGCTTGGCAATACAGAACCGCGATGGGTATTCGCGGCGCCTTCATGACGCGTTACGCACTTCGCTTCGGTCCGAGGGGTATGGAAATGTATGCAGACTGGACAGATCGAATTGCGGCTGGAGAGCTTCCTCCTGAACCACCGCGACCGAAGGGCGTTGAGCGTAACGTTGTAATAACCCAATGGGATTGGGGTAACGAGTCATCTTATATTCATGATGAGATTACAACGGATAAGCGGAACGCCAACTTAAATGCTGGAGGGAAGGTTTATGGTGTTGATGGTGGGCATGGCGCTCTCTTGGAACTGGATCCCGACACCCATGAATGGCGAGAGATAGTAATTGCTGTTAAGGATAATCCTGATAATCCTGCAGTTACAAGGTTTGCGCAACAGTTTGGTGTGCCTTCAGCTTACTACGGTAGAGAGGCATTGTGGCAACGCCCAGCTGATCCCCACAACCCTATGTTCGATGAATTGGGTCGAGTTTGGATGACGACTAAGGTGCAGGGCAATAATCTGCCTGAGTGGTGTGAGCCCGAGTCGGGGAACAAATTTGCTCAATATCACCCATCTCGTGGCAGCGAGCGCCAGGCTTCTCACTACGATCCTGCCACCGGCGAGTTCGGTCTGATTTCTACCTGTTTCGGGACCCATCACCTTCAGTTTGGTTGGGGTAAAAATCGCATGCTGTATTTTAGTGGCGGGGGCGATGTAATTGGATTTATCAACACGCGTGTCTGGGATCAAACACAGGACGAGCAGTTATCTCAGGGTTGGTGCCCAATGGTCGTTGATACCAATGGTGATGGCCGCATTAGTAAGCCTTGGAATCAACCCGTGGGTCCTCTGAGGAGTCAGAATGAAGGTGGTGGTGGTGGTGTTCTTACAGATGTTGATTTCGAATTGGACACTCGTATGAGCCCCGGTAGTTACGGCATTATCGCAGATACTCGAGAAGAAGGTGTTGCCTGGGGTGTGGGCACTGAATTTCCGGGCCGTATATACCGTCTCGACATCGGTGATAATCCACCCGAGACTTGCATCACCGAGGTGTATGAACTGCCTGTGGTAGAGGGTAAGCCGATGGGTTTTGGCCCTCGGGGCATCGACATGGACAGTAACGGAGTTGTCTGGTCTGCTCTCTCTGGGAGCAGCCATATTGCTAGTTTTGATCGCACTAAATGTGACGTGTTAAGCGGACCCGCTGTGATTGATTCTCAGCACTGTCAGCAAGGTTGGACGCTTCATGAGATACCCGGTCCAAATATGAAGGGCACGGATCGAAAAGCTGATTTTCATTATTATAACTGGGTGGACACTTTTAATACGCTCGGCTTAGGCGAGAATGTGCCTATCGCGAATGGCTCTGGTTCAGATTCCCTTATAGCTCTTGTGCCTGCAACTGAAGAAATTGTACACATGCGTGTTCCTTATCCCTTAGGTTTTTATTCCCGCGGATTAGATGGGCGTATTGACGACCCAGACGCGGGCTGGAAAGGTCGCGGCGTTTGGGCTAATTACGGCACCAATTTTAATTGGCACACAGAGGGTGGTAAAGGTACAACCAGCAAGATGGTCAAGTTTCAGATGCGACCGAATCCGTTGGCAAAATAAAGCATAGAATATATTAACCGTATAGGTTTAAAGCGAGGCTCGCTATGTCGGACACGGAGAACAGCAACAGAAAAACTAATCGGAGCCGACGTGCTTTTTTGAATTCGATTGCCACACTGACAGCCGGGAGCGGTATGGGTATGCCGGCCGTATGGGCGGTTCAGAAGTCCCCGCTCATGCAGCTTGATGCCATTAATCAAATGACTCTTGCGGTGTCTGACCCTGCGGCATCGGTTGCGTGGTATCAGGGATTATTTGGGCTTCCCATCGTTGCGCGCCAGGGTCCCACAGTTGTTTTGCGAGTGGGCGCCGGACCGCATTCTATTGCCATTGGTGGCGATGCCAGTGATAACCCAAGAATTACTCATTATTGCTTGGCCGTGAAGAATTTTAACTACGACGATGCTTTGCGAATCCTAGCGGAAAATGGCATTAATGAAGCAAACACTCCGTCTGCCATGCATTCCAGACTGAGAGTTCGCGGCCAGCAGTTGGGGGGCGCAATCAATGGTACGCCCGAACTCTATTTTGGTGACCCAGACGGTATTGTTGTGCAAATGCAGGACGCAAGTTACTGTGGAGGCGCTGGTTCTAAGGGTGAAATTTGCTCGTCGATTGAGGAATCTGATGTAAAGAAGGGTCTTTTATCAATCCAAGAGTTCAATCACTTTACCTTGTTTGTCTCTGATCAGGTACGTTCCATCCAGCTTTATCAGAGCCTCTTCAATTTGTCCATTGACACCTATCAGGGTGCCTTGCCAGTGCTGAGGGTTGGCAGCGGGAAACAATTCTTAGCCTTGTCCAACCAGCCCACCCGAGAAAGTCAGATACATCATGTCTCGCTGGCTGTCGAGGATTTTGACGTTGATCGAATATTTTCTGTGCTGGAAAACTATGGATTAACCATCTTGGGAGAAGCAAGCGGCGCTACTGGGCCGTTGCAGGCTTACGTAACAATGCGCGGTGCCAATAGAGGTGGAGCAATTGAGGGTACCCCCGAATTATATTTTACGGATCCGGATGGAATTCTTTTGCAGCTGCAGGACCTGTCTTACTGCGGAGGAAATGGGGTTTTAGGAAATGAGTGCGGAAGTGCGGAGGCCCCCACTGGGCGTAATGGATAATTTCAATATAGGATAGGAGCACCAAATGAAAAGAGCATGTCTTCTGCAATTCTGCTCGATATTTCCTTGTCTTTTGTTTGCGGCAGACTTGGCGGGTCAAAGCATTTCGGAGCGCAACCGTGCATTGCTCGATCAATACTGCGCTATTTGTCATAACCAAGCAGTAGTCAACTCGGTAGCAACGATCAACGAAGGTCTTCAAACTACTCAATTGCGTAACCTCGGTCTAACTTTGGATACTGAGGATGTGTCAGATTTGGCGGCAAACCCAGAGGTCTGGGAGAAGGTTATCAAAAAGCTTCGAGTTGGTGTGATGCCTCCGCCAAACTATCCTCGACCAGATAAAGTTCAATATGATGGTTTTCGCGCGTGGCTGGAGGATGAGCTTGACCGTATCGCTGCGAGTAATGTTGACCCTGGGCGTACGCAAGCTTTTCATCGACTTAACCAAGCTGAATACAGAAACTCTATTCGTGATCTGCTTGGTCTAGACTTAAACGTCTCAGATTTAATTCCGTCCGACTCTCCAGATCGTTATGGTTTTGATAATAATGCTGAAGTGCTGGCCCTTTCTCCGCTGAGCATAGAGCGCTATGTAAACGCTGCACACAAGGTTGCAGAACTCGCCGTTGGTGCATCACCGAGTGGTTCTTCGATAAAGACTTACAAAATTCCGTTGAACCTCATCCAAGAGGGACGGTTGAGCGAAAACTTACCCTTTGGGTCGCGTGGTGGAGCTGCAATAGAGCATCTATTTCCTGTCGACGGTGAGTACCGCATTACCATAAAACTTCAGACTAATTATGTTGATTTTGTCCGAGGCTACGACCAGGCTCATGAGATGGAGTTTAGTCTTGACGGCGAGTATGTTCGGACATTCTCATTCGGTGGCGATGCTCCGGGGACCCCGGCTCCCTTTAGTTATGCAGGAAACATCCGCGGTAGTGACGACTGGGAAGAATTTATGATGGCCTTTGCTGACAATGGGTTCGAATTGGTGCTACCGGTGCAGGCGGGGCCACGAGTTGTCGGGGCTACGTTTCCTCGGGAGACTTGGGAGGCTGAAGGTGTTCAACAACCAAGACTTTTCGGATACCAGTTGGCTGTAACAGAGTTGCCAGACTCTAATCCCAGCGTTGGCAGCATTCAAATTGAAGGTCCATTATCAGTAACGGGCTCTGGCGATACTCCTAGCCGAAAAAAAATCTTCAGCTGTCGTCCAAAGACAGCGGATCAAGAGACTTCGTGTGCGCGTCAAATATTGAGTTCCCTGGCGCGGCGAGCTTACCGTCGGTCGGTAGCTGAGAGCGACCTAGAGGATTTGATGAGTTTCTACAGCCAAGGCTATGTTGAAGGTGGGTTTGACACCGGTATTCAGTTCGCCTTGGAGCGGCTGCTAGTCTCTCCAGATTTTTTGTTTCGCATTGAGCAAGACCCGATCGATGCAAAATCAGGATCGCCTTATTTTATTAGCGAAACAGAGCTCGCGACGCGCCTCTCTTTTTTCCTTTGGAGTAGTTTGCCCGATGAGGAATTGTTGGATTTAGCAGAGCGCGGAGCCTTGAGGAGCCCAGGGGTTCTTGAGGCTCAAGTAAACAGAATGATGCTTGATTCTCGTTTCTCAGGCTTTATTGAGAACTTTGTCGGTCAGTGGTTGTATATTCGTAACATCGAGGATATCTATCCTGATCCAGCTAGTTTTCCTGAGTTTGATGAAAATCTGCGTTCAGCGTTTCAGGAAGAAACAAAGTTATTTCTTAATGATCAAATTCGATCCGATCGCAGTGTAAAAGAATTGTTGAGTGCGGACTACTCATATGTCAATCAGCGTCTTGCCGAGCATTACGGCATTCAAGGAATCTATGGCAATCGGTTTCGAAAGGTAGCGCTGCAGGGAGCTGAGCGAGGAGGTCTTCTTGGTCACGGTAGTCTGATGATGGTGACCTCTTATCCCAATCGAACTTCTCCAGTGTTACGCGGCAAGTTTATCCTTGAAAATTTTCTGGGAGGTCCCCCGCCCGAGCCACCGCCAAACGTCCCCGCACTTGAAACAAGCAGCGACGGCAAAAAACTTACGATGCGTGAGGCCATGGCCATGCATAGGGAAAATCCCGCGTGTCGGGTCTGTCATGCGGCTATGGATCCAATTGGTTTTTCGCTTGAGAATTATGATGCCCTAGGTAAATGGCGCACGCGATTTGCCGGCCAGGATATTGATGCTTCCGGATTATTGCCCGATGGGAATACTTTTGATGGGCCACATGGTTTGCGTAGCTTAATGCTCTCCCGCCCAGATGATTTTGTTGGAACCATTACAGAAAAGTTAATGCGGTTTGCCCTTGGTCGTAGTCTTGAATATTTTGACATGCCTGAGATACGCGCTATTGTCCGAGCAGCTAAGAAAGAAGATTATCGGTGGTCTCAAGTAATTCTTGGGGTGGTCCAGAGTACGCCGTTTCAAATGAGGAGAACTGAACTATGATTATCTTTAAAAAAACGCTCCCGAGGCGAACGCTTTTGCGTGGCATAGGAGCGAGTTTAGCGTTACCGCTTCTCGACAGCATGGTTCCAGCACTCTCATCTGCTTCAGCTCAAACTGCGCAACCTGCTAAAAGAATGGGTGTTGTTTACGTGCCTAACGGTATGGCTATGAAGTCATGGACCCCCTCTACTGAAGGATCGGGTTTCGAGATTACTCGTATATTGAGACCTATGAAGGCTTATCAGAATAGGATGCTGGTATTAACGGGACTTAATGGTTCCAGCAGCAACGCCGGAGTGCATGCGAGTGCATCCACTCGGTTTTTGACTGGGACTATTCCAGCTCGCAGTGAGTCGGATTTGCAGGCAGCAGTCTCGGTTGATCAGCTCGTAGCTCGAGAACTTGGTAAGCAAACTCAATTGGGATCTTTAGAACTGGCTCTTGATCAAAGTGATGTGTTCGGCTCTTGTGATATTGGTTTTAGTTGTCAATATACTAGCACCATTGCGTGGAGAGACGCTCATACACCGCTGCCCATGGAGACGAATCCGCGTGTTGTTTTTGAACGATTATTTGGAGATACCGGCACTACCGATCCCGCGGTCCGTCTAAAAAGAATACGCAAAGATCAAAGTCTTTTAGATTCGGTGTCAGATCGTGTCTCTGAGTTAAATCGTAAAGTTGATGCGGGTGATCGCGCTAAACTCGATCAATATTTGGATGCAGTCCGAGATGTCGAGAGACGAATTCAACTGGCTGAGGCGCAAAGTGATCGTGAGTTGCCGTTGTTAGAACAACCGGCTGGTGTTCCGCAGACTTATGAAGAACATGCCAAGCTTATGTTTGATATGCAGGTCCTCGCTTACCAAACTGATCTTACTCGAGTTATAACTTTTATGATGGGCCGAGAGCTTAGCGGTCGCACCTATGCAGAGATTGGGGTGCCTGACTCTCACCATCCGACTTCTCATCATCGGGATGATCCAACACTGTATGAGAAGGTCACTAAGATTAACGAATTTCATACGAGCTTGTTTGCTTATTATCTTGATAAGCTTGACTCTACGCCGGATGGCAATGGGTCTTTGCTTGATAATCTCTTAATGCTTTATGGCGCAGGCATGTCGGACAGTAACCGGCACGACAACACCGGGCTGCCCCTGGTGCTTCTTGGAGGGGGTTCTGGATCGGTTAAGGGGGGGCGGCATCTTCGGTATAGAGAGGGCACGCCAATTAGTAATCTCCATTTGACTATGCTTGATAAGATGGGTCTTCCGCTTGAAAAGTTGGTCAATAGCACTGGTCCGCTTAACCTGTTAGGTGAGGTCTAGAATGTGGCTTGCCTTCAGAGCGTTTATCGATTGGAAAATTTATAATTTCTTTTGGATGCTACTATTCCCTGTCGTTTTAACTTTTTTTGCTTCATCAGATGAGGTTGCAGCTGAGTCTCAGACTATTGCACTTATCGAGACGGTGAGGAGTAAAGACACAGAAGCTACTCGGCGGCTCCTGGGCGCGGGCGTTGACCCTGACGCGCGTCAGGCCGACGGTGCGACTGCTTTGCATTGGGCGGTCTATCAGGAGGATGTCGATATCGTAGAGGCGCTTGTTCAGGTCAACGCTGACGTCAACATCGTAAATCGATTGGGTGCCTCGCCCCTTTACCTTGCGGCGAAGACAGGAAATGCCAAGTTAATCGGGATTCTATTAAGCGCCGATGCTGATCCCAACGTTAAATTGCCAAGTGGCGAAACGCCTCTGATGTCGGCAGCAAGATCTGGAAGTGTCGATGGTGTGAGCTATCTGATCGCCGCTGGTGCCGATGTTAATGCCCGAGAAAATTCTCGAGAGCAAACTGCGCTGATGTGGGCTGCTGCGCAGAATCACGTTGATGTTGTGGAAGTGTTGATCAATGCAGGTGCTAACTTAGATGCGAAGTCGAAAGTACGGCCCCGGCTTATGTATTCTGAGAGTTCTAATGGAGCAGCATTTGATCGAGGTGTAATGGAGGAACTCGGCGGTTATTCTGCATTACTCTTTGCCGCGGCTCGAGGTAATGTTGAAATAGGGAAGTTGTTAATAGGTTCAGGTGTGGACCTAGAT
>PAEL01000004.1 GCA_002700775.1 Gammaproteobacteria bacterium | reverse complement strand
GCATTAGGCCGACTAATTCGTATAGATCGTCCTATCGGTATACTGTTACTACTTTGGCCGACATTAAGCGCTCTGTGGGTCTCATCGGGCGGCCTGCCAGATTTTAAACTTTTTTTAATTTTCGCCACTGGAACGCTCGTAATGCGATCCGCTGGTTGTTGTATAAATGACTATGCCGATGCAAATTTTGATGGGCATGTTGCCCGAACAAAAAATCGACCAATTGTTGTTGGTGAGATCACTCGCAAACAGGCCCTTTTTTGTTTCTGCATACTTTGCTTTTTCGCATTCACTTTAGTGCTTTTTCTTAACCAAAAAACAATACTTTTATCTGTTGGAGGGTTGTGTTTAGCTACAATTTACCCATTTATGAAAAGAGTAACCCACATCCCACAAGTCATATTAGGAATCGCGTTTTCATTCGGTATCCTCATGGCGTTCACCGCAGTTAGATCTACAATTCCTGCAGCAGCTTATTTGTTGTTTTTTAGCAACATTTTTTGGACCATAGCCTATGATACGCAATACGCTATGGCTGATCGTGAAGATGATCTAGTAATTGGTATTCGATCGACCGCTATTTTATTTGGGAAGCACGACAAAAAATTCGTAGGGGTTTTTCAAATACTGTTCCTCACGCTAACTTTCTTTGCAGGACTATATTTCAAGCTTGGTACTTATTTTTATCTCAGCTTAATATTGGCGGCTGGACTATTTAGTTATCAAGCTTGGATAACAACTGAACGAACCCCCGCTAATTGCCTCTCAGCCTTCAAAAACAACAACTGGGTGGGCGCTTCACTTTTTTGCGGGATCATTCTCAATTACGTGTAAAGGCTTGGATCCCAGTTTGCGCACGACCTAAAATTAAAGCGTGAATATCAGAAGTCCCTTCATACGTATTCACTACCTCTAAGTTTTGCATATGTCGCATTACCGGGTATTCGTCAGAAATACCATTGCCACCGAGCATATCTCGAGCTTCTCGGGCCGCAGCTAGGGCTTTCTCACAAGAGTTTCGTTTCAAGAGAGAGATTAGCGGTACCGGAAGTTTTCCATCATCTTTTAAACGACATGCCTGCAAACATCCTTGGAGTGCAAGCGAAAGATCTGTCTGCATAACAGCTAGTTTCTTCTGAATTAATTGATTAGCGGCCAGTGGGCGGCCAAATTGCTTCCGGTCAAGAGTATATTGTAAAGCGGCATGCCAGCATGTTTCACCAGCGCCAATTGCACCCCAAGAAATACCCAATCGAGCAGAGTTCAAGCAACTAAAGGGACCATTAAGCCCCGCAGCTTTCGGCAACTTGTTCTCAGCAGGGACAAATACCTCGTCCATAACTATTTCACCCGTAACAGATGCGCGTAAAGCAAGCTTTCCCTCTATCTTTGGCGCAGAGAGACCTTTCATACCTTTCTCTAAGATGAAGCCCCCAATCACACCATCATCATCCTTAGCCCAGATAATGAAAACATCGGCAAAGGGTGAATTACTTATCCAGTTCTTCGCGCCTGAAATAGAATAGCCCCCATCCACTGCACGTGCCCGAGTAATCATAGATCCAGGGTCTGACCCATGGTCTGGCTCCGTCAAACCAAAACATCCAATCAACTCTCCAGAAGACAGCTTAGGAAGAAACCGCTGCTTTTGGTCCTCACTACCAAATGCGTTGATTGGATGCATGACTAAACTCGACTGCACGCTCATCATAGAGCGATACCCGGAATCCACCGCCTCAACCTCACGCGCCGCTAAACCATAACAAACGTAATTTACTCCGGCACATCCATACCCCTCAATTGTGGATCCTAGCAACCCTAAGGAACCCATTTCTCTGAATATTTCCGGATCCGTCTCTTCCTGACGATATGCGTCCCGAACACGGGGCAACAACTTTTCCTGCGCATATTGACGCGCAGCATCTCGAACCAAGCGTTCGTCTTCACTCAGCTGAGAATCAAAATCAAATGGATCTTGCCAGTTAAATACTGCATCACCCGAACGTCCCGCCATACCAAACTCCTAAAATCAAACGGCTAACAACGCCTGTAGCCAAAACTGCTTAATCCAAAGTATATCACTAATCTCAGGGTTTCCGGCGATACTCTTTTACTAACAAACAATTCAAGAATTTTAACGAAATTACCCGTGATACTTTGATAGAATAGACACATATGGACGTTTCTCATCTACTTGATTCTTTAAATGATCAGCAGCGTAACGCTGTTGCGAATCCAAACGATCACCTTCTTGTACTCGCTGGAGCCGGAAGCGGCAAAACACGTGTTCTAGTTCACCGCATTGCCTGGTTAATAGAGGCTGAAAACATATCTCCCTTTGCAATTTTAGCAGTGACTTTTACTAATAAATCAGCGAGGGAGATGCGTGGCAGAATTGAAGAACTGATGGGGCTCGCTCTCGGCGGGATGTGGGTTGGTACCTTTCATGGCTTAGCTCACCGACTCTTGAAGCAGCACTGGGAAGAGGCCGGCCTCATCAAAGATTTTCAGGTTTTAGACAGCGACGATCAACTTAGATTATTAAAACGTGTTAATCGAGAGCTTCAGATAGACGAGGACCGATGGCCCGCAAAACAATGCCAGTGGTATATCAATGGGCAAAAAGATGAGGGAAAACGACCTCATAATATCGATCCAATAAATGACTCATATCTGAAAACCATGATTCAAATTTATGAGGCTTACGAGCTCGCCTGTCAGCGCGGTGGGATGATAGATTTTGGAGAAATATTGCTCAGAGCTCACGAACTATGGCTTAAAAATCCTAGTTTGCTTGAACATTATCAACGCCGTTTTCAACATATCCTCGTAGATGAGTTTCAAGATACAAATGACATTCAATATGCTTGGCTCAGAGTTCTTGCTGGACGCGCCAGCAATCTAATGGTTGTTGGCGATGATGATCAGTCTATTTACGGGTGGAGAGGGGCAAAGATTGAGAATATTCAGAAATTTAATACCGACTTCCCCGGAGCAGAACTCGTAAAGCTTGAGCAAAACTATCGATCTACCTCTAATATTCTTAACGCTGCAAATGCCTTGATTAGCAATAACTCCGGTCGCTTAGGCAAAAACCTTTGGACAGAGGACGGGGATGGCGAAGCAATCAGTCTCTACACAGCCCTAAACGAACAGGACGAAGCACGTTTCGTTGTTGATCGTGCACAAGACTGGTTCAATAACGGAAACCGTCGATCAGAATCGGCAATTTTATATCGATCAAACGCCCAATCTCGTGAACTTGAAGAGGCCCTGCTTCGACTCGGGATGCCGTATCGGATTTACGGCGGCCAGCGTTTTTATGAACGCTTAGAAATCAAAAATGCAATTTCGTATCTCCGTCTTATTGCAAATCGTGATGACGATACTGCCGTAGAACGGGTCATCAATATTCCTGTAAGAGGCATTGGGGGTCGAACGTTAGAGGCGATACGAAAAAACGCTCGGGAAAATGATGTATCACTTTGGCAGGCATGTATAACCTGCATTAATGAATCAACTATTCCCCTACGAGCAGCAAATTCTTTACTAAAATTTCTAAAACTAATAGACGATCTCGAAGAAGGCACCAAAAACCTTGAGCTGCAACATAAAGTAGATGCCATAATAAAAAATACCGGGTTAATTCCTCATCATGAAAAAGAGGGTGGTGAAAAAGCGAGAACCCGTATTGAGAATCTAGACGAACTTGTAAATGCGGCCAGCAACTTTGAACCGACTGAATTAACGGAAATCCCTTCAAAAGAATCTGCTGACTTTCTAACAGCTTTTTTGGATCAAGCTGCTCTGGATGCCGGAGAAGGGCAAGCTGCTGCAGAGGAAGATGCGGTGCAGTTGATGACTCTGCATTCCGCGAAGGGATTGGAGTTTCCTTTAGTTTTTCTGGTCGGGCTAGAAGAAGGTCTGTTTCCGCACAAAATGTCCATAGACAACCTCAGCGGTTTAGAGGAAGAGAGAAGGCTCTGTTATGTCGGCGTTACTCGGGCCATGAGTAAATTATATATTTGTCATACAGAGTCACGTCGGCTCCATGGTGAAATCAATCTTTGTCGCCCGTCAAGATTTATCAAGGAAATTCCAAACGACTTAGTTGAAGAAATTCGACTTAAATCCTCCATCTCACGTCCTGCGGTAGGTGGGGGGCGATTAGGTCAAAACAATGTAGCAAAAAGTTTAAATGGTTCAGTTGAAGTTCCGGATACAGACCTTTCTCTGGGCCAGAGGGTGTTACATGCCAAATTCGGTGAAGGCGTTATACTAAACTATGAAGGGCAAGGAAGCAGTGCGCGAGTACAAGTAAGTTTTGACGATGTCGGCAGCAAATGGCTCGTATTGTCCTTTGCCAAATTACAATCGATCATATAACTTAAATTCATTCGACCTAACTCAAACGCCAGAGGAGCGTGTTAATGCGTCAATGCCTTAATTCAATTATTTTTACGATTGTTATTTCGATTCTCTTAAGTTGCGACAGCGAGTCTCAACCGACCAACAACGATGTATTCCCTGATCAGAAACAAACTTATGAGTGGAAACTCATAATGTCTTGGCCTAAAAATACGCCGGGATTGGGAACTACGCCCGAGTATTTTGCCGATCTCGTAGAAAAAATGAGTAGTGGAAGAATGCGGATAAGAGTCTTCGGCGCAGGCGAATTAGCTGGAGGGCTAGAAATATTTGACATGGTGCGTCAAGGAGTCGCCGAAATTGGACACTCAGGCGCTTACTACTGGCAGGGTAAAATTTCTGGAACCCCCTTCTTTTCAACGATTCCCTTCGGACTTACTGGCCAAGAGATGAACGCCTGGTTAGCATTTGGCGGAGGCAACGAGCTATGGCAAGAAATTTATGCTCCTTTTAATCTATATCCAGTCCGAGGGGGCAATTCGGGGACTCAGATGTTTGGTTGGTTTCGAGATCCAATTAACTCTCTTGAAGACTTGCAAGGCCTGAAGATGCGTATCCCCGGGCTTGGTGGCGAGGTCTTCAGGCGCGCAGGTGGCATTCCAACGACAATGGCTGTTGGAGATGTTTTCACAGCCTTGCAAACGGGCAACCTCGATGCAACAGAATTTGTAGGGCCGTATAACGACCTAGCGACCGGATATCATACCGTCGCAAAATATTACTACTATCCCGGATGGCATGAGCCAGGCTCCACGATAGAACTTGTCTTTAACAAAGAGAAACTCGATTCATTGCCTCAAGATCTAAGAGCAATCCTGCTCAGTGCGGCAGAGGCAATGAATCAAAGATTAATGGATGAATACACAGCGCTCAGTAACCGCGCATTAACCACCCTAGTTGAGGAGCATGGAGTCTTAGTCCGGAAGCTTCCGGATGATGTGCTCCAGGAATTACGGCGACTGTCTGAGGAAGTAGTCACGGAATTGGGAACGAGCGATACTCAAACGCGTCGGATCTATGAATCTTATAAAGATTTTCAAAAAGATGTAGAGAATTATCACAGCATATCTGAAGAGGCATATATAAGTGCTCGACGCTTGACCAAATAGAGTACTTCTTTTCTATTAATGGATCATCAGCTACCCATTTATCTGAATTTCCGCAAAAATTCCTTGGCGTCTTAAGATAGTGCTTTTGGAAGCCAAGTTACAATTCCCGGGAAGACCGCTAAAATCACCAGCAAAAATATTTGAAAAATAACGAACGGCATTACCCCTTTAAAAATGTCTATAGTCGCAAGCTCAGGAGGCGCGACACTTCTCAAGTAAAATAATGAAAATCCGAATGGCGGTGTTAAAAAAGAAGTTTGTAGGTTTATGGCAATCATAACACCGAACCAAATGGGGTCGACTCCCATTGAGAGAATCACCGGCCCAACGACGGGTATCACCATAAAAGTAATTTCAATAAAATCTAAAATAAATCCTAGAATAAAAATCAAAAGCATAACTACTAACACCGCAGAGCTCACTCCTCCGGGAAGGTTTACCAGTAACTCTTCGATGTAAATGTCTCCACCAAACCCACGGAACACAGAAGAGAATATGGCTGCGCCGATTAATATCAAATACACCATCGAAGTCACTCTAAGGGTTTCCAGGTTTACATTTTTTAAAATCTCAAATGTCAATTCTCGTTTCAATAAAGCAAGCAGCACGGCTCCTATCGCGCCCACGCTTGCAGCTTCTGTTGGCGTCGCAATACCGACTACGATCGAGCCAAGCACAACAATCATTAGGAAAAGAGGGGGGAACAATCCTTTTATCAAAGCAAAGAATGTCGATTTAACCGCGCGTTTTTCATCTGCCTCTATGACAGGCGCAAACTCAGGCTTCACAAGCCCAACACAACATAGATACAACGCGTATATAGAAACTAAAATCATACCTGGAACCAAAGCGCCAGCAAATAGGTCTCCAATTGAAACAAAACCACCATTGAATTCTCCAGCATTCAACTGCGACTGCTGAAACGCATTTGAAACGACTTCCCCAAGGAGAACCAGACAAATCGAAGGGGGAATAATTTGACCAAGCGTACCAGTTGCACATATGGTTCCTGCAGCCAAACTTGGTTTGTAACCGGCACGCAACATTGTGGGTAATGAAAGTATTCCCATCGCGACGACTGTAGCTCCGACGATTCCGGTACTCGCTGCGAGAAGCGTGCCTACCACTACTGTAGAAATTCCTAGCCCACCCGGAAGCCCCATAAAAACCAAGGACATATTTTTAAGCAAAGCCTCGGCGATATTGGATTTTTCTAGCATCGTACCCATGAATATAAACAGGGGGATTGCAATTAAATTCTGATTAGTCAAAACACCATACAAGCGATTCGGAATTAAACTAAGGTACGCACCATCAAATACACCGAAACCCATTCCAATCCCAGCGCAAAAAAACGATACCCCCATCAACGTAAATGCAACGGGATAGCCAAGCATCAATGCGACGCATATAGTTAAGAAAAACAGCAGGGGCAATAATTCTACAAACATTCTTTTACCAGAGATAGCAACGTCATTTCCATGAACTCATTTTCCCGTCTCGGCCTTTGATTGCGCCGCATTTGAAATGGCGAATACGCGACAGGACTTTAACAACTCTGAAACGCCTTGCAGAAAAAGGAGGGCTGCTATTACAAGAATCAGAGTTTTGAGCAGATAGACAAAAGGGAGGCCGCTGGATTCTGGAGAGCGTTCGAAAATTTGCCAAGACATCCTTACATAATCTTCGCTAGTTAAAATGATCAAAATCATCGCCGGCATTAATAATAATAGAGTGCCTAACGCGTTTACAAACGATTTGCCCTTCTCTCCGAGCCGAGAATAAAATACATCTACTCTGACATGACCATCCGTCATTAAAGTATACGGTGCGCCGAAAATGAAAATAGCCGCGTTAACATACATAACAGATTCCTGGAGCGCGATTGATCCAAAAGAAAACCCATACCTAAAAACAACAATTACACTTACAAGCAGTACGAGGAGTGAAACGAACCATGACGCTACTTTCCCTAAGCGTTGAGTGAAGTTATCGATGATTGAGCTGATTTGAGCTAAACGGGTTATTTTTGAAATCATAAAAACTCAGATATTCAGTTGTTGATCCGGTCGGCTTAAGAAAAAAACCACAGCCGAAGCAGTTGATAACTTAAAAAAACTACTGCCAACATCAACAAAAGAAAGATTAAACTTAGTGGCCAAAAAAACATTTTAACTACCCAAACAACGAATCGATTACGCCAACTAGCGTTAGAATCAACATCCTCGGGTATTGCAGAAAATATCCCTTGGAAACTTAGAGCTGTTAATCCCCACAATCCGGCCACAATACTTGGGAAGAACCAACCATCTAGTTGTAAATCCGAGCCAAATTCCAAACTTAATAGAAACCTCCACAAGATCACCCCTAAGCTTGCTATACAGATAAACCAATATACAACTCGAAACTTCCTTAAATTAGTGGCAATTAAGCGAATGCGATTTATCATAGAGGGAAATTGTAACCTAACTATTAATACATAAACATAAGGACAAGACGTGAGTCACTCTGTAAACAGATTGGATATTGCTTTCTTGGCGGGCTTTGATCAGGTAAATCAACCGGTTTTTGAAAACCTTACCGTTGAACTTTTGAACGCTGACACTGAGGAAGTAAGGCTATTAAAGTCTCCTCTTTTAACGAGGAATCTCGCAGCGGGTGATAAAATTAGACCAACCAATCCAGAGCGCGGCGAATACGACCTCATTGAACGCAGCGGAAACCTGAGCATACGGGTTTTCTGCCGTGGAGAACTCGATAGCTTAGCGAACACCCTTACACCAGAAATTGAAAAGCTTGGAGGGAGTCTCGATCTTCAAACAGAAAGGGCTCTGGTCTACACAATCCACTTTTCAATCGGGTTCAAACAAATTGAAGAAATTTTTAATGATGCATGCGATGCGTTTGATGAATCCATGTGGTTGTATGGGAATGTATACGATGATAAGGATGGAAAAACACCACTAGGATGGTGGACTGACCAACAAGAAATATAGCTACAGAAATTCTTTTATTTTATTTGTAAAGCACTTAACATTAGCAATTCCCTTGGAGATAGTGTAATTATGCTTATAATCGTCTCACCAGCGAAATCTCTAGACTTCGATTCAAAAGTCGACAAGATACCATATACCACCCCTCGATTTATCGATGATTCACGCAAATTAGTTAACGCACTTAAATCTTATTCTCCCGAAGACATCTCGGAGCTCATGGGAATTAGTAACGCCCTTGGTAAATTAAACCAAGAACGATTCGCTAATTGGAGAACGCCGTTTAGTCTTAAAAACGCAAAGCAAGCAATGTTTGCGTTTACAGGAGATGTTTATTTAGGCTTGCGTCCGGAAAATTTTTCAAAAGCAGATATTAACTTTGCGCAAAAGCATTTAAGAATTCTCTCAGGTTTATATGGAGTCCTTCGACCTCTTGATCTCATGCAGCCATATCGTTTGGAAATGGGTCGCAAATTCGACATAAATGGAAAGTCTTCACTCTATGAGTTTTGGGGAGAAAGCATTACCGAAAGTCTTAACACAGACCTTGAAGAACAAAACACAAAGGGGCCTTTTGTATTAAATTTAGCATCAAATGAATATTTTAATTCGGTAAAACCAAAATCATTACAAGCGGAGGTAATATCACCTGTCTTCCAAGACTATAAAAATGGGCAATATAAAATAATTAGCTTCTACGCGAAAAAAGCACGAGGAGAGATGGCTGCATACGTTATAAAAAACAAAATAAAAACTGCGTCTAAGTTAACTTCATTTGACTCAAGCGGGTACAAATATTGCGCTAAAAGCTCTACATCAGGAAAGCCTGTGTTCAAGCGGAAAACAACACCTTGACGGAGCAATCAAACAAATTAGAACTGCCATTTAGTCAATCCTGCGAAAATAATAAAGGTCCGATTTTAGAAAAAATTAAAACAATATTTTCTAACAATAAGCATGTTCTCGAAATTGCAAGTGGAACTGGACAGCATGCAATTTTTTTCTCAAAAAAACTACCACACCTTTCATGGCAGCCCACAGAGATTCCATCGCAAATTGAAAGTCTGAACTCTAGACTAAGCACATCGCAAAATGAAAATTTATTGCCTGCAATTGAACTTGACGTTGATCAAAAAGAATGGGGCATTAAAAAAACTGAGGCAATTTTTACAGCAAACAGTCTCCATATTATGTCAGAAAAATCGGTCGAAAATCTCATATTTGAAGCAAGCCAAAAACTTAGTAATGACGGACAATTAATTGTTTATGGACCTTTCAAGTATGAACAGCGCTTCACCAGCGTCAGTAATGCAGACTTCGATAGTAGGTTGAGAGACAAATCAGTTTACAGCGCTATTAGGGACTTTGAATGGATAAACAGTCTGTGTAAATCAAAAGGCTTACTTTTGAAAAAAGACTTTACAATGCCTGCAAACAACCGCTTATTGCTCTTCAAAAAAATATAACTTTGTAGCCAATTGCTTGATTAGCATGTGCCATTCCCTTAATTTTTCAAATATGATTTTTGACGCAGATTAGACGTTTGTTTTGAAAGGAAGCATTAATGAAGCCTCACTCATATATTCTTCTATATGCGGCTTTTCCTCATTGACAAAGTTTGTTACAGCGGCCGCGAACTGCGGATTTGCAAGCCAATGATTCGAATAGGTCATAATGGGCTCAAAGCCTCTTTTTATCTTGTGCTCGCCTTGCGCACCTGCATCAAAAACTTTAACTTCATTCGCAATCGCATAATCAATCCCTTGATAGTAACAAGTTTCAAAATGTAAGAATGCTTCCTCTTCAAGACAGCCCCAATATCGACCAAACAAGTGGGTTTTGTTTTTGAAAAAAAGAGCTCCAGCAATATCTTCGCCGTTGCGAACAGCAAATATTAAAAATAATTGATCAGGCATTGACTCACCAATACGCTTGAAAAAATCTTTGTTCAGATATCCTGCTTGGCCACGAACTGCATAGGTAGTTAAATAAAATAAAATAAATTTTCCCCAGTCCTCATGCGTAATACTCGGCCCCTCAATAATTCTAAATCTAATGCCACTGGCTGATACTGCATTCCTTTCTTTCCGAATTGACTTGCGCTTACGAGACGACATCGTTAACAAGAAACTATCAAAATCTTTATACCCGCGGTTAAACCAATGATACTGGGTGCCAACGCGTTGAATGGCGCCTCGCTCACTCAGCTCACGGCTCAATTCAGCCTCGGGAAACAGGAGGTGCCACGAAGAAAATTTATTTTCACGAGCCTCGTCGTTCAATATCGCAACTATCGATTTTAAAAGTGGGGCACGAGCAACATTTTTACTTAAAAAGACTCGCTCACCAGCACTTGGCGTAAAAGGAATAGCGCTTATTAACTTCGGGTAATAATTAAGTCCTGCCTGCTCGTAAACGCGAGCCCATGACCAGTCGAAGACATACTCTCCGTAAGAATTTGTTTTTAAAAACAAAGGTAAAATACCAACAGTTTCTTCCTCAATTCGGATAACAAGATGATGCGGTTGCCAGCCCGATTCTTTTGAAGTGCATTTTGAAACCTCTAACGCCTCAAAAAATTCATAACGAGTGAATGGATTTTCTTTCCCAGCTAAGCGATTCCAATCTTCGCGATCGATTTTGGTGATCGAGCTGACAAAATCGTGCTTTAAAGCAGAATAAGAGAATGGCTCTGGAGTTTCAGGCATGGTAGGTTCTTACACGTTGATCATCTTGTTAGTATTTTGGATTCGATGAAAGCCTAGTTAGCATCTAAACTGGATGGCCAGTAAAACACTTTTGAAATTATATAGTAATTATAGCGTTAACGCGCAGCAGGTAAGATTTGGATTCCCCAAACTTAATACGCAGAATTTCAGCTGCAAGCGAGCACCTTAGGAAATCCGAATCTAAGGTGGCTAACTTTATACTAGAGCACGCTCATAAGTCACTGAGCATGAGAATAGCAGATGTCGCGGCAGAGTCAGGCGTAAGCGAACCTACCGTCATTCGTTTTTGCAAAGCCATCGGCTTCGATGGATATCAGTCATTCAAATTGCAGCTGGCCCAAAATTTAGGCACAGCCACAACCTACACCCAGTTTGCGGTAAACGACTCTGATTCAACTGAAATCTTACGAAATAAAGTCTTTGATACTACGGTTGGGGCTCTAATTTCGGTCCGGGAAGAGCTTGATCCAGCTGCACTAGAAGCTGCAATCAACAAAATTGTAAGTGCTGCTCGCGTTGAATTCTATGGATTCGGAGCCTCTGGCTCTGTAGCTGCCGACGCACAACACAAGTTCTTTCGACTGCAATTATCCACGGCGGCTTATACGGACCCTCATATTCAACACATGTCCGCGGTTTCTTTAGGCCCTCGCGATGTTGTCGTCGCAATCTCACAGTCTGGCCAGACAAAAGCCCTTCTCCAAAGTGTGAGGCTCGCCAAAGAAGCTGGCGCGAATATAATTGGCGTCGCACCTAAGAACACTGCTTTAAGCGAACTTTGTAATATCTCAATAGAGGTTAATCAAGAAGAAACCAACATAGCTCACACGCCAGTTTCATCCAGAATCGCTCATTTAGTGGTGATTGATGTCATAGCAACCGGGGTGGCGCTTCACAGAACTCCGTTGCTCAAAAACCATTTAAAAAGACTTAATACCAGCCAACGCGCATTGCGAGTACCAACATCGGAAGCTTAGCTCTTGTCATGCAAACACGTGCGACGAGCATCCTCTTTATAAAAAACACCCATAAAATAATGATTTTATTGATAATTTCTAAATACAGCCTCCGGCTCAAGGTCGAATTGTGTGGTTTTCCAACGCCATTAACAATGGCCATTGCTTTTATCAATTAGCCGAGCACCCTGATCACAAACAATCAAGTAATTTGTCGATGAAACGACGATTGATGGCATTAATATCAACGCGAATTTGGTGTTGTATCTGACCAATAATAAGACTATAGTTTTGTGTAACCAGCGTTAAAACTATTGTTTTTTGGCTGATTAAAAGCACTAGTTCACATACGCG
>PAEL01000055.1 GCA_002700775.1 Gammaproteobacteria bacterium | reverse complement strand
CTTGGATTAATCAAGCTTCCATCATATAAAACGTCATAAGTAAACCAAACTTTGTCGGCAGCGTCCGAGTTCGCAACATATAAAATTTTTTCGTCAGGAGAAAGCGCAATGCCGTTCGGTCGACTCTGTCCGGCAAATAAGAGATCGATCGTCCCGTCGGTTTTTAAGCGATATATACCATTGAAATTCAGGTCTCTTTCAGGGTCACTTTCTAGATCTGCAAGACCATAAGGGGGGTCGGTAAAATACAGGGATCCATCAGAGTGCCAGGTCGAATCGTTTGGGCTGTTGAATCGCTGACCGTTGTAATTATCGGCTAAGATTTTCCTTTGAATCGGTTCAGTCAGACATGCTTTCGATAGGCGGCGATGGCCGTGCTCTAAAATAATTAGGCACCCATTTTTATCAATTGTTAAACCATTAGACCCAACAGATCTGCCATTTGCTTTTCCACTAAAGATCGGTTTGATAAAGTCAGAAACGCCTGCCTCTTCTGACCAAACGTAAGATGCATTGTCTCGAACATCGCTGAAAAATAATTGTTTTGTTTCTTTGTGCCAAACCGGGCCTTCCAAAAAAATAAATCCACCTGCAAGCTTTTCTATATTGGTTTTCGGCGGAACAATTGCGTCTAGTCGTGGATCCATTCTTGTTATAGAACCGCTGGCTTTGTCTGTGTTCTGAGCTGATTCTAATTCGTGTGTGTCGCAAGCACTGATTACGGAGCCCATTATTAATATCGGGAGAAAGTTCTTAATTGAGATCATATATTTTGACTCATACGTTTAAATTACTGTTATCCTTGTACTTGCTTTACAAAAACTTACGAGTAAATATGTAAAAGTATTGCGATTAACTTTATTGATAAGTGTATATGGAGATGTTCATGAAAACCATGAAGTTGAGAAATATCGGTGTCACTTTTTTGATTAGTCTTTGCCCGCTGATCGTTACTGCACAAGATGAAGCACGGATCGAGGCTCTTCGTGAGATCGCGCAAATAGTGGCGTCTATTAATCATTTTCCGTCGGCCGAAAATAAAGCAGCTCTTGCCCAAATTGAAGGCAATGAAAGCTATCCCCAGGGTATACGTATGCTGGCTGCCACTGTTGCAAATATAAGTCACGCAGCCAACGCCGAAGGTAAGCAAAGTATGACAATGTTGCAGAACAATCAGAGAGCCCCAGAGCCCGTGAAATCGCTAGCTGAGATTATTGGCCGGTTTAACCACATGGCGAGCGAACAAGATAAAGCAGCACTCTTAGCGTTATTTCCTTAAGCTGGGATGGTTTTCGATGCCTCACTTAGCCAGTTATTGGGCTTCTTGGGTATTCTGGTAACTACAGGGCTTTGCTATTGGTAAATTGCGGCCCTCGCTGCGCGTTGAATCTGCAGTGAGAGCCCAATGTCATTATTTTGAATCATCCCAATAAGGACTATTTCTTCTTGTGGATCAATCCAAAACCATGAGCCTGCGATTCCCCACCACCAAAACGTTCCTTTCGAGGCGCCTTGAAATGCATTTGGGTCCTCGACGATAGCAAAGTCCAATCCGAATTGATTTCCGGGATAAGGCCGGCCTATTTCAGAAATTGAATTTGGAAGTTGATTGCTCCTCATCAGATTTGCAGCTTCTTCTGATAATATTCGAGTACCGTTCAAAGCTCCTAAGTTAAGTTGCATCTGGGCGAATTTCATGTAGTCGCCCACGGTTGATGTTAATCCTCCGCCGCCAGAGAGAAACTGGGGCTTCTCCACGAATGAACCGCCTAGGGTGCTGGAAGAGTTGTCTGTCCTAATCAGCTCACCCGCCCTGGGAAAATACATTCGGGACAGGCGATCTTGCTTTTCCTCAGCGACATAAAATGCAGTATCTTCCATGCCAAGCGGGTCAAAGATTCTTTCTTTCATAAATACGTCTAGTTTCTGCCCGGATAAGCGCTCAACTAAGAAGCCCTGAATATCCACCGAAATACTGTATACCCACTTCTCACCAGGCTGATTCAGCAGCGGTATATCCCTGAGCATGGGCATGCTTTGGGCGAGCGTTTTGTCTGATGCCCCACTGATTCCTGCGCTAACGTAAGCTTCTGCTATCGGGCCATTACTGAGCGGAGGGAAGTAGGCAAAGCCACCTGTATGGCTCATCAGTTGTCTGATTGTGACCGAGCTCTCTATTGGTGTAGTGTTCCATGTCTGATCTTCATTGTAGGAGGCGGCAACTTTCATACCTCGTAGCTCTGGGAGGTGCATCTCTATTGGGTCATCGAGAGAGAACTTGCCTTCGTCATACAAAATCATTAAGGCCGTTCCCGTTACGGGCTTCGTCATTGAGTATATTCGGAAGATTGTGTCCTCTTGCATTGGTAGCTGATCTTCGATGTTCTGATATCCCATTGTGGTGATCATTTTTGTCTCACCGTTTTGAGCGACTGACAAAACTGCACCTGATAGCTTTTTCTCATCGACGCGAGTTTGAAGCACCTCTGTAAGAGCTCGTAAGCTGGTATCGGATAACTCTGCAGCGACTATCGTGTGCGTGACATATATAAGTTGACTTAACAGAATGATAAATCTGAAGCAGTGTTTGTTTTGAGTCATAGTTGGGTTCCCTGTCGATGAATGAAGACCTTGTGTCATTATAACCATAGACTACGATAACTTGCAGACTAGTCAATTAGATGACTCAGTTCTCGGTATCAAAAAATAGAATTGTATTTTACAATACTGATTAAATATAATGACTTACATTCATTATTTAATGTAATAAATTCGGTCAGTCAGTGAGTATACGTTCATAAAAGTGAAAATAAATGGATCGTAAAACTGTTTAAAAAGTTATTTAAAATTATCGTCCGATCTGACGATTGGTATAATAGGGTTTAGCCTGAATTGGCAAATGCGTTGAGAGTCGAGCCGTTTTCTTATCTCTCAAAAGCATGATGAAAAAATAATGACAGTTATTTAGGCGAACGAATGGGTAACAACACGAGAGTAACAATGAAAACCAGGCTTATCTTCTGCCTCGTGGTTCTGCTTCCCTTAAAAAGTATCGCGCAGATAGGCGAGTTAAAAGGAATTTGGAAAGTAGCGACACCTAACGGAGCATATGCAACTTTTCATGAGTCTTCAGCGGGTTTCATGATGGTGCTTCTAGATGGTCCTTCGTGGGGTGCAGCAGCAGGTATTCGAAAGAACAACCAGGCGCATGTTTGTACCGAAGTTAGTAGTAAAAACATTACAAAAGATAAGTGTTATCAGATAGATATTACCAGTGCCACGAGTGCTACTTTAAAAGTGGCGATTTGTGATCCGATACCAGTTTGCACTTCTTCAGGTGGCGCGAGTTTTTTGATTGATCGGATATTTTAAGAACTTAATGAGCTGGGTTGTGTATCTCACAATCAAATCAAGTTGCGACTGAATGAGAAGGCAAAAGGAAAAATGTTTATGAAGTCTAGGATACTTATTTTGCTCTTTATGCTGATGCCCCTGCAGAATGCCAGCGCGCAAGCCGTGGCTGCCGTCGGGGAGCTCAAGGGAATTTGGTCGATTTCGACACCGACTGCAGGTTCTCTATATGCCACAATCCACGAGGTAAGCAGCCAGTTATTTATGATTTTTCTTGATGGGTCGAACTTAGAGTGGTCTGCGGCGTTAGGGCTGAGAGACGCCAAGAATGGAGCTAACGCGTGTACGATGGTTTCGGCGGTGGGAAATAGCCCTCAGGCTTGTTATACATTAGACATAAAAAGTACAACAGAGATCGAGATGACGGTGTCTAGCTGCACACCAGTCTCCAATTGCGCGTACAAAAAAGGTGATAAGTTTACAGTTAACAGGGTCTACTAGTCTTCCCTTGCACATTGTTGGCTTATGAGGCGGTAGGGTAATTCTTTAATTGCGAGCTCTTTCTTACTTCATTACTTCTCCTTCGTAGTGCTACTGCACTCTTTCTAACTTCGGCCGTACGTCGAATATAAAAAAACCTCTCTTGGCAGGCACGCGCGCTCAGACTTATAATCTCTGCCGATCCCAAAATTATGCAGCGTTAGAGACGATGGCTGAAGCAATTAAAATAAATAGTTTGAGCAAGACCTATGAGAATGGTTTGTTGGCACTTAAAAACGTCAATCTCAGTGTCGAGGAGGGAGATTTCTTTGCGCTCCTTGGGCCAAACGGCGCTGGTAAGTCCACGATTATAGGAATTCTCTCAACCTTAGTTCGTAAATCTGCAGGGAACGTGACGATTTTTGGAAAAAATGTTGAATCTCATGTTTACGAAACTAAGCTGGAATTAGGTGTCGTTCCTCAAGAAGTAAATTTTAGTCAATTTGAGAAAGTCGGTGATATAGTTATGACCCAAGCGGGTTATTATGGCTTGTCACGCAAGCTTGCGACGTCGCGCGCAGAAAAATATCTAAAAAAGCTGGGTTTGTGGGACAAGCGGAACGAGAGATCGCGATCCTTGTCAGGAGGTATGAAGCGTCGACTGATGATAGCCCGGGCGCTGGTTCATGAGCCTAGACTTTTAATACTTGACGAACCGACGGCTGGTGTTGATATCGAACTACGACGATCGATGTGGAAGTTCCTGAGTGAGTTGAACGAATCAGGAACCACTATAATTTTGACGACGCACTACTTGGAAGAGGCTGAGCAGCTCTGCAGAAATATTGCAATAATCGATGGTGGTCGGATCGTTGAACATTGTTCGATGAAGGATTTATTGGCGCAATTAGACTCTCAAACTTACGTAATTGAATTGAGCCAGCCAATGACGGAGGTTATTAAGTTTGGACCTCTGGTAGCTTCTGCTCATGTTTTAGACTCGCTCACTCTTGAAATCACGATATCGTCAAGTGTTGGCATGAGCTCGCTTTTTGATCTATTTAAGAATCTCGATTTAGACGTCAAAGACCTTCGCATGAAGAATAATAGGTTGGAGCAATTATTCTTGACTAAGCTTGAAAAGTTGGAGGAGGGTCGTCTTGTTTAGTAACCATAAATATATTGCATTCGAAACGATTGTTGTTAAAGAGGTTCGAAGATTTTCAAGAATTTGGTTACAAACTCTTGTTCCACCTGCTATTACCATCGGCTTATATTTTGTTGTTTTTGGTAATCTTATTGGCCGACGGATAGGGGATATGGGTGGCTTTAACTACATGGAGTTTATACTTCCTGGTCTGATAATGATGGCGGTAATACAAAATTCATACTCAAATGTTGTGTCTTCTTTTTTTAGTCACAAGTTTCAGAGAAGTATCGAAGAGTTGCTGGTATCGCCTGTTCCAAATTTTATTATTTTGGCGGGGTTTGTTGTTGGCGGCATGGTGAGAGGGCTTGCAGTCGGGGGGGTGGTGACAATAATTGCTTCGCTTTTCATAAATGTAGATGTCCAACATCCAATTCTCACCATTGCCGTAGTTTTGCTAACGTCGATTGTCTTTTCTTTGGCTGGATTTATAAACGCTATATTCGCTAATACCTTTGACGACATTTCTATCATTCCCACTTTTGTTCTTACTCCTCTAATCTATTTGGGCGGCGTCTTTTACTCGGTTTCGCTACTACCCGCATTCTGGAGTTCTCTCTCTTACTTCAATCCGATTTTTTACATGGTGAACACATTCAGGTACGGCTTTCTGGGTGTTTCTGACACAAGCGTATCAGGGGCGATCGCGATGCTTGGGTTGTTCATTTGTGGCTTGACTTTTATATGCTTGTCTTTGTTACGCCGAGGCAAGGGCCTTCGAGCTTAGGAATAAAAAAAGTGAATAAACAGAACCCTTTGTCAAAAAATGTATCAAGCCCTTTAAGCTATGACCCAGGGATTCTTTTCCCGATAAATCGGGAAGACTCACGGATAAATTTGTCTGATTTTGAATCCATTGAAATGTTTGGTTTTGATTGCTGGAATGCTTATGAGCTATCTTGGTTAGATTTGACAGGAAAACCAGTGGTTGGTATGGGCAGGATTGCTTTTCCAATGACGACAAGAAAAATAATTGAGTCTAAGTCACTTAAATTATTTCTCAATTCTTTAAATAACGAAAAGTTTGCCTCGATCGATGAATTGTCGATGAGAATTCAAGCTGATTTGTCAGGCGTCTGCGAGGGGGAAGTAGACGTTTCTATTTCTTTACTAGACAGCCGATTTCTTGCGTGGTCCTCTGATGAAATCGGCGAATGCATTGATCAGGCCGAGTTGCTTGCGCCGATCGATATTGGCAACTGTGCTGTAAATACCTCTGCGCTTGTCAGTCAGGAAAATCTTGAGCATATCTCAATCTCCGAAACGCTGTTTACAGATCTGTTTAAGTCTAATTGTCCAGTAACTAACCAACCAGATTGGGCTTCGGTTGTAGTTCGTTACAGCGGGTCTCCAATTGGCAAATCAGAATTGCTTTCATACTTATGCTCCTTTAGAAATCATCAGGGATATCATGAAGAGTGTGCCGAAAGGATTTTTTATGATTTATGGCGTACTTTTAAATTGAGTAAGCTTTTCTTAGCCATGTCTTACTTGCGGAGAGGCGGTTTGGATATCAACGTTTATAGATGCAGCGAGAGTATATCGACGCTAGCAATGTTGCCGCGCCGAATAAGGCAATGAAGTTTTATTAATGAACTTTCCGCGGGAAGAGCTTCTTCGTGGACACGTCAAGTGGCGGTGAGAGAGGGATTCGAACCCTCGATACGTTGCCGCATACACGCTTTCCAAGCGTGCTCCTTAAGCCACTCGGACACCTCACCGGTTTGACCTTTTCACATGTGTGCGAACGATAGCCTAAGAAGATTGAGCTTTCAATAAGGATAGGGTCAGTTTTTCAATTAATTGAGCTTTTGATTGCTTTTATCCAATTGTGTCTGCGACGTTCGGTGATATAAGATAAGATAAAAGTATTAGATTAATTTAAAACTGTAATTCAGTTAAGAATTTTTTAGGACTACTTTATGAAAAGAATGAGTTTTTCTCCCATAGGAATTGTTACAGTTTTTGGGCTTTTGATCGGTGTTCAAATCCACGCACAGAATTGGTCGGGCTATGGGGGTACTAATAGCTCTCAAAAGTATTCGCCTCTCGAGCAAATAAACATCGACAATGTGGGTAGCTTAGCTCCCGCTTGGAGCTGGGATTCTCCGGATAACATCACTGTTGCTGAAAATTTAGCTGCTGAAAAGTATAGAACGATGCCAGCAGGATTTAAGGCAACGCCGATTGTTATTGGCGAGACTTTGTATATACCGACATCTTATGGTCGGGTCGTTGCGTTGAATGCAGCGACCGGAGCCGAGAAATGGACGTTTGATACGGCATCGTGGAAAAGTGGCCGTCCAACTAACCTAGGATACAACACGCGTGGTGTTGGTTACTGGGCAAGCAATGGAAAGAAACGTCTGTTTTTTGGAACCAACGACTCTTATCTTTGGTCGATTGATGCAGTGTCTGGGTTGCCGGATCCTAATTTCGGACAACGGGGGAGAATAGACCTATCTCAGGGATTAGGCCGAGAAATAGATAGGTCACTGTATGGCGTAGTTGCCCCACCATTGGTAACGAATGACGTTGTAGTTGTTAATTCCGTGATCTTTGACAGCCCCAACAAAAAGGAAATGCCGCCAGGTCATATCCGCGGCTTTAGTGCAGCGACAGGTGAGTTGCTTTGGATGTTTGAAACGATCCCTCAGAGAGGGCAATTTGGCAATGAGACCTGGGAAGAGGGGTCCTGGGAATTCACTGGGAACACCAACTCCTGGACAATGATGAGTGCTGACGATGATGCAGGCATTGTTTACATTCCGATTGGCACGCCAACAAATGATTGGTATGGAGGTCTTAGAAAAGGAGATAATTTGTTTGCGGAAAGCCTTGTTGCTGTAAACGCTCTCACCGGTGAGAGAATTTGGCACTTTCAAATGGTGCACCATGGGGTTTGGGATTACGACCTCCCAGCGGCTCCGACATTGGTTGACCTAGTTGTGGATGGTAAAGAGATTAGGGCTGTTGCTCAGATATCTAAGCAAGGCTTTACTTATGTATTTGATCGGATTACAGGTGAGCCTGTCTGGCCAATTATTGAACGAGAGGTGCCACAGAGTAGCGTCCCTGGTGAAAAATTATCATTGACTCAGCCATTTCCAACAAAGCCGGCACCTTTCGCCCTTCAGGGTATAAGCGACGAGACGCTTATAAATTTTACACCAGAGCTTCGACGCTCTGCGTTGCAGCTCATCGAGAAGTTTGATTATGGCGATTTGTTTACTCCGCCCAGTTTGCGAGGCACCATAAATTTGCCAGGTTGGGGAGGAGGCGGCTGGTGGACTGGTGCTGGATTTGACCCGGAAACTGGTATTTATTATGTTCCAAGCGTATCGATTCCAATTGTCGTACAGTTAGTGGAGAGCGAGCCTGCGTCCTCAGATTTTGAATATATACGAGGAGGGGCGACAAGTATTGGAGGGCCGGAAGGACTTCCTTTGACAAAACCTCCTTATGGAAGGATTACGGCGATAAACTTAAATTCCGGTGAGCACGAATGGATGATTCCTCACGGAGAAGGAATTCGCCAAAAGATCGTTGATATGGGGATTCTTGATCCCGGTCCTGTCGGTGGGCCGAGTCGCACAGCCCCGCTGGTTACAAAGACTCTTTTATTTCTTGCACAGTCTGATAACGGCCGAAATGTGCTGCGTGCATTCGATAAAGCGACTGGCGCCACTGTTGCCGAGATAAATTTGCCGTTGCCTCCCTCAGCTGCGCCAATGACTTACGCCGTGTCTGGTAAGCAATACATAGCCCTTGCGGTTGGGGGAGGGGCTGATTCACGGCTTTTAACCGTGGCGTTGCCCTGAGTTTTGATTATTGGCTATGCTCTTATTTTGATAGCCATCAAAAACGCTGATTCGGTATTAATTGCTGTGATAGAATAGAGGTCACGTTATGGTAGCCCTCGCCGGGCCCTGCGCAATAGAAACTCACGAACCCCGCCAGGCCCGGAAGGGAGCAACGGTAGTGATCTTTTTATGTGCCGCAGCCCGTCTGGTGAGTGCTGCCACCCTTTTTTTCTCTCCGCGAGATGGTTTAGACACCTGTGTGAGTTGAGGTTGGCGATGGGCTTGTACAATGAGCTATAAGGTTTTAGCCCGAAAATGGCGCCCCACCAAGTTTAGTGAGGTGGTTGGGCAAGAGCATGTGCTGAAATCGCTAATTTCGGCGTTGGACAACGACCGTGTCCACCACGCGTATCTGCTGACCGGAACACGAGGAGTGGGAAAAACTACCCTAGCACGTATCTTGGCGAGGTGCCTGAACTGTGAGTCAGGTGTGGGTTCCGAGCCGTGTGGACAGTGCAGTGCATGTAAAGAAATTGAAGAGGGTCGATATGTAGATCTCATTGAGGTTGATGCAGCTTCTCGCACGAAAGTTGAAGACACTCGGGATCTGCTTGACAACGTGCAGTATCTGCCAGCGCGCGCGCGGTACAAGGTGTACCTTATAGATGAGGTACATATGCTTTCGACTCATAGTTTCAACGCCCTATTAAAAACACTCGAAGAACCGCCAGAGCATGTTAAGTTTCTTTTTGCTACTACCGATCCACAAAAGCTTCCGGTAACGGTTTTGTCTCGGTGCCTGCAATTTAATTTAAAGAATTTAGCGCCTGCTGAAATAGCAGATTATCTAGCTGAGGTGTTAGACAAAGAGAGCGTAGAGTTTGAAAAAAAAGCCGTATGGCAGCTAGCGATTGCTGCTAATGGAAGTATGCGCGACGGACTTACACTTACCGACCAAGCGATTGCACATTGTAACGATAAATTTACTGAACAAAACGTTAGTGAGATGTTAGGGGTGCCAACATCAGAACAAATTGTTGTATTGCTTGGTGCAATGGCGAGGAGGAATATAAAGGAGGTCCTATTAATCATCCAGAAGATAGAGGAAAAATCTGTCGATTACATTAATTATCTTGATAATTTGCTGGCAGCTTTCCATCAGATAATGCTTGCTCAGGTAGACGGAGAATTCATCAACAAGAATGGTGTAAATGCCTCAGAATTTAAAGAGCTCGCGAAGCTTTTTAGTGCTGAGGACGTCCAATTATATTATCAATTTGGTTTGAAGGGGAGGAATGAAATGTCCATGGCTTCGAGCGTGCGTTCAGCGTTTGAAATGTTGATTTTAAGGATGTTGCTTTTTTCACCGGCCTACTCTGAGTCCTCGGAAGATCCCGTTGAAGACTCAGTCAATCAAAAAAAAAAAATAACGAGTGAGGCAGCGTGCTCTCCAGATGAAAGCGAGCAGCTTGTTGGTGCGGGGGTAACTTCGATTCCGTTAGCGTCCGGACAAAGGAGCGCTGATAATCAATCTTTGAGCGTTGAAACTTGGAATGATATATTTTTACGCTTGAACCTTAGCGGTGTGGCTCAAAAAGTATTTGCTAATGTGGAGTACAGGGGAGTTGAGGACGAAAAAGAAGTGTTTTGTCTAGATCGCAGCCAAAGTGCAATTTACAATGATGATTTGTTAGAAAAGTTTAAGAATGCTTTGCAGGATTTCTTTGGGTATGAAGTTTACTTGGAGATGTTGGTTTCGGAGGTAAAAAATGAGACTCCTGCGGGCCTAAAAAAAAGATTGGCAGACGAAGCGAACGCGCTTCGCGTTGCCAGTTATGAGTCTGATCATAATGTGCAAGATTTGGTTAACAAGTTTTCCGGGGTCGTTTTAAAAGACTCTATTGTTAAAATAAGGGACCGATGAATGAATGATTTAAATGATCTGATGGTGAAAGCACAAGAATTAAAAGGGAAATTTGAAGAGTCGCAGAAGAATGCTGAGAATGTTCAAGTAACTGGGGAGTCCGGCGGCGGGCTTGTTAAGGTACGAATGAACGGAAAGTATCAAGTGGAGAGGGTTGGGTTAGAAAAATCTGTGTTGACAGAAGAGCTGACCGTTGTTGAAGATTTAATTGCGGCTGCGGTTAACTCCGCAAGTGGTAAAGTTGAACAAGAAAAAAAAGAACTCCTCGGTAATGCCATGGGAGGTATTAATCTACCCGACGGTTTTAAATTTCCTTTTTAGAAACTAGAAGATGATTTCGAGCCCACTTATAGAGAAACTAATAGAATCGCTAAAGTGTCTTCCCGGTGTAGGCAGTAAGTCTGCGCAACGTATGACATTGCATCTGCTGGAGCGTGATCGTGTGGCAGCGAAAGCCCTGAGTGTAGCCCTTTCTCAAGCCGCAGACCAGGTAGGTAACTGTACCTTTTGTAGGATTCTTACAGAAGAAAGCATTTGCGGAATTTGTGCTAATCCGCGTCGCGATAAGGGCTCAATTTGCGTTGTAGAGTCGCCTGCAGATGTGTATGCAATCGAGCACACCGGTTCATATCGAGGACTGTATTTTGTTCTGATGGGTCATTTGTCACCTATCGATGGAATTGGCCCAGCTCAACTCGGTTTGGAAACTTTGCTGGCGCGTGTAATGGAAGAAAATATTGCTGAGGTAATTATAGCTTGTAACCCAACAGTTGAGGGTGATGCTACTTCTTACTATATAAGTGAACAATTAAGGGAAACTAAAGCGATATTATCGAGAATTGCTCACGGCGTCCCGGTAGGTGGTGAATTAGAATATGTGGATGGCGGAACGTTAACTCATGCATTCGCGGGACGCAGACCTATTGAGGTAGAAGACAATGAGTAGTCGGGACGACCTTCTCCCTGTCTATGTAACCGATGATGAAGTATTTTCTGAGCTGTGCTCTTGTTGGTGTCAAAAAGCAGCCATTGGGGTAGACACTGAGTTCATTCGGACCGATACATTTTATCCTCGTTTAGGATTGCTGCAAGTTTATGATAGCGAGGTAACATATCTCATTGACCCCCTCAGGATAGAGCTTTGGCAGCCGTTTATTTCTTTAATGGTTGAATCCGATTGCGTATTTGTTATGCACGCTGCCAGTGAAGATTTGACTTTGTTTCAGCATTTTTTTAACGCACAACCTAAACAATTATTTGATACCCAAATCGCGGCTTCTTACTGCGGGTTTGGAGTCAATTGCAGTTACCAAAGTCTAGTTAAAATACTGTTGACAAAGACGGTCTCAAAAGAAGAAACGCGATCTAATTGGCTGCAACGGCCTTTAACATCTGCGCAATGTGAATATGCGGCAACTGATGTTCTATATTTGCTGAAAATACAAGATCTTTTAAGTATGAAGCTGATGTCCTTGAATCGTTTAGAATGGGTGTCGTTGGAGTTCAAAAGTCAGCTCTCGGTTGCGGCTGATGCCGAAAATAGTGAACGTTGGCAATACCTTTATGCATCGTTTAAAAATGCATGGACGCTAAAAAATTATTCGCTTGCATTCCTCCAAAGTCTTCTTTTATGGCGGGAGACAATCGCTAGAGCTGCTAACAAGCCTCGTGGTTGGATACTAAAGGATAATGAAATTTTGAGTTTTGTTTCTGCTCTGGAAAATCATTCCACTCAAAGCCTTCATTCGTGTTTCACAATTGAAACCTTTAATGACCTGCCTCAGCGAGTAAAAAAGGCATACGGGGAAAATTTAGTGGCATGGTTTAATAATAACCCGCCAGTAATTGAGTCTATTAGGCGTGACGAAATACTTGTTCCTCTGACTGGCAACGAAAGACGAGTATTAAAAATCTGTCAAAAGGTGATTCGAGAGATTGCTGAGGATTTGGATATTGACCCGAGTCTGATCTCGAACAAAAAACAGCTATCGAATTTTGTAAGATGTCACAGTAGTCATAATACTGAGTTTTGGCTGAAGATGCTTGCAGATTGGAGAAGAAATATAATTGGTTCGTCCCTAATTGAGGCGATAAGCGAGACGTGATGGGTAGTGAAAAATTTTGGGAAAAGCCGCTCGAGAGTTTATCTAAGGATCAGTGGGAAAAATTATGCGATCGTTGCGGTCGCTGTTGTTTGAAGCGAGTTGTCGATGAATCAAGTGTTCATTACACAACAAGGGTTGTATGCAAATATTACGATGAAGATAAATCTCGATGCAGTGAGTATGCTAAACGCTCTAAACTGGTTCCTGACTGTTTGGATGTAAGTAGTATGGACATTGCGAGAGCAAAGTGGATGCCTTCCACTTGTGCTTATAGGTTGCGAGCTGAGGGTCGCCCACTCCTCGATTGGCATCCGCTTATCTCTGGAAGTAGGGGCGAGATGGAGAGACTTAATATCGGAATTAATGGCAGGGTTATCAATGAAGATTTTGTGCATCCTGATGGGTATGAAGAGCATATTGTGACGTGGGTTGATTAATGATGATCGCTTCTTGGAATGAATGAGCCTCAGAGCAGCGCAATGTTGGTTTGGGCGATATATCTGAGCTCGTCTTTAATTGTTGCGGCTGTATTTTTTCGAATAACAAAAACAGATAAATTTGAGTATCTCAGCGCTCTTTTGAGAGCTATGTTCCTCGCTGTCGCGTATACGCCTTGGTATGCGACAGAGGCAAGTGAACGTTTGGCACCAGCTTTGATGGTTTTCACCTTAGATCTGATCACCGGAGCTGGCGATCCAGTGCGTTCGTTAGTGCCGCTGTTGCTGTCGATCTTTGTATTAGCAAGTATTGTAAGTATACTCCGATGGCGAAAATTTAGTATATTTGGAGATCGAAGGAAATCAATGGGCGGGTAGCGGCATGCATTCCCGCTCAGAGAAACACTTTTTTATAAATGCATAAACGGATGTAATAGATGAACTTTAAAGGTACAGAGGAATACGTAGCGACCGATGAACTCCAGCTTGCAGTAAACGCGTCCATCAAATTGGAAAAGCCTTTGCTCATCAAGGGAGAGCCTGGAACTGGGAAGACAATGTTGGCGGAACAGATCGCTGGTGCCCTCGATATTCCCCTAATTCAATGGCACATCAAATCAACAACGAAAGCGCAGCAGGGGCTTTATGAATACGATGCAGTTTCTCGGTTACGTGATTCACAACTTGGAGATGAAAAAGTAAAAGATATTTCAAACTACATTATTCGAGGAAAGATTTGGGAGGCTTTCGCGTCTGAAAAGCAATGTGTTTTGTTGATTGATGAGATCGACAAGGCAGATATTGAGTTTCCAAATGATCTCCTTCTTGAGCTAGATAAAATGGAGTTTTTTGTTTACGAGACAAAAGAGCTTGTGAAAGCAACGAAGCGTCCAATTATTATAATAACAAGCAATAATGAGAAGGAGCTTCCAGACGCTTTTTTAAGGCGATG
>PAEL01000054.1 GCA_002700775.1 Gammaproteobacteria bacterium | reverse complement strand
TCCAATAATTCTTGCACTAGCCAAACATCCAGAGGTCGACAATTTTGATTTTAGTAGCGTGAAGACAATCGGCAGTGGCGCAGCACCCCTGGGAGAAGATCTCGATCAGGCTTGTGCTTCAAGGCTTGGATGTCAAGTCTATCAGGGTTATGGACTCACCGAAGTAGCTGGTGCATCTCATATTTTTTCTGCAGCAAAAGAATCCCCTAAACCAGGCTCAGTTGGTCCCGTGTTACCCAACACTGCCGCAAAAATCATAGATACCGAAACCGGTGAAGAGCTCGGTGTTGATAAGCGCGGTGAAATATTGGTTAAAGGCCCTCATGTAATGAAGGGCTATCTCAACAATGCAGAGGCAACAGCGTCAACCTTAGATGCCGACGGGTGGTTTCATACAGGAGATATTGGCTACGTTGACGCCGATGGAGATTTTTATGTTGTTGATCGTGTGAAAGAACTTATCAAGTACAAGGGATACCAAGTGGCACCAGCAGAATTAGAGGCACTCTTGTTAAGTCACAGTGCCATCGCCGATGCAGCTGTAATACCGAGCCCGAATGAAGATGCTGGAGAAATTCCGAAAGCATTTATCGTCTTACAATCACCTATTACAGGCCAGGAAATTATCGACTGGGTTGCGTCGAAGGTGGCCCCGTATAAAAAAATCAGGTCAATTGAAATTGTTGACGAGATCCCAAAAGCAGCTTCTGGAAAAATATTACGCCGAGTATTAGTCGAACAAGAGCGGCAAAAACACTTTAAAAACTAGCCATCGGTGCCCCTCAATTTCTAATTATTTTTGAACCATCTTAGTCGGTCGACCGTTCTAAAGAGAAAAGGATGTTTTGCTATGAAAAGCCTGAATATTTGGAATTTGACTAGACTGATGTGGTGTTTACTGGCTGTCTCACAAACTGCGGTGGCCATTGAGCGTCCAGATTACGAGGTCCTGCTTCGGGACGGAGATATCGAATTTCGACATTACCCGGCTTACCTGGTAGCGCAAACAACGGTAGAAAATACCCCTGACCGTGATGCAGCAGCAAATATTGGTTTTCGTCGGCTCTTCAAATATATTACGGGAGCAAATAAAGCCAAAACCGAAATCTCCATGACGTCACCAGTTGAGCAATTCGCCGAAAATACACAGGTCGGTCAAAAAATAGACATGACCGCTCCAGTAGAACAGGTAGAAAGTCAGGGGGGTTGGGCAGTCGCGTTCGTTTTACCAAAAATCTTTAACTGGAATTCAGCGCCTGTTCCAAGCGATCCGACCGTGAAGATCATGGAGAGACCCGAAAGAATTGTAGCAACGCTCCGCTACTCGGGGCGCTGGACAGACAAAAATGTCTCAAGGCATGGACAAGAATTGAAATCATATTTGGAGAGTCATTTAATCGCCGAAGTCTCACCCATTCAAACTGCATTTTACAACGCCCCCTTCACTCCACCTTTCATGAGAAGAAATGAAGTTCAAATCGAAGTCAAACAGCTTCCTAGCGCAGGCCAATGAATCATCGCAAAAACATCCTAATAACTGGGGCTAGCGGTCTAGTGGGAAGCGCATTAGCCAAAGCGCTGGACCCAAGAAAATACGCAGTTTTTTCGCTCACTAGAGACGTCGATACGGATTCAAGTTCTGCGCGTTTCAACTATTGCCCACGTTCCAAAGAATTAACGCTCGACCCAACTTTAAAATTACACGCTGTGGTCAATCTTGCGGGCCCGAGTATCGCAGAAAAACGATGGACAACGCAGAGAAAACAACTCATCAAAGAATCCCGTGTCAACCTGACTGCGGCACTTGCGTCCGCGCTCGCGAAACTTGAAAGTCCCCCGAATTTGTTTATTTCGGCGTCCGCCGTGGGATTCTATGGCCCTACCACGAACAACCCCTGCGATGAAGATTCTCATTCTGGTGCAGGTTTCCTCTCGGAGGTTGCGGTTGCTTGGGAATGCGCCACAAAAGAAGCAGAAGACGCCGGCATCAACACCATCCACCTCCGTTTTGGCGTTATTCTTAGTGAAAAGGGTGGCGTCCTTGGAAAATTGCTATTACCTTTTCGCCTCGGCTTAGGGGGACCAATCGGAAGTGGGAACCAAATGTTAAGCTGGATCTCTCTCCCCGACGTGGTCTCTGTTATTAAGAACCTCCTTCATGAAAATCCAAGCTGCGGTCCCATAAATCTGGTGTCTCCAAACCCAATTTCCAGCAAGACATTTGCCAGCCAACTCGGTTCGGCTTTAAGGCGTCCCAGTTTCTTGCCGCTACCGGCCTTTGCAGTGAAGATTCTATTAGGGGAAATGGGCGAAGCGCTCTTGCTCTCAAACTCTAACGTGGTGTCCTCAAAATTAGGGACTATCACCTCCCCGCTCTCTCACCAGAATATCGACCACGCCCTCGACGCGCTTTTAGTTAACTAAAATGACAAAAAATCAGACTTCAATAATTTAGTCATCGCTTATATGAGATCTTTTAATTATTATACTCGCGGTCAGTCAAACCTTTAAGGGGGATTCATGCAAATTGGAATAGCTAAAGAGACCTGGCCTGGAGAAGTCAGAGCTGCGATGGTTCCGGGGAATGCGAAAAAGCTCATAAAGCAAGGTTTCAAGGTGATTATTGAGAAAAATCTTGGTGAATCGTGCGGGTTTTCTGACTCTGATTATGAGAATGCAGGAGCTCAGATTGCCGAAAACCGGGCTGAAGTGCTTAGCCAAGCTGACATCATGCTTGCCGTAAGAAAGCTTGCAGACGCAGACGTATCACTCCTTAAAAGAGGCTCACTTTTGATCAGTTTTTTGGACCCATTTAATGAACAAAGCCTCGTTCAGAAAATTGCGATGCAAGGCGTAAATTCAATATCAATGGAAATGGTCCCTCGCAGCACACGTGCTCAAAAGATGGATGCCCTATCTTCACAGGCAAACCTTGCCGGGTATGTGACCGTGATCCAAGCCGCTTACCATCTTAAGAAAATAATGCCAATGATGATGACCCCGTCGGGAACAATTTCTCCTGCTCGGGTTTTTGTAATTGGTGCAGGCGTAGCAGGACTGCAAGCCATCGCAACGGCAAAAAGACTCGGAGCACGAGTAGAAGCTTTCGATACAAGGCCAGTTGTTGCGGAGCAAGTACAGTCTCTCGGTGCGAAATTTGTCGATATCGACCTGGGAGATACCGGTCAAACTGAACAGGGCTACGCTAACGAATTAACCCAAGAACAAATTCAAATGCAACGCGATGGTCAAAAAGCTGTCATCAGCCAATCTGATGCTGTGATTACCACAGCACAACTTTTTGGTCGACCCGCCCCGCAAATTATCGACCGAGAAATGATATGCTCCATGAGACCTGGGAGCGTCATCATTGACATGGCTGTTGAGTCTGGTGGAAACGTTGAAGGTTCAAAACTTAACGAAGTAGTTGAAGTCAACGGGGTAAAGGTTGTTGGGCAAGGAAACCTCCCTGGAGAAGTCGCACAAAATGCCAGTGAGATGTATTCGAACAATTTGACAAGTCTACTGTTCGAATTTTGGAACGAAGAAGAAAAAGTAATTACGCTTGACTTGCAAGATGAGATACTCAGAGCCTGTTTGATCACTCATCAAGGCGAAGTTGTCAACGAAACTATTAAGAAAATTTACTCCGGAGCTTAAATTATGGAAGGCGTTTTTCTTTCAATGGTACTGATGCTATCGGTTTTCCTCGGCTTTGAACTTATCTCCAAAGTCCCAGCAACCCTGCATACGCCGCTTATGTCAGGCGCCAACGCGATCTCGGGCATTACTGTCGTCGGCGCATTAATTTCGGCAGGTGGGGAACTCGGCGACCTCCCGACCTATCTAGGTGCTGCCGCTGTAATGTTTGCGATGATAAACGTGGTTGGCGGCTATATGGTTACCAATCGAATGCTGAGCATGTTTAAGAAAAAAGATAAATCACAACCAGGAGACAAATCATGAGCCTCGTAGTGATAAACTTTTGGTATGTGATAGCAGCTGCGCTCTTTATTTTCGGTTTAAAAAAACTTGGGTCTCCTGATAGTGCCGTGAAGGGCAACATATACTCTGCCGCAGCAATGCTAATTGCGGTGGCAGTTACGCTCTTTAATAAGAATATTTTGTCGTTTGACTGGATATTTATTGCTGCTGTCGCAGGGTCAATAATTGGTGCTGTAGCCGCACAGAGAGTGCAAATGACCAGCATGCCAGAAATGGTTGCAATTTTTAACGGCTCTGGCGGAATAGCGAGTTTGTTGGTTGGTTGGGCAGCGTTATTCAATTCTGGAAACACGTTACTGACCAACATTACCGTGGTGATATCGATAGTGGTCGGAGGAATGACTTTTAGCGGCAGTATTTTAGCTTGGGGAAAACTCAGCGAGATAATGAACTCAGCAGCTGTTGTATTCAGCGGCCAAAGAGTTGTTAACTCAGCAATTGTATTAGGACTGCTATTGTTCTCAGTTCTTTTCTGCCTAGAGCCCTCCGTTAGCTCACCCTATTTATATCTTATTATTAGCCTGTCAATTTTGCTTGGCGTAATGGCCGTTCTACCAATCGGTGGTGCTGATATGCCCGTAGTAATTTCCTTACTCAACAGCTACTCGGGGCTGGCCGCGTGTGCCGCCGGATTAGCAATTAATAATAATATTCTAATAGTTGCTGGGTCGATGGTAGGCGCCGCCGGCATAATTCTCACGAACATTATGTGTAAAGCAATGAATCGTTCTTTAGCGCACGTGCTGTTCTCAGGTTTTAGTGCCGCTAAGCAGGCAACCAAAGTCGAGGGCGAAGTTAAACCTATTACTGCCGACGACGCCTTTCTTATTTTAGAGGCTGCCCAATCAGTAACATTTGTGCCAGGTTATGGTATGGCGGTTGCTCAAGCCCAGCATGTTGTGAGAGAGCTGGGCGAACTGCTAGAGAAAAATGGGGCCGATGTGACTTACGCGATCCACCCCGTTGCTGGTCGGATGCCAGGACATATGAATGTCCTATTAGCTGAAGCGAATGTTTCCTACGACCAACTCATCGAAATGGAAGATATAAACCCTAGAATTGGAGGAGTGGACGTCGCGGTGGTAATTGGTGCCAATGACGTGGTAAACCCTGCGGCTCGGAACGATGAGAATAGCCCGATCTACGGTATGCCGATAATCAACGTGGACGAAGCGCGAACGGTCTTTGTGTTAAAGCGGTCGATGGCATCTGGATTCTCGGGTGTAGATAATCCTCTTTTTTTCTGTGACAACACGAGAATGCTGTTCGGAGATGCAAAGCAGTCAATTTCTTCGGTGGTTGCAGAGTTTAAAATTTAGACCTGCTGTTTTAGAAACATGAGATACTCAGGTTAAAATTTTTGACCTAAGGGTAACAAAAGCCTTGCAGTCATCATCTACGGTCAATATTCGTGAAGAATTGTTTTTGCAATAGCAACACCACCTATCCAAGGAGAGAGTTTAGATGAATAGCTGTTTCGAAGTTTCTATTGATAATCACATTGCTCACATCGTTATGAATCGCCCTGAAAAACGGAACAGTATGACACCTGCTTTTTGGGACGAACTTCCGAGAATTATCGATGATATAGATGCCGACGGAGAAACCCGAGTAATCGTCATATCATCAACAGGGCCTCATTTCACTGCCGGAATTGATACAGCAATTTTTCAACAAAATAACGCCCAAGGATCTGACGAAGCGCAGCGACAAGCGCAAATTCAGCACGGCGCTCGGTTTTACGACAATGTCCTACACATGCAGAAAACTTTTTCTAGCATAGAAAACTGTCGAGTCCCCGTTTTAGCTGCCATCCAAGGTGGTGCCATAGGGGGAGGCGTAGATCTTATAACGGCGTGTGACATGCGCTATATGACTGAAGACGCATTTATCACCATCTTCGAAATAAATATAGGCATGACAGCAGATGTCGGCACTTTCCCTCGCATTGTCAAACTAATTCCTGAAGGTATCGCGCGCGAACTGGCGTATACCGGACGAAGAATGGCCGCAAGAGAAGCAAAATCAATCGGGTTGGTAAACGCCGTATTCGCCGATCATAAAACGTTGCTCGATGAGGTAATGAAAATTGCTAGGGAAATTGCTAAACGAGCACCGTTAGCAGTGTATGGAAGTAAGCGCATCATAAATTATTCGCGAGATCATAGCACTGCCGATGCGCTTGACTATATAAGCATCTGGAATGCGAGCATGCTTCAAAACACGGAGATAAGGGAGGCAATGACAGCAGCAAAAGAAAACCGAGATGGCCGATTTGTAAAGTTACCGCCACAGAAAAATCGCGGCATCAAAGAAGTGCTCAGTTAATCTCTAAAATCACCGATCACAAAAAGAATAAAGAACTAGTACAGGATACTACAAACTAATAATAAGAGCCGAGACGCCCCTTTTGAATCTTCACGTCACGACTCATAAAAACTTTGGACGGGGAAAGTATTGTGATAAAACAAATTTTATTTATAGTTCTAGCCATCATCTTCAGCAGTTTGATTGCACTTGCAGGCGGAAGCGGTTCAGCGACTTTTAATGGAGTCCCCATTTTTATAATCTGTGCCTCAGTCAGCTTCATCTTGCATTGGCTTGCGTTCATCCCAGCCTACGTCTTCCAAACCGAGCATTACTTTGATCTTATTGGATCAATATCATACCTCGTTGCAATGTTCATTGCTGTCGCCCTTAGTCCCAGCCTTGACTTGAGAGGTGTTATTGTAGCGGCAATGGTCTGTGTTTGGGCCTTGAGGCTCGGAAGTTTCCTTTTTATGCGAGTAAAAAAAGCTGGTTTTGACCGACGCTTTACAGTGATGAAGACGATGTTTGTAAGATTTTTATTGACCTGGACGCTCGGGGGAACATGGGTCTTCATTACCTTTGCTGCCGGCTTAACAGCAATAACGTCAGAAAAACATACCGACGCCGATTTTTTCCTATTGCTCGGGGGATTGCTTTGGCTGGCGGGATTTTCGATCGAAGTCATTGCCGATAAACAAAAAACTGTGTTTAGAGCCAACACAGAAAATGCGGGCAAGTTTATACGCACGGGTCTATGGTCTATATCTCGGCACCCAAATTATTTTGGCGAAATGATGCTTTGGCTCGGTATAGCTGTTATCGCATTACCAACGCTAGTCGGTTGGCAATTCGCCACCCTGATTTCCCCCATATTCGTCATTTTATTGATTTCAAAGGTCAGCGGGGTCAATCTACTTGAGGCGAACGCTAATGAAAGATGGGGGTCGGATTCGGAGTATCAAAAATACGTTGCTTCCACCCCTGTTATTGTCCCATTTTTAGGAAGACGGACCCATCACACCTAGGGTTCACCTTTCAGAAGATTGTAAAAGCAAAGTTAGTAAGAAGATAAATTAATGGAAGATCTTTATCGCTGCAGCTGTGTCGAAAGACCGCGATCCACTACCAACTAACGGTGGACCCATCCCAAGCTAGAAAATGTGCCTCTCCCACACCAGTCTTACTACTGATATGCTTTTCAACAATTTGAATCATCTTATTTGCAACAAAATTTGGGCTAAAGAGGCGGTCTGCCGGAACATTAGTCTGAAACGGAGACGAGAGAGGCGTATCGGTGGTGCCAGGATGGAACACAATAAACTGGGAACTCGGCGCTACTCGCGCAAATTCAATGGCGCTTGTTTTTAAAAACATATTAAGCGCGGCCTTCGACGCACGATAAGCGTACCACCCCCCTTTTTTGTTGTCCGAGATACTGCCGACGCGTGCGCTCAAAACACATATCACAGCCGGCTTTGGTCCTCGCAATAATGGCTTTAGGTTTTTGACCCATAACATCGGAACAACCGCATTGACTTCGAAAACGGCATGAAGAGCCTCTCGATCGATATCCTCTACTCGCTTTTCTGGGGAGATTTGACTGCTGTGAAGTAATCCGTTGCAGATGAAGACTTTGGAAATTGCGCCTCGCAGCTCCACAATTTTCCTCAGAGTCCGACCGATCTCTCCATCTCCGTATGAACACTTAAACCAATGGCATCGCCCATCGAGCTCGGTCGGAGCTGAAGACCGGCTTACTGCAACTACCAGCGAGTCGGCGTTTGACTCTAATAATCCTTCAATCGTGGCTCTGGCGATGCCACTTGAGGCCCCTATAACCAGAGAAATGTCACTCATTCGCTTCGCATCTGGCTCGATTTCCCAACCTCACATGTCTCACAACGGCGCTGTCCAGTTAGTAGAAATGAAATGGTGTATCTATGCCGAGCGAAAATCCTGTAAGCAATATCAGCAAAGAAGCGAACCCCTTTGACTCTTAGTATGGCCACCCAAGGTTTTCTCCCTACAGCTCGCCAAGCCTGGTGGGTTACATCCAGCCCGTATATCAACTCACCATTGCTATATTGCGCATGCAAAATACGATCGGCCGCTTGCCGATCGATATGCGGATAAGCGCGATTAAACCCGGGCTCATGTATATCCACCATCGTAAGCCTGCTACAACTGTCCAAGTCCCCTAGCTGACGCATCTCAGCGACACACAAAGGGCATTTACTGTCGTAAAATATCGTTAACGGGTACATTGATCAGATTCCTTTTAAGGCAGACAACTCTTTTAAACGACTTGCCACTGAACTCAGTTCTTCTCATGCCTTAAAAAAGTCCAAATTAAAAAAGAGAACGTTTGAAAGTACTAATTATCCGATAGCTCCGAGGATTCCAATGAAAACTCAAATTCTCAAACAAGAGCCCGCGCAAAGATTACGCTGGATTCTTGGCGACCAACTTGACGCTAATCACAGCTGGTTCAACGAAGTTGACCCGCAAACGTTATATGTAATCGCCGAGCTTCATCAAGAAACGAACTATGTTCGTCACCATGTACAAAAAATCGTTTCCTTTTTTGCTTCAATGGAAGCCTTTGCGCGCCAGATTAATTTAAGCGGACATCGTGTCCTTCACCTTGATCTAAACCAAACGTCGGAGTTTGAGAACCTCCCAGAGCTGATCGCATTCCTTTGCAAAAAATGTGGAGCAACGAGGTTTGAGTACCAGCGGCCGGATGAATACCGGCTACTGACCCAGCTCGAAGGCCTTAAGCTGCCAAAGAAAATAATCATCAAACGATATGAAAGCGAACATTTTTTACTCCCATTTAACGAAATCCCTGATTTTTTCACGACCGGAAAAATGACGCGAATGGAGAATTTTTACCGTAAGATGCGTCTACGGTTCGATATTCTTATTGAGGACAACGAACCATCCGGCGGACGTTGGAATTTTGACGCTGAGAACAGGTCTAAGCTGAAACCCGCAGACTTGGCAGAAATTCCGCATCCCCACATCTATGACAATCAAGTCTCAGCCATTCTCTCTCGCCTTAAAAAAAATCGGATTAGTTATTTTGGTAGCATTGCTGATTCGCTTATCTGGCCTATCGACCGAGCTCAGTCCCTAGAGTTGCTCGAAAAATTTTGCAGCGACTTCCTCCCAAAATTCGGATTATACCAAGACGCAATGACGGGGAAATCTGAGCACGCTTGGAGTCTTTATCACTCAAGAATCTCGTTTTCACTTAATTGCAAAATGCTGAGTCCCAAGGAAGTCATTGAAGCTGCGTTGAGACAGTACAATAAAAAGCCGGATGCATCACTTTTACCTCAAGTTGAAGGTTTTGTCCGACAAATTTTGGGTTGGCGGGAGTATATCCGCGGAATGTATTGGCAAAACATGCCAGCATATAGAGAAAAGAATTATTTAAACGCGACGTCAAAATTGCCAGACTTTTTCTGGACTGGTAAGACTAAAATGCGCTGCGTAAGCGCAGCAATAAATCAATCATTAGAATTTAGCTATGCCCATCACATTCAACGTTTAATGGTCACAGGTAATTTCTGTTTGATCGCAGGAATAGATCCGGATCAAGTTGAAGAGTGGTATCTCGGTATCTACATTGACGCGATAGAATGGGTCGAGATGCCCAACACTAGGGGCATGGCTTTGTTTTCAGATGGCGGCCTAATAGCGAGCAAACCATACGCAGCGAGTGGTAACTACATCAACAAAATGACTGATTATTGCAATGATTGCTCTTACAAGGTCAAAGAAAAGTTTGGCGAATCTGCTTGCCCACTAAACAGCCTATACTGGCATTTTATGGATAGGAATCGGTCTGAGTTTGGCAAAAATCCGCGAATCGGGATGACATATCGGGTTTGGGATAAGCAGGATGAAACTGTACGGGCAGCGACTCTTGAGCGAGCTGAAAAACTGCTCTCAAATCTGAATGCTTTGTAACTCGAAAGAAAGAATGAATCAAACCCGAAAGACCGCCGTTCTTTGAAAAATTAAGCTTTCCCTAAAGTGTGGAATACGTTACTTTGCAAATATAACTATCAGAATTCTACTCGGACAAAAGATAGCGGAGGCGCTTATGTTTGGCAACCAAGACAACTTCAAGTCTGCAGGCATCTTTTCAATAACTTGGTATCAGAGCGCCCTCACTGCATTGATTTTTTGCTCACCAACATTTGCTCAAGATAACCCTCCAAGTTTTTACGCTGACGCACTCCCCCTATTCGAAAAGAATTGTGCTGCTTGCCATCAACCTGATGGCCCCAAAGTCGGGGGGATTACAGCTCCGATGTCATTGCTAGACTACTCGCAAGCGAGGGCCTGGGGGCCGATGATTCGCAACGCATTAACGACCGGTTATATGCCTCCTTGGGGAGCACATGAAAGACATCGGGGCGAGTTTAAGGATGAGCGGTATATCGACATCAAAGAAAAGAACTTACTGATCGCATGGATTGACAGCGGGATGGTGGAGGGAAACCCAGAGGATTTTAAAAGCATCGCGAGCACAGAGGGTGCCGCTCAGCTTCCTTCTTCAGGCTGGTGGATCGGCGATCCGGACCTTTTGGTTCAGTTTGAACGGCCGCTGAAAGTCGCTGATGATGTAGAGGATTGGCAACCGACAATTCAGATGCCGATACCAGACGGGGCCCACACTGAACCAAAATGGATCTCGAAGGCAGAGCTCAACCCGGGCGGCCCTTGGGTGCATCATATTGTCTCAAGTCACATGGGAGTGGGGGTGCCGGGGAGAGGACCATTCACCTACCCTGAGGGTTGGGGTGTTTTAATGCCCGAGGATCCCTTTATTACTGTCAATATGCACTATCATAAAACGCCGGGCGAAGGCACCTCTGTTGAAGATATGACTAGCGCAGGATTTGTTTTCTATGACGAAGGAGAAGTCATAGACCACGTCGTCGAAACCAACCTCCTTCCAAATCGTGGCTGGACAATTCCTGCCGGGGATCCAAACTTTAAAGTTACCAACACACATTCAATTGATGAGGACATTTTCCTTCTGTCGATGGGCCCTCACATGCACTACCGCGGTAAGGCAATGCGCTACGAAGTCGAATACCCTGATGGAGAAGTTGAGACGCTTTTGTGGGTTCCGGACTACGACTTTAATTGGCAGTTTCTCTACGAGTATAAAGAACCAAAGTTTCTACCTGCGGGTTCCGTGCTACATCTCTCTTGGTGGTTTGATAATTCTAACAACAATCGCTTCAATCCTGACCCCACTGCTGACGTTGTCTATGGCCCGGCAACCACTGACGAAATGGCCAACGCCCGGATATATTTTGCGCCGACCACAAAGCGCGGAATCGTTGTCGGCGATACCATTCCAAAAGACGTATTGGCCACTGCGCGCAAGGCGGAACAAAATCGGCGGGAAAATACTGCCCTTCTCACCCTTGCTGAGGACGACCTCACCTGGTTATCTGAGGACTAGAAAGCACGGACTTTATTTCTTCAGATAAATGCTGCGAGCTAACCGCTCGCAATCGGCTTCCAGGTCTTATGGCGAGCCGCTACTGAAGAGATCTCGTGACGGCAAACTCCCGCTTTAGATGCAAGCTTTCTCTCGCAAATATCGCATCGTACACACTCCTTGAAATCAATTTTTTCAACACGAATTGCTCCAGTTGGACAGGATTGCTCGCAAACCTTGCAAACTTCGCACTGCGGTACTCGCTTGATCCGGAGGGGAGAAATTAGACTTCCTATACCTAGGGCAGCGCCAAGGGGGCACGCATACCGGCAATAAAATCGCGGGACCAAGGCAGCGCCAACCAAAAAGACGAGTAAGATTCCCCACAAAAGGAACGATTGACTAAAATAAAAAAGTGTACCGAAAGGTTCAAAAAAATGGAAAAGCGTAAGTTCGGGAAAAATAGAGGCGCTCCCAATAAGTAAAGCGAGAACCCCATACTTCAGATAAATCATTCTGTCATGCCAAAGCTGAGGCAAAGCGCGCTGCCAACTCTTAGGAGCTACTGCGGTCAAAAAATCCTGCAAGGCTCCGAATGGGCAAAGTGAAGAACAAAAAACTCTTCCCCAAAAAAAAGTCGTGATTAGAGTGAATATGACAATAATCAATAACGGAAGATCGTTAAGAAATAATGAAGGTCCTTGCTTCATAGCATTCGTGAGGTGAGAAACCGAGAGAAACGTCCCGTTAACAAATCCGAGATATAGAAAGGTTGTCGTCAATGCAACCCAACGAAGCTTCGATAGCTTGGTTAGAAATGCAGCAAGCACAAGCCCGAGCAAGACAACTAAAGCAGCTATCTCCGTCCAAGGAGCGCTATCGAGGAGAATTGAGACCCACGTTTCCGAATCCACTCCCGCTATCAGCCTAAGTGAATCTGGGCGGAATTGCTCGGGAAGCGCCGTCCCAAAAGCGATGGTCTGCACGAGAGGAGGCAAAACATAGTCTACCTGCACAAGTTCACTAATCGAGTCGACTTGTAGATCTGTATTATAAAAAACCGTGAAGGGCTGTCTCAGGTCAAAGGTTTCTGGCAGTATCACGGCCCCCGCAAAACGCATTTGCTTCGCACTTTTTCCCTCTTCAGAACTACCCACATAGACAAAACGCCGTCTCTCTACCTGTACAATGTTGCCAGCTTGCCCAAGTGCTAATCGCTCCTGGCGAAATGGGGTCGACGAGTCGCCATCAATGCCAACCATTAGCAACGACCCTCCGCGCAATCGGCTACTTGCCTCGCGCTCGGCCCGAGAGTAATCAGTCGCTCCTACCAAAAGCTCTCCCAACTGCTCTTCACCAAGAAAAGCTAAGGTCAGCTCAAGCGTTGTTCCATCGGACATCAGTATAGGCCAGTTTTTTACTAACCCTTCCATAATTAGCTGATTCCAATTTTTTTGGGCATAGTAATCAAGTGCAATCAATTTTTGATCGTCGCCATCATCCGCATCCAGATAAACCTCCGCTACTTTTCGAGCAGAATTGCGCACCCCGCGGGCGGCAGCCCAACTGCTAATTGTTGCGCGCGAAACCCCATCTACATCTCGACCAACTCGAAACCCGTCTCCAATAAATTTATCTTTAAACTGTTGAGGGAACCGCTCTGTGTTAAGAAAGTCGCCCCGAATGCTCTTGTAAGACTCTCGATAAAAAAGAATTTCAGTGCCCGTCAAAGTCCCCTCGAGATTCATGCCAACAAGCACCTCAATCGGGCCGCTGTAACCAATTTCTGGAGGTGGAAAATCTTTTGTCTCGAATATATAACCGATAAGCTCTGGGTTGGCCGCATTGCCGCTTTGCCTGTACGCCGGATACACCGGAGGCTCTCCACTTTTTAATCCAAAACTCGTTGCATCCGGCATGACCCGACGTAAAAAGTCTTCTGTCACGATCTGCGCTTGCAGAGTAGCTGACAAAAGGAGAAATGCCACGAAAAGACCAATTAAGAGCGGCCGTGGTTCTGCGAAACCCATCTCTGACTTCATAACGACTCTCAGCCGAAACCACGCAATCAAAATTATTCTCCTTCGAGGTCTTTACTTGCTCAGACACGGCTTGCAATCCGTTTTTATTTATTCGATGAGCAAGGTAACAATAGCAAAAAAAAGAGTAAATTGCCGTTCAGGCTGACTAAACAGCATAGTGAAAAGTCACACCTTATAATCCGGAGCCGGAGAGAAATCATGAAATTATTTTTAAAATCAATTATGTAGCCTTTAGTTCGTCTTATGCTATGCAGTTTACTACATATTGTGCCTGAGAATCTGATCAGGCACTAAAAATAATCAAATAATAAAGAATTTACGACTTAAAAATATACTTTTTATGGTTTTTTACGTAGAATTCGCGCTGGCTAAAAAGGTGCGCTAACAAAAAACAGTCTCATTAAGGGACGAAAAGTCGGCTTTATCTTTATAGGCATGCATGCAATTTAATCTATATAGACGGTAAGAAAAACAATCTTACAAGGGGAAAGTAAATGACAAATAGACCTACAATGGCAAGGCGGGTTCTCCCGACAGCCATAGCGCTTGGTCTGCTTGCACCGGCTGGCTTCTCGCCACTCGTGCTTGCGCAACAAGCGGACGGTATCGTCGAGGAGATCGTTACGATCGGTTCAAGACGAGCACAACGCAGCGCTACGGACTCTTCAGTACCTGTAGACGTCATCAGCGGTGAAGAGTTCTTGAATATGGGCTCTGCTGACTTAGACGAAATGCTAAAAACAACCGTCCCATCATACAACGTTGCAAGAAACGAAATTTCTGATGCAGCGACCTTAGTGCGTCCAGCAAACCTTCGCGGACTTCCACCTGATAATGTTCTTATCCTAGTTAACGGAAAGCGACGACATCGGTCAGGTGTTATTGCGGAACTTGGAGGATCGCTCTCCTCAGGATCACAAGGAGCTGACATCTCGGCTATTCCCGCTCTAGCAATTAAGCAAACTGAAATCTTGCGTGACGGTGCGGCCGCTCAGTATGGTTCAGATGCAATTGCTGGAGTTATCAACTTCCAGCTTAATGATTCAGCGGAAGGCTTCACACTTGAAGCCCGTACCGGAGAATTTGCGGAAGGTGACGGTGGTTTGAGCCAGATCATGGGTAACATTGGTCTGCCACTTGGCGACGACGGCTTCTTGAACATCACGGGCTCGTGGATGGAGCAAGACCCAACTAGTCGATCTACTCAAAGAACAGACGCGACAAACTTGCTTGCGAACGGCAACGCCGCGCAAAAAGCAAATGTTGCTTCTCCTTATGCGCAAGTTTGGGGCGGTCCAGAGTACCTTGACAACTGGAATGTCTTCTTTAATTCAGGTATCGAAGTTAGCGACGACATGGAAGTTTATGCGTTTGGTAACTACGGTTCTCGCGAGACATTGGGCGGATTTTATTTTCGAAACCCGAACAGTCGATCTGGTGTTTACACAAACGGAAGCACTCGAGCGGTTGTTGACACAAATCTCAAAGGTGGCGAGACTAATTACACATCGAACTGCCCTGCATTAACTTCACCAGGATCAGGCGGAAATGGTGTTCCTCTGGATCAGGCTGCAGTTGCCGCGGACGCTGCGGCTATGGCCGCACTTCCAGGAAATTGCTGGTTGATGAACCAAGCGGTTCCGGGCGGTTACACTCCACAGTTTGGCGGTCAGCTTAAAGACGCCAGCATCGTGGGCGGTATCCGAGGCAACGTCAGCTCGGATCTTACTTATGATGTTAGCTTCAGCTACGGTCGAAACGCCGTTTCATTCCTTCTAAACAACACTTGGAACCCTTCGAACGGTCCTGACGGTTTTGTTAACGGAGAGCTACAGCGAAACTTCGACATTGGTTCAAACGTTCAGTCTGAAACTAACGTCAACGTAGACTTCGTTTACACGACTCCAGTTGATGGCCTAGCATCTGATCTAAGTGTTGCATTCGGTGGTGAGTGGCGTGACGAGCGGTTTGAGACTCTCGTTGGAGAGAAGAACTCTTGGAATGCTGGACGCTTTGCCTTCCAGAACACCAAGGGCAACAACTTCTACTCAGATGGCACAACACCAATGATCAACCTTAGTATTGGTGCGCATGGCTTTGCCGGTTTCAGTCCAGAGCAATCTGGCTATTGGGGCCGATCGAACTACGCGTTCTATACTGATATAGAGGCGGACCTAACTGATGCATTTACTGCTGGTGTTGCTCTGCGATACGAAGATTTCGAAAGCTTCGGTGACACTACAAACTTTAAGGTTCAGGGTCGGTACCGTTTAACTGATGACCTTTCAGTTCGTGCTTCATACAACACTGGCTTCAGGGCACCTACCCCAGGTCAGGAAAATGTAACTAAGCTTTCAACGATAACAGTTGACGGTGAGTTACAGCAGCGTGGTCAGATCCCACCAACAAATCCAATTGCCGGATTCCTTGGTGCGTCTGCCCTTAAGCCGGAAGACGCGAAGAACTTCTCAGCTGGTTTTGTTTGGGATGTTACAGGAGACATTAACGTGACTCTTGATTATTTCAACATTGAGCTTGAGGATCGTATTGCGGCTACAGGTACTATTAACATCGCTGGACGAGCTGTACCCTCAGGCGTTGCCTGTCCGGGCGCTCGCGCTAATCCAGCTGGTAACCTTGCCCTTTGCTTGCAGGAACTTGGTGTTCCCGGAGCAGCTGACTTGAGTTCAGTTTCTTTCTACACGAATGACTTCGCAACTACTACACAAGGCATCGACCTAGTGGGTACGTGGAACCTAGATTTCGGTGGAATGGGTAACGGAAACTTGGTAGCAGCATGGAACTGGACTGAGACTGAAGTTGACAACGCAGGTTCTGAAGTTAACAGAAACCGAGTTGTTGGACTTGAGAATCAGAACCCTCAAAATCGTGGTGTATTCACGTACAACCACTTTATTGACAACTTCCGTTTCCTAGCGCGTTTGCGTACTTACGATGACTGGATCGACTCCAACTGGAGCGGCGACACAAGTCCTCGTGGTGCAAACGGCACGAACTATATGCTGAACTGCGCAATCAACAAGGACGAGTGTTACAGTGGTGAGAACGTAGTGGATCTAGAAGCCGCATACACGTTCAACGATAACTACACCGTAATTGTCGGTGCAAACAATGCGTTCGACGAAGACGGCGCCTTGGAAATGCAAAACATGGACGGAACTGTCGGTTCTGGTAACACCTATGTTGGCAGCACACCTTGGGGTATCGAAGGTCGCTTTGTTTACGCAAGATTCCGCGTAGACTTCTAATTAAGACGTCTGCGATCGCAGACGTAGTTAATTAGGAAAATCAAGATTGGGGAGGGGAGATACAGAAATGTTTCTCCCCTCCCTTTTTTTGTGTATGCTTAATGCGAATCTTCCAGATTCGCTTGAGTTCAGGTATGAACTTGGCATGTAGTTCAAGCTGATGTTTTTTGGAAGTTGGATCAACAACACGCAAGTGTTCCAAGAAAAACAGTTCTCAAAGGGGAGAAATACATGCTAAACCGAAACAAACCCACTCGGAAGGTGCTGCCATCGGCCATCGCTCTGAGCTTGCTTTTACCAGCTGGCCTCTCACCACTGGTCTTTGCGCAAGATACGAACAACGCCATGCTCGAAGAAATAGTCGTTACAGGCGCAAGGGGAAGACCGAGAACAGTATCAGACTCGCCAGTACCGATAGATGTCTTTGGTGCTGACGACCTAGAGGCTGTCTCATTCACGGATACCAACGACATTATTAAAACTTTGGTTCCCTCATTTAATATCGGCCGGCAGCCAATCAGCGACGGAGCCTCTTTCATCCGCCCTGCTGAGCTGCGGGGTATGCCAACAGATAAGACCTTGGTCTTAGTCAATTCTAAGCGAAGGCACAGAGCTTCTCTTGTACAAATTGGTGGCGCAGGCAGTCAGGGACCAGACTTAGCAACCATTCCTTCAATCGCACTAAAAAATGTCGAAGTACTCCGAGACGGCGCGGCCGCTCAGTACGGATCAGACGCGATTGCTGGCGTGATCAACCTTATTCTGAAGGACAGCAATGAGGGCGCAAGTTTCTCAGTGGACCAAGGCGGGTTCAGCGAGGGTGACGGAGATCAGACAACCATTGCTGGAAATATCGGTTTTTCATTGGGCGAAAACGGCTTTTTGAATATCTCTGCCGAGTTTTCTGAACAAGACGCCACCGTAAGAGGAGAGCAATATTGTGAATCTTGGTGGTGCGTGGACACGGACGGTGACGACGCATACCGAGCAGGGCTAAAGAGCAGAAACCCCAACACTGGCCCTGGGAATGTTGTGCAACCCTGGGGGCAACCAAACACCGAGGCTACACGAGTATTCGTTAACGCTGGCCTTCAGGTGGGCGAAAACAGTGAGCTCTATGGTTACGCTAATCATTCTGACAGTGAAGGCGACGGCAGCTTTTTCTATCGGTATCCAGGTAACGGAACCATCGAGGATCTTAGAGAGGCTGACGGATCTATTTACAGCCCTTTGGAAAAATATCCCGGTGGATTTACCCCACGGTTCTTTGGAGAAATCACCGACTTCTCTTTTGTCGGCGGATTAAAAGGTGAGACTGATGGTGGGCTTAGCTACGACTTTAGTGGTCGGCGCGGCGAAAACGAAATCGCCTATACGCTTTCGAACACCATAAACCCATCTCAGGGTCCATTGTCTAAAGAGTCATTTAGGCCGGGCAACCTAATTAACGAAGAAACTCAGTTTCAAGCCGATTTCTCAATGGAGCTTGACTCGGGTTTTGACAATACAGTCTTAGCGTTTGGCGCAAGTTATCTGGATGAAGCCTATGAAGTCGTTGCGGGAGAGCCTGATTCTTATGTTGCAGGTCCTTATTCAGTGAAGGACCCCCACGGACTTTGTAACGCTGATATGACAGCCAGTGCTGCTGGAGCAAGCGTAATTGCTGCCGGCTCGACGCTAAATTGTGCTGACTCCAGCGATCCTGTTTATCAAGTTGTAGGCGTGGGCTCGAATGGATTCCCCGGTTACTCACCGCAATTTTCTCAACGCTATGAACGCGACTCCACGGCGTTATATGCAGATCTAAGTGCTGATGTCACCGACGCTTTATTCCTTCAAGGCGCAATCCGCTATGAGGACTACAGCGACTTTGACAAAGAGCTTGTTTACAAGCTAGCTGCGCAGCTAGACCTGTCGGACACGATTTCACTTCGCGGCTCGATAGGCACTGGTTTCAGAGCACCTACACCAGGTCAACAAGGCACAATCAACGTATCCACTCGTTTACCAGATGGTCTCCCAGTAGCGACCGGCTTATTCCCCGCAGGTGGACCAGTTGCCCAGGCTCTTGGCGCAAGTGCGCTTAAGCCAGAGCTGTCTGAAAACCTAAGCTTGGGATTAGTTGGCTCACTTGGAGAATTGGATTTCACCTTGGATTTTTATCGAATTCAGCTTGAGGACCGATTCAATGCGATCTCTACGCAAGACGTGTCTACCGATCCAACTTCAGGCGATGCTTATGCCAACTACTTGAAGTTAGATGCAGCTGGTGTTGCAGGAGCAAATACGATTGGCGGCGTATTCTACTTCGCTAACGCATTTGACACAGAAACAAGAGGTATGGATTTTGTTGCAACTTATCCACTCAGCTGGAGTGCGGGTACAACGCTGCTAACTGCCTCTGTAAACTTCAATGAGACAGATTTTGACTCGGACCCAAGTGCCTACTTGAACATAGAGGATCAATTTGACTTCTTGAACACTGACTCTAGGTGGCGGGGTGTTTACTCTGCGAGACATACAGCTGGAGACCTTACGCTAATCGGTCGACTTAACTACTATGGCGAATGGGAGAATTCAAATAGGAATCCGTTCAGAGTTCAAACCGCCGATTCCAATATTTTCACTGACATAGAGGCGCAGTATCAGGTCAACGAAAATGTGCGACTCTCAATTGGCGGACGTAATATCTTTGATGAGTATCCGGATCAGGATGAACTTAGCGACTTCTGTTGCGGTAGACTCTACAACTCAGGTACTTCCGTAACATGGCAAGGTGCTTATTACTTCGGTCGTTTAAACGTTGACTTCTAGTCCAGTACGACCAAAGAAAATGGCATAGAATTTTTGCCAACGAAAAGGGAGGAGCTTATTTAGCCCCTCCCTTTTTTTATCCGATGAAGAAGACCCAGACAAACCGTGGATACGATACTTTGTAAACTGCTATCATGCACCTCCGGTATTAAGCAGGATTAATAGGTGGCACCACACAAACCGCAAAGCTCTGATTTTAGGTCTCTCTCGCTCAGAGCTGAATTACTGAAAAGCCTTGATTCCTTGGGCTATGAGAAAATGACTGCCGTACAGGCTGAAAGCCTACCAATTACCCTAGTAGGCAGAGATATTCTCGCGCAAGCTGAAACAGGGAGTGGCAAAACTGCCGCCTTTGGACTTAGCATACTCAACGGGTTAGATCCTAAGAGTTATTCCACTCAGTCCTTAGTAATTTGTCCGACAAGAGAGCTCGCGGATCAGGTGAGCGTAGAAATTCGTCAATTGGCTAAATTTATGCCAAACATCAAGCTTCTTACTCTATGCGGAGGGAAGCCCCTGGGAACTCAACTAAATTCACTTAAAAGACACCCCCATATCATTGTGGGCACACCAGGCCGACTTCTTCAGCATTTAAAAAAAGGCAGCCTAAACCTAAAAAACACATCAGCTATCGTCCTCGATGAGGCTGATCGAATGTTGAGCATGGGTTTCATTGACGACATCGAAATAATTATTCAAGAGTGTCCTGACGAAAGGCAGACGCTATTGTTTTCAGCTACGTATCCAGAAGAAATATTAAAGATAAGTTCCTCCTATCAACAGCAACCTACGACACTCACCATACAATCATCAGCTAAAAGCGCCAGCATTAAGCAAGAGTTTTATCACGCATCTAGAGACAATCGCCTAGAAAAACTGAATTCCATTCTTAAAGAGACTAAACCTGGATCGACGCTGATATTCTGCAACCAAAAAGCTCAGGCTCAACAACTTCAAGCTGACCTAATCAAGATCGGACATCATGCGCTGAGCCTGCATGGTGATCTCGAACAATTTGATCGGGACCAAACTCTAATTCGATTCGCCAATCATAGCACCTCAATCCTGGTGGCAACTGATGTTGCCGCCAGAGGTATAGACGTTGAGAAACTGGAGTTAGTTGTTAACTATGAGCTACCGGCCGAAGCGGAGACCTATATCCATCGCATGGGACGAACCGGTCGAGCGGGTCTCGGGGGCCTGGCAGTAAGTCTTGTTCTACCGAATGAAGAATATCGCTTCAAACGTATTATGAAATTGTTAGAAGTCAGTATAGAAATTAAGGACATACAAGCACAGAAAAGAGAAACCGAGTTCAAATTATATCCACCAAACACAACCTTATTTATAAATTCGGGGAGAAAACACAAAATAAGCGCAGGAGACTTCGTGGGCGCCTTAACGGCGACCAGAGAAATTGTAGGAGAGTCTCTGGGGAAAATAAACATCTTAGAAAACATGAGCTATATTGCGATCAAAAATACCGCATCAAAAGCCGCTCTAAAAATACTCTCAGAGACTACAATAAAAGGCCGGAAGATTAGAGCAAAAAAACTAAATTGAAACTTAACCTTTAACGTTGAGAAAAACATGAGAAAAATAACTGTCTACACTAAGGACCTTTGCAGTTTCTGCAACGCAGCAAAACAGCTACTGCGCGCCCACGACTATCAATTTGACGAGATAAACCTAGAGGGCGATGAGAAATTGATGACAGAGATCATGACAAAATCGGGGCAAAGAACCATGCCGCAAATTTTTGTTGATGACCATTCAGTGGGTGGATATAGAGAATTGAGTTCTCTTATAGCCAATGGAGAGTTTAAGAGTCTTAATGATGATCTGTGAAATGGATCTCAAAGAACACTATATTTTCTTTATAGCCAATGAAAAATAGCACGCCTCGCTGCGAAAACCCTTGGGAAGTTATAATTATAGGTGGAGGAGCTGCCGGATTGTTCTGTGCAGCAACAGCCGCTATGAGAGGCAAAAAAGTGCTTGTCCTTGAGAGTGCGAATCAAATAGGTAAAAAGATTTTAATGTCCGGTGGTGGTCGGTGTAACTTTACCAATCGAAAAGTAGAACCTGAAAATTTTGTGTCCAACAATATTCATTTTTGTAAATCCGCACTCAGTCAATACACTGAGAATGACTTTATCAGTCTAGTCGAACTCAATGACTTAGAGTATGAGGAGCGTAAGAATGGTCAACTTTTTTGTAAGCACACTGCCCGCGATATAGTCACCCTTCTTACAAACGAATGTGTGGACCATGATGTTACTATCCGGACCTCAGCTAGGGTAAAGTCTGTCACTCGGAAGACATCAGGTTTTTACTCAGTCGAATTATCAACAGCCAATGAAGAGACTGTAGAAGTTTTGTCGTGTTCCTCGCTAGTTGTGGCAAGTGGCGGTCTTTCGGTGCCGACCCTCGGAGGCAGTGACATCGGCTATGTCATTGCGCGGGCGTTTGGCCTGACAATCACAGACATTAGTGCGGGCCTCGTCCCATTTATGTTCAGCGACGAAATATTGTCTTTGTGCAAAAGCTTAACCGGTTGCTCGGTTTCTATTACTGCTTCGTGCAATGGCATCAGCTTTACGGGAGATATGCTTTTTACGCATCGCGGTATCAGTGGTCCGACAATTCTTCAAATTTCTAGCTACTGGAAACCTGGTGATGCAGTAACGATTAATCTTATGCCAAAACATGATGCTGCCTCCCATTTACTGAATTTAAAGAACGAAAGTCCAAAGTCACTTTTGAGAACCGTTTTAACGAGAGACCTTCCTAAAGCTCTGGCTGCCGGTCTAGAGGAGCTCTGGTGGCCAAATCAATCTGAATCACCGCTTGCAGATTGGGAAAACTCAAAAATAAAAAGCATTGGAGCGTTGCTCAATGGCTGGGTGGTCAAACCCTCCTCAACTGAAGGCTATCGTACGGCGGAAGTCACTCTGGGCGGAGTAAATACTGATGCGATTAAATCAAAAAGTATGGAATGCAAAGAATTTCCTAAACTATTCTTTATTGGGGAAGTGTTAGATGTGACGGGCCACCTTGGAGGCTTTAACTTTCAGTGGGCTTGGAGCTCTGGCTATGTTGCAGGACTCCATGTCTAAGAAGTTAGAGGCGAATGAAAAGTGTTTGGCGCGCCCGGAGAGATTCGAACTCCCGACCAACTGGTTCGAAGCCAGTTACTCTATCCAGCTGAGCTACGGGCGCATAACTCCTATTATATGTGTATTAGTACCCGAGAGTCACTGATCGTCTTGCATAAACCGTACGAAGAATGTGATTAGAATTCATTTTTCTGGGCTACTTTTTGCTTGATCGTGTGATCCAATTCACGGATTGTGCGGCTGAAAAGCACAAAAGCCAAAACGATAACAATCAGCAACCCGCAAGCCCCTAGCATCGCATTGGCTGCTCCGAAGGAATCAGCCGCAAGGGCCATAGGAAAAACCCCAATTGGAGTGAGCGCGAAGGACATCAACATAAAACTACTCATCCGTCCTCGAACATCATCATCAACCAGAAGTTGAATTGCGGCATTATTTATCGTTTGGCTTGCACTCACGCAGATGTTGGCGAGCAAGAGCGGAACAAGAGCTACGTAAAAATTACTTGTTCCGATAAAAATCGCCAAAAAAACAGCAAAAGCAGCTGTGCTCCCGAGCATCAGCCTTCTTCTTTTTGGCGAGTCTCCCCTTTTTATTATCCAAACAGAACCGAGCACACCACCAATTCCTCCGACGGCCATTAGCGTTCCAACCCCGCTCTCGCCTGTCTGCCAGGATTGATCGACCAGGACAACCAGTAAACTCTGAAAAGGCATTGCGAGCAGCATGGGAGCCAAACCGAACAACAAACACATAAGAACGGCTCGGTTGTTGAGCACATAGCTAAACCCATCTGAAATGTCCGTCAGTAGCTTCTTATCTTTTTCGCCTTCCTTTCGAGGAACCTTACTTCGACTTACCCCGAACATGCAGAAAATCGCCGTAGCATAAAGGCTCACTGAAATAATATAAGCCGCTATCACAGAGAAGTTCGCGACAACAACACCCATCATCGCAGGACCGAAGACTCTACTTAAATTCATGACTCCGCTCGAATACGCCATGGCGCTCTGCAACTTGTCGGCGCCCACTACAGTCGCTGTCAGTGCCATTCTCGCCGGCATTATAAACGGGAATGCACACCCTGCAATGAACGCGGTACAAAGCATATGCCAAAACTCGAGGTAACCGAGGGATAATAAAATAAGAATAAAGACCTCATTGAAGGCGATTAGTCCTTGTCCAACGATAATCAATTTACGACGCTCAACACGGTCTGTGATCGCGCCGCCTATCATTGAGGCAAAGATCATTGGCACAGCCACAACCAAATTTATATAGGCAAGCGAAGTTGCTGATTCAGTTAAGTCCCAAGCAAGGAGGGATCGGGTTAGCATCTGACCCTGCATCGCCAAGAAAAAAGAGGCATTACCAAAAAAAAGCCATCGAAATTGCTTTATCGAAAATACGTGGAATACGCCTAGGCCGCTTGAATTACTTACGTTCGTGTGCGAATTGATAACAACGCTCCTTACATGAAGGACCGCAGTATATAGGAGCGTCACAATATAGCCAGTACGATAAAGTAGCCATATTTCTTAGCAAGACAAAATAAAGTAATATTGAGTCCAAATTATAGCGAAGTTCGTTTAAACTCCTACTGCTTGCTTGTAAAAACAAGATTGCTTATCCTTGGTGTCCGCTTTGAACGGTCCAGCGAGCTTCTAGCATAGGGCCAAATTCGCATGTTTTTGTTGGCCCGACGTCCATTGAGGACGAGTCACTGACATGCCTCTATCAGTAACAAGGGAAATAGATAGACTGGTAAGAGAACAGCTTGGTGGCACACCTTATTAGGTCGTCAGCTTTTAGAATTAAAACTAACAAAAGCAGAATGAAGAAATATTTAAGGGAGGGTAGCTTGTGATAAATACAATTAATTTATTACCGAGATTGTATGGTGCAGCGATAGGGTTTTGCACACTGTGTTCGATGGCTCTTGCGCAGTCCGGCACAGACGTGGAAGCGGGCGACTGGCCCGACCTGCATGGCAACATGGCAGCTCAAAGGTAT
>PAEL01000053.1 GCA_002700775.1 Gammaproteobacteria bacterium | reverse complement strand
GGCTGCCTCATATTATTGTTTACGCTGTTATATGCCTGACATCGCACCGGCCTGCGAAGGTCTGTTTCGTAGGATTAGCATCAAAGTTCGTGAAGGCTCAATTTTTAACCCGCTTCCTGGTGCAGCCGTTGCAGCAGGAAACGTTGAGACCTCTCAAAGACTTGTGGACGTCATATTCGGAGCGTTTGCAAAGGTTCTACCTCAAAGCACCCCGGCTGCCAGCCAGGGTACGATGAATAATGTGTCTATTGGGTCTTTTGCTAATGACAAGCCGTGGGATTATTACGAAACCATCGGCGGCGGGGTCGGGGCGAGCTCAAAATTTTCTGGTTTAAATGCAGTTCACAGCCATATGACTAATACCCTAAATACTCCTATCGAAACGATTGAGACGAATTTTCCGCTTAGAATAGCGCGTTATGAAATCAGAGAGGGGAGTGGCGGAAGTGGACTGCGAATGGGAGGGGATGGGGTAAGGCGACAGTATGAATTTCTTGAACCAGCGCACTTGACGATTCTTTCGGAACGAAGGCTTTTTTCTCCGTGGGGGTTACAGGGTGGTAAGCCCGGTGTGGGCGGAGTAAATAGGTTAAATGGGAAACAGATCGCTGGAAAAGTTTCAGTTGCGGTAGACACCGGGGATTCTCTGCTTGTCGAAACACCGGGTGGGGGAGGATGGGGGAAGGCTGAATAGATGGTTTTGTTAACACCAAGCGTAAAGTCAGGTTACAATAGGATCTTTGCGAGAAAACAAAGAGGGGAGAAAAATCGGTGGCAATAGAAGACACGATAAGGGAACAGATTAATACAAATTCAATATTGCTTTATATGAAAGGCAGTCCGGAAGCTCCACAATGCGGTTTTTCTGCACAGACGACTCAGCTGTTGATGTCGTGCGGTAAGAAATTTGCTTATGTGGATATTTTAAGTAATCCTGATATTCGAGCTAATCTCCCGGCAGTATCTAACTGGCCAACATTTCCTCAACTCTTCGTCGAAGGAGAGTTGATTGGAGGCTGTGACATTGTTGTAGAAATGCATGAATCCGGAGAGTTACAAGAGCTGATATCAAAAGTCGTAGACAACGACAATAGTTCGAAGGAGTAGTTCCCTTTTTTGAAACTTGCTAATTATTCACTGGTTCCCCAGTGGCCAACCACCAAGTTCTTTCCAACGATTAACAATGCAGAAAAATAGTTCTGCAGTTTTGTTTGCGTCGTAGCGGGCAGAGTGTGCCTCCTCGTTGGAAAAATCTATTCCTGCTGCTTCGCAGGCTCTGGCTAACACTGTTTGTCCGAATGCAAGACCACTTAGTGTGGCAGTATCAAAATTGGAGAAAGGGTGAAAGGGGTTGCGCTTAAATTTTTGCCGTTCAGCTGCCGCGTTTACAAAGCTATGATCGAAGTGAGCGTTGTGTCCTGTTAATATGGCTCTATTACACCCGTTTGCTTTCATTGCCGCACGTACAATGTCAAAAAAATTAGTAAACACATCGCGCTCAGGCTGCGCGATACGAAGCGGATGATTGGGGTCAATTCCCGTGAATTTTAAGGCAGATTCCTCTAGGTTGGAGCCCTCGAAGGGAACTATTCTCTGAAAAAACGTTTGGTCAACGACCAACTTGCCAGATTCATCCATGCTTGGAATTACCGCACCCAGCTCAAGAATCGCATCTGTTTGACTGTTAAAGCCGCCTGTTTCGATGTCCACTATAACGGGTAAGTAACCCCTGAACCTAGTTGACATCGGCTGATTGAGCCTTTCCTTCTTGAGGAAATTTCTTTCGCTTTGCTCTATAAGTTCATTAGATTTATTCAATTTCTTATCTCGACTAATCGCCAATTGATGAGTTCTCCCGCACGAATAGGCATAACTTTTGCTTCTCCAAAAGGAATAGCTGTTGGCATCCTCCATTGTGATTTTTCCAAAACAATTTTTTGAACGGGTCTTGGCAAACCATAGAAGTCTGGACCATTTTTACTTGCAAAATGTTCTAATTTATTGAGAGCGTTGGCAGCTTCAAAAATTTCGGCATATAACTCTATGGCGGCTGGGGGGATGTAGATACCAGCGCAGCCGCAACTAGTCTCCTTGTCCTGGATGCCATGCGGAGCTGAGTCAGTGCCCAAGAAAAATTTTTTGTCACCACTCGTGGCGGCAACAATTAAGGCTTCCTGATGTGTTGATCTTTTTAAAATGGGCAAACAAAAAAAATGAGGTCTGATGCCGCCAACGAACATGTCATTGCGGTTGAAAAGCATATGATGTGCTGTGATAGTTGCTGCGACATTATCGTGAGCTCCCGAGACATAGTCGACTGCGTCTTTGGTGCTTATATGTTCGAGAACTACCTTGAGATTTGGTAAAGCTTCTGTAAGCGGAATTAAGACGCTTTCGATGAATTTTTTCTCGCGATCGAAGATATCTACCCCATGGTCGGTCACCTCACCATGCAAGAGCAGGGGCATCCCGATTTCGCTCATGCGTTCGAGAACTGCCATTACTGGATCTAAAGCTGTAACACCTGCCTCGGAATTTGTTGTGGCACCTGCTGGATAGTACTTAACGGCATGCACGTGACCATCTTCTAAAGCCAAGTCAATATCCGTTGGCGACATAGTATCGCTGAGATAAAGGGTCATCAATGGTTCAAAATTACTTCGGTTGGGTCGCGCAGCTAGTATGCGTTTTTTGTAAGCACTCGCGTCAGCTGGTTTTATTATTGGCGGTTTCAAGTTCGGCATGACAATAGCTCTGCCAAACGTCCGTGCCTGGTCGGGCACAGTGGTTAGTAAGGCTTCGTTATCCCTGAGGTGGACATGCCAATCATCGGGTCGCAGTATTTCTAATCTGTCTGCTGAGTCTATCATTTCGCACTCGGTCTAAAGAACATCTTGAAAACCCACAATGATCCAGTTAAATCAGTATAACGGATTACCTCGCTTTGCCAAAATGAGCCTATCAACTTTCCTCAAGGTTTTTTTTATGCATAGTGATAGAATACGTTTGTCTGAGTCTGCAATTAGTGCGAGACGGATTTTTGTTAAGGAAGAAAACATGTCGAAAGTAAATAAGGTTGTTCTGGCGTACTCCGGCGGGTTGGATACGTCCGTTATTGCAAGATGGTTGCGTGAAACCTACAACTGCGAGGTGGTTACTTTTACCGCAGATATTGGTCAAGGAGAAGAAGTAGAGCCTGCGCGAGCTAAGGCAAAAGCTATTGGGATTAGAGAAATATTTATTGAGAATTTACAAGAAGAGTTTGCCCGTGACTATGTGTTTCCCATGTTCAGAGCGAATACAATTTATGAGGGAGAATACCTGTTAGGAACTTCAATAGCTCGACCGCTGATCTCAAAACGGTTGGTGCAAATTGCGGAGCAGACGGGGGCAGATGCGATTTCGCATGGCGCGACCGGTAAAGGTAATGATCAAGTGCGCTTTGAATTAGGTGCTTACGCATTAAATCCGTCGATAAAAGTGATCGCTCCTTGGCGTGAATGGGATTTAAACTCCCGTGATAAGCTTCTTGCATATTGTGCTAAGCATGACATTGAAGTTGAAAAAAAACGTGGAACAAAGTCTCCTTACTCGATGGATGCGAATTTACTCCATATTTCTTATGAGGGAGACATTATTGAGAACCCCGCTTCTGAACCTGAAGAGCAAATGTGGCAATGGACTGTTTCTCCAGAAGATGCGCCTGACGAGCCTAGATATATCGATTTGCAGTTTGCGTCTGGGGATATAGTTAGTATTGATGGAGTATCGATGTCGCCTGCCGAGGTTATGGTTTGTTTAAATAAAATTGGTGGTGAAAACGGAGTTGGTCGCGCAGATATCGTTGAAAATCGTTATGTTGGAATGAAGGCGCGCGGATGTTATGAAACTCCTGCTGGTACGATTATGCTCAAAGCGCACAGAGCAATGGAGTCGATTACCCTCGATCGCGAGGTGGGCCATTTAAAAGATGAGCTGATGCCTCGATATGCTTCATTAATATACAATGGTTATTGGTTTTCACCGGAGAGGTTATCTCTTCAAGCGTTAATTGACGAGTCGCAGAGGTATGTGAGTGGTTTTGTAAAGTTAAAACTGTATAAAGGCAATGTGATAGTGGTAGGAAGAGAATCCGAGTGCTCGTTGTTTGATGAAAACATTGCTACTTTTGAAGATGATGCGGGAGCGTATGATCAAGGGGACGCCGAGGGTTTTATAAAGCTAAATGCTTTGAGAATGCGTATTGGCGCGTTAAAAGGGCGAAAATATTAGTTACTTCTTTTTTCTGTATCAATTCGCGTTTTTTTTTTGAAGTTGCAAATTTTTTCAACCGAGCATTGCGAGCATTTTGGATTTCTTGCGGTGCAAATATAACGGCCATGGAGTATTAGCCAGTGATGAGCATCTAGTAAAAAGTTTTTCGGAACGCGTTTTAAAAGTTTTTTTTCAACCTCTAAGACTGTCTTGCCGGGAGCCAATCCTGTTCTGTTTGAGATTCTAAAAATATGTGTGTCGACTGCCATTGCGATCTGTCTGAAAGCTGTATTCAAGACAACATTTGCTGTTTTTCTTCCAACACCTGGCAATGATTCAAGTTGATGACGCTCATTTGGAACTATGGAGTCATGTTTTTCGACTAAAATTTTACAGGTTTGAATAATATTTTTAGCTTTTGAGTTATAAAGCCCAATCGTCTTTATATGTTGTTTTAGCCCGGCCTCACCCAAACGAGTTATTTTCTCAGGGGTGTTAGCAGTAGCAAAAAGTATTTTTGTCGCCTTATTTACGCTGATGTCAGTGGCCTGAGCAGACAGAATCACCGCTACAAGAAGCTCAAAAGTACTTTCGTAGATTAATTCTGTTTTTGGTTCAGGGTTTGCGTTTTTTAAGGTCTGAAAAAATAGAATTCTTTTCTCAAGATTCATCTGGCTCCCTTGGGGCTCTGAATTTCAAAAATTCTTTTCGTTCGCGAGCACGAACTATCGCTTTCTGGATTTCAGCTCTTGCCTTCTCTCTCGAAAATTTCTTAGTGTGTTTTAGATGTTCCGACTTTTGAGAAAATAATGACTTGGCTAATCGGGCCGTGCGGGTAGTTTTTTTGTTGTGCCGGCTCGCCCAGTGATCACGCAGATTCTGATCGACATTGTTTCCAGTAATACCCAATTCATTTGGTTGTTCCTCTTGGTTTATGAGTTTCATTTCGATGCAATCAACGGGACAAGGATCGACGCAAAGCTCGCAGCCTGAGCATTCGGAAGTGATAACGACATGCATTCTCTTGGCAGAACCTAGAATCGCGTCGACAGGACAAGCAGGTAAACATTTGGTGCAACCTATACACTCTTCCTCTCTTACTACAGCAACCTTTCTTGTTTCAAAAACGCCATGCGCTTGATTTAATGGAATCGGTTTCTGGCCCATTAGGTTGGCGAGTTCTTTTATGACTTGGTCGCCTCCTGGAGGGCATTGGTTGATAGGCTCGCCATTCAGAATTGCTTCTGCGTATGGCTTGCAACCATTGAAGCCGCATTTTTGGCATTGGGTTTGTGGCAATTCTTTATTAATTGCCTCAATAGAGGGCGCGGCTTTCTGCATGAGGTATGGCTTGCAACTTTGAGGTTCCTAGTTTGAGTACATTAAGCTTTGTGTATTATCGAAAAGCCCATCCGAAAATGGCTTGGGGATTCTGTACTGATTTAAGATAGCGTCTTCAGTGGATATTGCTTCTGCACGATTTATAATCATCTGATATCCATTTTTATTTTCGAAGACTACATGCTCATTCTTATTGCCTTTGAGCTTATCAGCGAAATGCTGAAAATTCCTGATGTCCTCGCCGTTGATTTTTTCCACCACCCAATTGCGCCAATCATGATATCCCAAGTTAACGTCGGCAGCTAAAACCTGAAGGGCGACAACGAGCTCGCTTCGCTCAGTTGAACTCCAATCACTTCGAGCCTGAAGGAGGCTTACGGGGGCGCTGCGACTCCAATCGTTTCCCCATCTTTTGATGAGGTTCATGTTTAACGGTACGAATACCACACCGCCAAAAATGATATATTTAGGAACTTCATCAAATTTCTCGCCTGGCACGAGGGAGTAGTTTCGTGAAGCAGGTCTCGCGTCAAGTGTGACGGTATTTCTGATGCCAAGCCGCGAATACTCAATCTTTATCTGATCTCCAATATCATGAAGGTCGATAGCATGTTTAAAATTAGTCATTTGGTCATTAGCTATTTTTATACTCCCATCTTCGGCGATATCGAATTCGTCAATTTTTAAGATTACATCTCCTTTCTTTAAAATTCCGCTTGCCGGAGAACCATCAAAAACTTGAATGACTAAGACTCCGCTCTGGTCAGTGTTTAGACCATACGAGGTTTTCGCAGAGGGGCTGTCCAAGTTTTGGGTTCGAAACCCTAAGTCAGGAAAGCCGTCATAAATAGAATCCTCTGCATCAGTAAGCACATGTGTAATCATGCTGGGCGGAACGAAATATCCTAAATTTTCCGCGCGACCGCCGCTGCTAGCTTGCATCACAACCCCAACAATCTTTCCGTCAACAATTACCGGTCCTCCGCTATTCCCCGGATTAATCGCTGCGTCAATTTGCCCAGCGAGCAGGTAGGCACCTGCATGTGCATAAATCTGTTGTTCTACTCTTGAGAGAATCCCTTTGGTAATGCTGAGCGATTTTCCTCCGATAGGATAACCGTATACCGATACTTCTTGCAGTGCCGCCGGCAAAGTACCAAAGGCAAGAGGAGTGAGGTTGTCAAAAAAACCGGGCTCTTCGACAGTAAGCAGGGCTAGGTCAGCCTCATGAGAGATGAAAGTTACTTGCGCGAGATATCTCCGGGGGTCGTTGTGCTTTTGTGCTTGGACATAGCTAGCGTTCGCAACGACATGAGCGTTCGTCAGGATTTTATTACCTTGGATTACTGATCCTGATCCGCTTGATTGGCGAGGTGACAATAACCGCCATGGAGTAAAATAATCGGGTGCGGCCTGAGTCGTGTAGATCTTTATGACTGAGTTCTCAATTGTGCTGGGATTATCAGGGGAGGCTTGTGCTATATTCGTTGTTATCAAGAAGGCGCAAGTAAGAATGTTTACAATGACTTTTTTAAAGCGTGGTGCTTGGGCTTCGGTTTTACTAAAACAATAACTCGAGCGGCTGAGCAGGATTCGGTTATTAGGTTTTTTGCTCTCAAGGGTTCTAGAGTATGACGCAACTCTTGTGGAGATTTTCTGAGATTTCATCAACATTTTACGTAATCCTCATGCCGGCTTTTGCCCCAGAATCTGGTTTTAATAGCCAAATTTCTTTGTCTCCAGGTCCTGCAGCAAGAACCATTCCCTCCGAAACCCCAAATTTCATTTTACGCGGTTTTAAATTTGCAACAATGACAGTTAATCTTCCGATCAAAGTTTCCGGTTGATACGCAGACTTTATCCCTGAAAAGACCGTTCTAGAGATCGTCTCACCGCGTTCATTAGCTCCAAGTGATAATTTCAATTCAAGCAGTTTATCAGCCTCTGGCACATGTTTAGCATCAATAATTTCTGCGACGCGAAGATCCATCTTCAGAAAATGCGTAATATCTATTTCCTGTTCTTCTGACCCTTTCTCATGTTCTTCCGTCGAGCTATTGGAATTGCTTGCAGTGTCTTCTATGACTGTGTCCGAGTTTTTTCCTTGTAATATTAGTGCCTCAATAGATTTTTGTTCTACCCTGACTATAAGAGGCTTAAAAACATTAATTTTTTTGTCCAGAAGGACAGCATCGATGTCATCCCAAGACAAAGGGCGCACTGATAAAAAATCTTCCACTTTCTGAGCCGTAGCTGGGATCACGGGTTTCAGATAAATAATCAATATTCTGAAAGCATTGAGGCTTGTTGTAAGAATGTTATGCAAGTTTTGTGATTTCGGATCGCTTTTTGCCAATGTCCACGGCTGTTTATCGTTGATGTACTGGTTCACTTTATCTGCGAGGGACATTATGTGCCTGATTGCTTTGTTAAATTCTCGCTGTTCGTAATAATTTGCTATTTCGCATGAGGCGGATTGCAATTCTGAGATAAGGGCGCCGTTGTCTAGTCGTTCTGATAGCATTGAATTAAAATTTTTCGTTATGAATCCCGCGCATCGACTCGCAATGTTGGCGATCTTTCCAACAAGATCTGAGTTGATACGAAAGACAAAGTCCTCGAAGTTCAAATCAAGATCATCAATACCAGAAGAAAGTTTCGCGCCAAGGTAATATCGCAAATATTCAGGGTCTAAGTGCTTCAGATAGTCTCTGGCTTTGATAAATGTTCCTCGAGACTTCGACATCTTTGTTCCATCGACTGTCAAAAAGCCATGGGCATATACGGCGGTTGGAGTCCTATAACCTGCACTATGCAGCATGGCCGGCCAAAACAGCGTGTGAAAGTTAATAATGTCCTTGCCAATAAAGTGATACAGCTCTGTTGAGTCGGAGTTTTCTGGGCGCCAGTATTCGTCAAATTGATAGTGACGCTTAGAGCAAAAGTTTTTAAAACTGGCCATGTAGCCGATTGGGGCATCTAGCCACACGTAAAAATATTTGCCAGGCGCATTTGGAATTTCAAAGCCAAAGTAGGGCGCATCTCTGCTGATGTCCCATTGCTTTAAGTCATGATCAAGCCACTCGGCTAATTTGTTCGCGACCGCGTCCTGCAGCGTACCACTGCGCGTCCATTGCTGCAGCATAGATTTAAATTGAGGCAGGTCGAAAAAGAAATGCTCGGAGTTTTTTAAAACAGGCTTTGACCCAGAGATCGAAGATCGGGAGTTAATAAGTTCCGCTGGGCTATAGGTCGACCCACAGACCTCGCAATTATCGCCGTACTGATCCTCTGCGTGGCATTTAGGGCAAGTGCCTACGACATAACGATCGGCGAGAAAAAGATTTTTTTCCGGATCGAAAAGCTGTTTTATTTCACGTTTTTTTATGTGTCCATTTTGTTTTAATGCTTGATAAATTGTTTCAGATAAATACTTGTTCTCATCTGAGTGAGTGCTGTAAAAATTATCGAAGCTTATGGAAAAGCCGTCATAATCAGTTTTGTGTCGTTCTTCAGTTTCGGCTATTAATGTTTCAGCAGTAGTTTGTTTTGCTTCAGCACTTAACATAATAGCAGTGCCGTGAGCATCATCCGCACAAACATAGACGCAGTCGTGACCGCGTAACCGCTGAAAACGAACCCAGATGTCCGTTTGAATAGCTTCCATCAAATGACCAAGATGAATGTCTCCGTTTGCATATGGCAGTGCACTTGTTACAAGAATTTTACGGTTAGTCAAAGCGAAGTCCTAGCATACTTATTAAGTGATTATTATATCGCAAGATCCAACTAAAAGGTGTCCTTTAAATTTCAACCATGTCAAAATCTTCCTTCCCCACACCGCATTCAGGACACATCCAGTCATCAGGAATTTCGTCCCAGCCAGTTCCCGGAGGTATTCCTTCTTCAGGCAAGCCTTTGGCCTCATAGTAAACAAAACTGCATACCAAGCATTGCCATTTTCGCATTATATTTCTCCTTAGTTCGAACCGAACATTGTACTGGAAACCTCAATAGATTTCAGCTTTGAACGTTTGCATGGTAGCACTTGAACTATCGCCCGCGATTTTTTGAGTACGATGTTCTGGGATAAATTTGGTATGATGCTTGCGTGAGTTTCTAATGTTGAAGGCGTTATATTTTAATAGGAAAGACTATGAGTATTAAATCGGATCGATGGATCAGGGAGATGGCAACAAATCGGGATATGATAGAGCCCTTTCATCCGCAACAAATGCGTCAAGATGCACAGGGTAATAAGGTTATATCTTATGGTACCTCAAGTTATGGGTACGACGTCCGCTGTGCCAGCGAGTTCAAGATTTTCACCAACGTTCACACTACCAGCGTTGTTGATCCAAAAAACTTCGATGAGTCTAGTTTTGTGTCAATTGATGAACCGTTTTGTATTATTCCACCCAACTCTTTTGTTTTGGCAAGAACCGTGGAGTACTTCAAGATTCCCAGTGACGTGCTTACGATCTGTTTGGGCAAGTCAACTTACGCGCGTTGCGGGATAATTGTAAACGTGACTCCACTGGAGCCGGAGTGGGAGGGCCATGTTACCCTCGAATTTTCTAACACGACAACATTGCCCGCAAAAATCTATGCCAATGAGGGTGTTGCTCAAATGTTGTTTTATCAATCTGATGAGCAATGTGAAGTCACCTATAAACAACGCAGTGGGAAATATATGGGTCAGGTTGGAGTAACACCTCCGAAAGCATAAGTGAAGTTAGTCAAAAATCTAAAAACAACTTCACTTTCGTCAACAATTTGACGCAAATGAGATGAGCGCCAAAAAAATGGCGAATCTTGAGCTACCTCGTCCGATATTTGACGGCGGTGATTCCAAATGTTAGCCCGGGTTTAAACAAAAAAAAATGTCAAAGAATTAGTAGCGGCCCTCTAAATGCTTGAGAGCGCATTAAGCTACTGATTATTATAAAATATATCTTGAAAAAAATTCTTAATTCAAAATAGTTGTCCTTCTAAAACTTCTTTTGTTGTCTTCTCAAAGCTTGGCACGCTAGTTGCATCCCCTATGTAAGTAATCATTTTTTATCATATTTTTAGCGCTTAAAAATCTGATTGCGCAAACCGAAAAAGCTGGGAAGAAGAGGCGTTCACGCTCAAACAGGGGAGCGCCAACTTAAGGAATGGTAAGTAATGACTTCAATGGTGGAAGCCAAGGTCTATGAGAATGTTCTCCCCAACGGAGAAGTGACAGATGAGAATTTGGGGCTGGTTGTAGAACGATATGCTCCATTGGTAAAGCGCATCGCGCATCATTTGTTACTCCGTATGCCGTCGAGTGTGCAGGTTGATGACTTGATACAGTCTGGCATGATTGGGCTTTTGGAAGCGGCTCGAAAATATGATGTGTCCAAAGGAGCCAGCTTTGAAACTTATGCGGGCATTCGCATCAGAGGTTCAATGCTTGACGAAGTTCGCAAGGGGGATTGGGCTCCGCGCTCGGTGCATCGTAAATCGCGCAAAGTTGCAGAGGCGATAAAGGCAATCGAGGCGCGAACAGGGAGCGATGCGAAAGATAAGGATATTGCGGCGGAGCTGGAAATAGATTTAAACGCTTATTACGCAATTTTGCAGGATGCCAGCGGCAGTCGTTTGTTTAGTTTTGATGATGTCATGGAGGGAGATGACTCCGCGATTGAGACGGCTGCGGGTGAGCTCCCGGGTCCCTGTGACGGTCTGCAAAGGGATAGCTTCAAAAGTCATTTGGCGCTCGCAATTGACAACTTACCTCCACGCGAAAAATTAGTCCTTGCGCTGTATTACGATGAGGAGCTAAATTTAAAAGAGATCGGTGAAGTGATCGGGGTCAGTGAAAGCAGAGTCAGTCAAATTCACAGCCAGGCAGCGATGCGCCTTCGTTCTCGATTGTCGGAGTGGCGTTGAGTAGAAACGTCTAGGCATAACTCTCCAGTCAATATACCTCTCGTCTTTTTTGGTCTCGGATATTAGGTCTACGAGTGCAAAGAATTGTATTATTTCGTTCCGTATGACTTGCAAAGATTGGGAGCATCTCCGTGATCTGGGGGCTTTCTAGTTAAATTAGGACCGTATGTTAGAGCTTAAAGAATTTTGCTGCGAGAGAAATGATAGGGTTTTGTTTAAAAACTTGAGCCTTTCGGTTGAAGCGGGCGATATTGTTCAAATTTGCGGCAGCAATGGGAGTGGAAAAACGTCTCTTTTGCGAGCGGTTTGTGGATTAAATGATAGTTTCACAGGGGAGGTCTTTTGGAATGGAATGGTGCGTGATACCGACATAGAATCATTTCGGAATGAGCTTCTTTTTCTTGGGCACCGCGTTGGACTTAATAAGCTTCTCTCACCTATAGAGAATTTGAAGTGGAGCACGGGCGGAAAAATCAATTGGTCGGAAAAGGATATGCTTCAGGCATTATCTCGGAATGGTTTGCAAGGCTATGAATTTCAACCATGCTTTTTGTTATCGGCCGGACAACAACAAAGGGCGGCGCTCGCCAGGCTTCTCATTGCAGAAGAGCTTATGTGGGTGTTGGATGAACCGTTCAATGCGCTCGACACTCAAGCTGTGGATATGCTTGAGGTGGTAATGGTAGATCATGCTAAAAAGGGCGGAATTGTATTGGTTACCACGCATCACAGATTAAAAATTCCCGGTCTCCGAACAATCGATTTATCATGAGTATCTCTAACCCTGAAAGGCAAAACATAGTACGCCATGTCAGTGCATTTGGGGCTTTTAAAATCAACTTGGTACGTGATTTAACGTTGGCATTCCGAAAGAAGGGTGACTTTGTAAATCCTTTCGTGTTTTTTATCATCGTCGTGTCGCTTTTCCCTTTGGCCGTTTCCCCCGACTCGGCTTTTCTAGCGCGAATTGCTCCGGGTGTGCTTTGGATAACGGCTCTTCTTGCGGCGATGCTGTCGCTTGACTCGATGTACCGCGCTGATTTCGAAGATGGTTCTTTGGAAACCCTCCTTTTGAGCCCTCATCCTCTTTACTTTTTAGTTCTAGCCAAAAATTGTGCCCATTGGCTCGTTACCGGGCTTCCAGTGGTCATAATCTCACCTTTTTTAGCGATGATGTTGAGTTACCCCTTTGATCAGCTGGGTATTCTATTTGTGACTTTGCTGTTGGGTACGCCTTTTCTGACATTAGTTGGTTCAGTTGCCGTGGCTTTGACGGTTGGGTTAGGCAGTCGGGGGCTTATCTTAGCGGTCATTGTCCTTCCAATGTGTGTTCCAGTTCTTGTTTTTGGTACGCTTGCGGTAAACGCTAGCCTGTCGGGCCTTCCGGTGGAAGGATATCTGGCGCTG
>PAEL01000052.1 GCA_002700775.1 Gammaproteobacteria bacterium | reverse complement strand
TTTAGTTCCAAACAAAAAGCTCATACACTTGCTTCCGTAATACCAATAAGTCATGACGGTCGTCATACTCAACACAAAGACCATCACTAACAAAAGATACCCACCGTAACCGGGTAAAGTGCGCTCATAGGCGATAGCTGCCATCGTCACACCAACCGCTCCACTATTCCAAACGCCTGTTACAAGAAGTGTGAGTGCGGTACAAGTACAGACTATCAAGGTATCCGCAATTGGACCAAGCATCGCGACTAACCCTTCTCTGGCCGGTTCATTTGTCTTCGCGGCACCATGCGCAAGCGACTCTGTTCCAATTCCAGCTTCATTTGAAAAAGCACCTCGCTGAACACCGATTAAAATCACTGTCCCAACAACACCTCCTGCTACAGCTTCTCCAGACAATGCGTCTGTAACAATAAACCAAAGGGTCGAGGGAATTTCTGACCAATGTGAAATTAAAATTAACGCGGTTACGGCTACATACGAAACCATGATTAAAGGCACCAGTCGAGCCGCTACACCAGACACCCTTTCAATTTTTCCAATGGCAACCGAGAATACAATCAAAGCAAGCAAAGCCCCGACCGAAAAATCAAATACAAAATGGGAGCAGGCTGTAGCGAGTCCGTTTGGAATTGCTAATGTATCGCGCAAAACTTGAACGAGTTGATTCACTTGAAAAACCGGCAGCGTTCCCATCATACCTGCAACGCAAAAAAGCCACGCCAAAGGCATCCATTTTCTGCCAAGACCTTCTCGAATTACATACATAGGCCCACCTTGCAGATCACCCGCGTCATCATATCCTCTGTACATAATGGCAAGAGAAGCCGTATAAAATTTTGTTGAAATGCCAACTATAGCCGTGACCCACATCCAAAAAATTGCTCCGGGCCCACCCACTGTTAAAGCAACCGCGACACCTGTAATGTTGCCAAGTCCCATGGTCCCGGCCAGCGCTGTAGATAACGCATGAAAATGGCTTATCCCACCTTTTAACTCGACTTGATCTGAACTAAATTTACCCGACAATAAAGCAAAAGCATGACCTAAATAAAAAAAATGTCGAAACTTTGAGTGCAGAGTAAAGTAAAAACCACCACCGACCAGCAAAAAGATTAATGGGAGACCCCACATGAAACTTGCAAATGCCTTCATTGAAAGCTCAAGAATTTCCATATTACTCTCATATTATTGCAAGCAGAATTGCACTTAATTTAAGGTATGTTCGACCCGAAGCGAAAATCACTGACTGAATCATTATTGGACAAGTGGTTAATAAAATAATCCCAACGCCGTTTCATAAAATAGCGCGAATTCCCAAAGCCATGACCAGCATTTGGAAACAAAATCAAATCAAAATCTTTTTCAGCTTTGATCAATGCATCAACAACAAGCAGGGTACTCGAGGGATGCACGTTTGAATCCACCATCCCGTGCGCGAGCAGAAGTTTGCCTCTCAAATTATCAACTAATAGCTGATTCGCTTGCGAATCATAATTAGTTTCTTGCACCAAATCATTTTCCCCGATTACTTTGTCATGAGACTTTACAACTTCAAGCAACCCATGCCACTTTTCACCCCAATCATCCTCATAGTTACGATTATCATGATTGCCAGCACTAGCAACCGCAACCTTATAAAAATCCGGATAGCGTAAAATAGCTGCCGCCGCCGCAAAACCACCTCCGGAGTGTCCCCAAACACCAACTCGATCTAAATCCATCCAGGTAAATTTTTCTGCCAACTGTTTGAGACCTGCGATTTGGTCCGGGAGGCCGTTGTCACCCAAGTTACCATAATAGGCATCATGAAACTCTTTAGACCGCCCCGGTGTCCCCATCGCGTCGAGCTCAACCACGATAAATCCAAGCTCAGCTATCGCCTGTTTGTCAGCTCGCGCTGGTTGAAACGCCCGAGTGCCAACCGAACCAGTTTGGGGCCCAGGGTAAATATAGTTAAGTACAGGATAACGACTTTTAGCATCAAAATTTGATGGCTTGTACAGCAATCCGTATAAATCAGTTTCGTCGTCTCGCGCTTTTACGACAAAGGGCTCGGGGGGTAACCAACCACGCAATCTAATATCACTTTCCTTCACCTCAGAGAGCTTCATAACAACATCGCCTTGAGTGTTACGAATTACTGTGATTGGGGGGGCTGTAGGAGTCGAGTATTTATCGACAAAGAGATTCTTTGAATTAGACCAAGAGAGCACATGATGTGTTGGCTCAGGCGTCAAGTCGGTGAAGTTGCGCCCATCTAGATTGACCCTGTAAAGCGCATGAAAGTAAGGATCAGATCCGTTTTTTCCTGCCGCTGTAAAATAAAGTTGATTTTTTTTCAAATCAACTTTTTCGAGTCTAAGCACGGGCCACTCACCAGTCGTAATCTGAGCTATAACCTCGCCTGAAGACAAATTATGCAAGTAAAGATGCCCCCAACCAGAACGCTCGCTGAACCAGAGGAACTCTCCGCGCTCATGAAAAACACGCCAATTTTCACCGTCAAAACCTGACTCAAAATAGGTCTCAGTTTCTTCGCGATAAACCTCTCGCACCTCACCTGTATAGATGTTTGCAGTCCTCAACTGAGCCACCTTGTGATCTCGCGAAGAGGAAACAAAACTCAGCGACGAGGAATCCTCACTCCATTGAGTATCCAAAAACTCGCCTTCGCTCCCGGCAACATGATCACTGGTAGAGGATCTATGTGGATCAGCCGGAATATTTAATCTTACGGTTTGCGGACTACTCAAATTATCAACGTGAATAATGACTCGTTCAATCATGAAAATATTTTCATCGCCCGCCAGAGGATACTTCCATACATCAATTTCTGGATGACCGATTTTTGTTGACCATAGAGCCATTTCTTGTACTTTTCTGCCATCATGCTGGAAAGTCGCAATTTTTTTGGAGTCAGGAGACCACTTCACCACTGGAGTTTTATCCCTAATCCAACCCGCATTGTTTGTTGCGTAACCAAAATCTTCCACTCCGTCAAAGGTCAACTGATAAACTTCTCCGCTCTGGACTTGGCGCAACCATAGGTTATTGTCCCTAATATAAACTGCCGTGGTTCCATCTGGAGAAACCACCTCATTGGTCTGTTCTTTTTCAAGTAACGATGGCGGAGTTCGACCACTTAGATCAAACTGAAACCGCTCGCCCTCATAAGAAAAGGTCACAAACTCTCCAGAACTATGCAAAACCAGCTCGGACAGAGCAAGATCTGTAACGGCCCTCTCCTGCTTTACCAAAGTATCCAGCTGTAACTTTAGCTTTTCAGTATCAAAAAGTTTTTCTGCTTTTTTTGTGGCAGGGTTGATTAATTCATACACACTTTGCGTATCGGTGATCCTGCGAACAACCAATATCTCCTCACCATTGCTAATTGCTTTCTGCCAAAAAACTGCTCGAATATCTCCATGCATCAGAGGCAACATATTTTGCGGCAGAAATTTCTCAGCCATCTGATAATCACTGACTGTTAATGGGGAACTCGTGATTTGGTTGCGCAAATTGACCTCATTTTCCTTCGTGCTGCAAGAGCTTAGGTTAGCAATTAAAAAATATGACAAGAACAGCGCTAGGGTTCGAAAAAAAAACACTGAAGACTCCCTTGATATGCTGTGCGGAGTAGCCTAACCGCGATAAAAAGCTAAAAACATTTACTTAATCTTTTTTCATAATAACTCATCTAAGATTAGGTTGGTTGATTCTATGACACGTTCATCTCGATCACGCAGGTCGGGCTCAAAAGGCTCGTCCAGCAAGTGTTGTAAACCTTCTATATAACGTCCAGCTATCTCTCTAGTTTGAGCACCGTCAAACTTCTGAGCACGATTAATAATCATTTCTCGAGCAAACTCTTTAGAAAATGAAACTGGCTTACCGTCTCTCTCAACTAAACCTCCATTGTCGTCAAGTTGCCAATAGCGGGATGAGTCCATGGTATAAAGCTCATCCGCGACTGTAATTGCACCCTGACTATTTATTCCGTGTTCTGTTTTGGTATCAACTAAAACCATATTCCTATTCTTGAGTGCCTGCGACACCACACCAAAAGCCATTATTGAAGAGTTGCGAATTTGCTGGTACTGATCTTTGTTGCACACCTCTGCAGAAATGAGGTAATGCGGGTCAACGGTTCTGTCTTCCTCCTCTTTTGTGCTCGGGGTATCTATGACATATGGCAATGCGCAGTTTGGAGTTAATTCAGAAAGTTTTAAAGAGTGCCCCCCAAATTCAAGAGAATCATCACCCTTTTTTTTTGCATCGACATAGCTCTGATATAATGAAGTCGAAGTTGTGCTCTCAGCCATAAAGGCTCGCAACACATTTTCAAAAGGTATCAAGTTTAGGTTTTCAGCTGGGATTACCGTAGATGTGGGTTTCAAACCGTCAATCTTGAACTGAGAATTTCCGAGGATCGGTCCGACGAGCTTCAACATCGCGTCATGATTCAAAGCCAGCACTTGATCCTTGAACGGAATGACTCCGCGATTAACGTCGTGAGTAGAAATACGATTATTTCGGAACATTAAGCGAATAGGTACGCCTAATCGGGTAACCAAATGTTCTCCGAAAACCGAATCGGAAACTTTACCCTTTTGGACCACACAGTTTTTAAGCCTGGGCAGTTCTCCATGCAAAATTATCTCTTCAATGCTCCTGCCTTTGCTTACTTGCGGTCCAAACTCTTCCACCAATTCACGGATTTGTCGTTTATCCAACATAAATTATGGTCTCAATAAAAACTCTTGATTAAAAATCACTTATTAAAATAGGATCTAGTATGTAGTCGAATAATATCAAAATATTATATTTAAAAAAGGAAACAAGGTATGTTCAGTCATATTATGCTCGGTGCAAATGATATCACCAAATCACAGGAATTTTATGACGCAACGTTAAGAGAGCTCGGTCATCAGCCAGCGACGCTTGATAAAAAAGGAAGGCCCTGGTGGCGAACCTCACTCGGGGTTCTCGCTCTTAGCCTTCCTATAAATGGAAAGTCGGCATGCCACGGTAATGGAAGTACCATTGGGTTTGAAGCCGAGGATTCGGAAAGTGTGGATACATGGTACGCTGCCGGTTTAAAACACTTCGGCACTAAATGCGAAGATGAGCCCGGAATTCGAGAAGGCTCTACAGGCCCCATGTATATGGCATATCTACGCGACCCTGCCGGGAATAAAGTATGTGCATTACACCGTTTGAAAAGATAATTTTACCATTTATGAGACAGTCTACATCAGGACTCCCTGGCAATTGTGTAATGCTTGAAAAAAGGATCGAACATTCGTCAATAGACGTACAAGGCCTAGTTCGTTAAAACATTAGTTTTTCAATATTCGAATCTACACACATTCGCTAATAAGGATTTTAAACGGGAATGGAGAGCAGGTGCGGGGGAAGGGGGTAAAGAAATGGTGCCGCCACCAAGAGTCGAACTCGGGACCTGCTGATTACAAGTCAGCTGCTCTACCACGGCTGAGCTATAGCGGCACTGTATACATCTTCTAGAAGTAGGAATGGTACAGAGTTTGAGCGAATCGAGCAACAAATTAGTAGAAATCACCGATCGCTTAACTGCAAGCGTGGGAATAGCCACACATAAAAGCTGAGGATTTGTTAACATTCATTTTGTTGCTATAAGGCCAAATATGATTGAACTTCTATCAAGCCCCACTACGTCTCAATGGCTGACAATACTATCTATGTATGGGTGGATTTGGATAATACCATTGATAGAGCGTTTAAAACCCTTGAAGCATCAGAGCTTTATCAGAAAAGGGATGGTCAATGACGTTATTCATACCTATCACCGGCTCCATTTGCACTCCATGATCAATATCGTATTTGTGACTTGGATGCTTACCTATTTAAGAGAAAATGGGACCCAAAGCCTACCATACCAGGGGGTTTTAGCTGATGCGCATTGGGCCTGGAATATGTTTGCTCTTTTGCTTATGGGGCATGTAACTTTTTATGTAGCTCACTTGCTATCGCATAAAATTCCATTCCTCTGGCAATTCCATCGAGTTCACCACAGCTCAGTTAAGTTAGACTCGCTATCTACAAGCCGTTTTCACATCGTGGATAAAGCCCTCTTCGCAGCACCATATTTGATTTTGGTCGCATATTTTCAACCAGATCCTGGACTTACATTTTTGTACATATCTTTTCGAGATTTTTGGGGGCGTTATAGTCACGGCAACATTTCGGACGCGCATTGGCTTGGATATTTTATGTCAAACCCCAAATTCCATCGGTGGCATCACTCGAATCACCCTGAAGCGATCGATAAGAACTTCTCCGCAGAGTTTAATTTTCTCGATTACATTTTTGGCACAGCTTATTATCCGAAAGATGGGATCCCGGACACCTTTGGAGAATCAGATTACAGCAACAATATTTTAATTCAGCATCTTCGGCCCTTTATAGATATTTTTCGCTTAATCCAAACCCAAGGTCTTAGATCTGCAATCTGGAAAGATTCTGCGACGAACACCGCCAAACCTACGCCTCAAGCAGGAAACAATGGACAGTAAAGAAATTGACAAGGTACGGAAATCCCTCCTCGAGGCTCATCAGAAACTTTTAGCTTCCAACCTTAACATTGAGGAATTGTTTGCTACTGACCCAGAGCGTGTTGCTAATCATACGATAGATATACCTCAGGTTCACTTTGATTTCTCAAAGGCTCAGTTAAATGCTGAGTCACGTGACCTTCTGTTTGAGCTCTGTAAAGCCTGCGGCGTCGAAGAGGCCATAAAATCGATGTTTTCTGGTGAAGAAATAAATACCACTGAAAATAGGCCAGCACTGCACACTGCACTTCGAGATCTTGACAGCCAAGAATCTAGACCCGAAGTAATCGAAACCTTAGACAGAATAGAAAATTTTGTACGGTCAATTCGCGAGGGGCGACGAACAGGCTCGGATAACGCTAAGATTAAAACAGTGATTAATATTGGGATTGGTGGATCCGATTTAGGTCCGGCTTTGGTAGTTGATGCTTTAAATCACTTTCATGAAAAAGATATTGAAGTTAGGTTCGTCTCTAATCTAGATCCTAACCATTTAAAAAGGACTTTAAAATCACTAGACCCGAAAACAACATTATTCATCATCGCCTCTAAATCATTCAAGACACTTGAAACTTTAACCAACGCAACCGCTGCTAAGACCTGGTTGCTTGAGGAAGGCATCAAAAATGCAAGCATAGGGAAACATTTTGCCGCCATAACAAGCAACCCAACACTCGCTTCGGACTTCGGGGTAGAAATCGATTGTGTTTTCCCTATATGGGACTGGGTCGGTGGGAGGTTTTCTCTATGGTCCGCCATTGGCCTGCCAATCGCTATTGCTATCGGTTTCAAGAATTTCCAAGAACTCCTTGCAGGTGCACGCTCCGCAGATATGCATTTTTATGATGCTCCGATAAACAAAAATATTCCGGTAATAATGGCAATTCTTACATACTGGTATCGAGAATATTTTCAAGCAGGTAGCACAGCTGTCATTCCATACAGCCATGATCTAGCGCTTTTTCCAAGCTACCTACAGCAGCTCCATATGGAAAGCTTAGGAAAATCTGTTACTCGTAACGGTGAGGAAGTAAAAGGGAAAACTGGAGATGTGATCTGGGGCTCCTCAGGCACCAATGGCCAACATTCTTATTTTCAGCTTTTCCATCAGGGTACTGAATTCATACCGATCGAATTTATTGCCGTGGTCAATCCTTCATCTGGAATTGATACCGACCAGCACACAAAACTATTGTCCAATTGCATAGGCCAAAGCTTCGCTTTAATGCGCGGAAATAAACAGAACAAAAAAAACGCCACATACACATCGGGGAACCGCCCGAGCAATACTTTGCTATTGGCTCAATTGGATCCTTTTTCTCTGGGCAACCTACTTGCACTCTACGAACATAAGACATTCACGCTTAGCGTTCTCTGGGATATCAACGCCTTTGATCAATGGGGGGTTGAGCTCGGCAAGGAAACCGCCAAAGACATCTACACCGAACTTGGAAAAGGAAGCAGAAATGAAACGGAACGATACGATGAATCCACCCAGGGGCTCTTGAAAATAATTAAGAAATGGAGTTTGGCATCAAAAAAAGAGATTTAATTTCAGGACACTCAGCCTTTACGAATATGCCCCAAGATTTCTTCTGTCTTTTCCTTCAACAAAGCGGAATCCGCTCGCGTTTCTAGGTTTAATCGAACAACTGCCTCCGTATTGGAAGCCCTCACATTAAAACGCCATTCTTTGAACTCAATACTCAAGCCATCTGTTAGATCAATGCTCTGAGCATCATCAGCATAGATTGCCATCAGCTCATTTTTCAACCGCTCAGCATCAGCAACATTGCAATTTATCTCTCCGCTCGCGGGGAAAGCTTCAATGGCCTGATCAACAAGGGTAGACAGGGGCTTATCTTTTTTTACCATTAAGGCAATAACAAGGAGCCACGGAATCATTCCGCTATCGCAATAAAAAAAATCACGGAAATAGTGATGAGCGCTCATTTCTCCTCCGTATATCGCTCCTTCCTCACGCATTTTCTCTTTGATGTAAGAGTGTCCCGTTTTGCTTTGTATCGCTTCGCCGCCCATCTCCGATGCAACTCTCTGAGTATTCCAAGTAAGTCTCGGGTCGTGAACAATTCGCCCCCCGGCCTCACTTTCTAAAAAAGCCTCAGCCAACAGTCCAACAATATAATAGCCTTCAATAAATCTGCCATTTTCATCAAAGAAAAAACATCGATCAAAATCACCATCCCATGCAATTCCGATGTCGGCCTTTGCTTGAAGCACCGCGTTAATAGTCACCTCTCGATTTTCAATTAGCAAAGGATTCGGAACCCCGTTGGGAAAACTTCCATCCGGATAATGAGATAATTTAGTGAATTCAAAAGGCAAGCTTTGCTCTAACGCGTCAACTGTCAGCCCGGCACCTCCGTTTCCAGCATTGGTCACGATTTTTAGAGGTGGTAGATTAGAAAAATCAAGATAGCTTAATAATTTTTTCACATAATCAGGATGAGTTTCGGCGAAGCTTATAGCACCTTGTTTTTTGGCCATGGTGAAATTATTTTTTTCTGCTAAATTGCGAATTTCAGATAGCCCTGTATCCCCACTAATCGGTCTTGATTGCTCTCGAACAAACTTCATGCCATTATAATTGACTGGGTTGTGACTGGCTGTCACCATTATCCCTCCATCTGCATTCAAAAAAGGCGTTGCAAAGTAAACTTCCTCTGTACCACATTGACCGATGTTAATAACATTTACGCCCATGTCAGTAAGGCCACGACTCAATGCCGCGCATATTTCTTGGCTCGTTAGTCTTATGTCAAAACCGACTACCACATTAACCGGGCGAATATAGTCTGCGTACGCACACCCAATGCGATAAGCAACATCATCATTAAGCTCCTCAGGCACACGGCCTCTGACGTCGTAGGCTTTGAAGCACAAAAGAGGCTCACTCACTTTTTTCACCTTCTTCGCTTTCCGGCGAGTTTGTTGTTTGGAGTTTACGAGGATCGATGGGCGCTTGACCAATTCAAACACCAGATTTCATTTTTAAAGTATCATACGTATAGTTCGTAGCGGCGACAAACCCATCGAGCCCCCCGCAATCAAAGCGGGATCCACTGAACTTTAGCCCGATCACTCCGCCATTGCGAGCCTGAACGTTAAGCGCATCGGTGATATGAAGCTCACCGCCACTTACCGGTGAGATTTTCCGAAGAATTTCAAAAATATCGGGCGTCAATATATAGCGCCCAATTATAGCCAATTGACTCGGGGCTGATTCGGGTCGGGGCTTTTCGACCATACTTGAAACGCGAAAAACACCATCCCTCTCAACACCATCTATAACACCATAACGTGATACCCTACTCAGAGAGACCTCCTCGACTGCAACAACGCTACACTGATATTTTTCATAAATTTTCACCATTTGTTGCATGACTGAATCGGGACTTGCGACACAATAATCGTCCGCAAGAATTACACCGAAGGGTTCATTTCCGACCAAACCCTCACCAACAAGAATCGCGTGACCAAGCCCCAGCATTTCAACTTGTCGAGTATACGAAAATCTACATCGAGCTATAATTTCTGTGATCTCAGCAAGTAAATTTTCTTTGCCAGTACCCGCTATCTGATTCTCAAGCTCATAACTTTTATCAAAGTGATCTTCTATCGCTCTCTTTCCTCGCCCTGTGACTATACCTATCTCTCTCATACCAGCGGTCATCGCTTCCTCGACCCCATATTGAATAAGAGGCTTTGAAACTATCGGCATCATTTCCTTAGGCATGGCTTTTGTCGCTGGCAAAAACCGTGTTCCGTAGCCCGCTGCCGGAAATAAACACTTTCGTATACTCATTCGAAACTCCACTCAACGCATACAAATCTTCGGTTTAATCTATATTCGTCCATAGGCATCCTCAAATCTTTCAATATCGTCCTCTTCCAAATATTCGCCGACCTGAACCTCAATCACTATAAGTGGCTCATCAGTATTATTACTTAATCTGTGCTTACTCCCTTTCGGAATGAACGTGGATTCATTACAGTCAAGCGAAAATTGTTCTGTCTCACACTCGACCCATGCTGACCCTCTTAGCACAGTCCAATGCTCCTCTCGACATTTATGGGATTGAAGCGATAATGCGCCGCCTGGCATTACTTCAATACGCTTAACCTTATAACCATCTCCAGAAAAAAGAGTCTCAAAAGAACCCCATGGCCGCATTTCTTTTTGACTCACCTTAACTTCATTACGATTCTTTTTGGTCAGCACATCAACAATCTTTTTCACGGCCTGAGCGTTCGATTTATCAGCAACCAAAACCGCATCCGAAGTTTCAACTATAACGACATTTTCAAGACCAACCACACCAACCAATCTACTGCTAGAATGCACATAGCTGTCACAAACATTTTCTAAAACAACATCACCAATTAAAGCATTATTATTTTCATCTTTTTCTTGGGATTCCCAAAGCGCTTGCCAGGACCCTAGATCGCTCCAGCCAGCATCAAGCGGAACCATTGCAGCAAGTTCCGTCTTCTCCATTATCGTGTAGTCAATCGACCCAGCAGGGCAACCCTCAAAAATTCCGGCCACAATGTGCTTAAAGTCATCAGTTTGTTCCAGACTCGCAAAAACTTTGCGACATACCGAGGCCATCAGGGGAGCAAAGCGGGCGAGCTCGGACAAGTAAGTGTTACTCGAAAACACAAACATTCCACTATTCCAGTAGAAATTATCATCTAACGCATATTTTTCGGCATCTCTTTTGTCTGGCTTCTCTATAAATTTCTCAACTTCGAACCCCTGCTCGCTTAGCGGCGTCCCTTTTTGCAAATAGCCGAAGCCGGTTTCTGGCGTTCTCGCAGCGATTCCAAACGTAACAAGCTTTCCTTTCATTGCGAGATCAGCGGCATGCTTTATCGCTAAATTCAAAGCACATTTATCTAAAATCTGATGATCAGAAGGCAAAACCAACAGTAATTTGTCCTTAAAATTGGTTGGCTCAACCGCAGCCATTGCTGCAAGCGCAACGGCTGGCGCAGTACTTTTCCCAAACGGCTCAAGAATCAATTGGCTAGCGACGCCCAGCTCCCGCAATTGCTCGGCAACAAGAAACCGATGCTCAACGTTACATATAACAATTGGATCATCGAAAATTTTCTTATCCGAGACTCGACTTATCGTTTCTTTAAACAGTGTCTGAGGCATCGATGGCAATTTGGTGAACTGCTTCGGTTGAGCAGATCGCGAAACTGGCCAAAGACGGGAACCCGGACCGCCGGAAATAATTACGGGGATGATCTTCAATAGCTAATACTCTCAGCGCTCTAGCGCGTTAGCGAAATTAATTAACTCCAATCTCAGAGCATGGTACCAAAAGTTCATCAAAAATAATAAGTCAACGAGATGACGGTGAAAATAAGCATCGATTATAATGCGTTCCCGCGTTAATATTGAGCAATGGTTTAAAATAAAACAATCTCTTTGAAAAAACTTCTCATCAAGCTGAAATGATATGACCACAACGAGCTCAACATTCACTCCGAAAGAAAGTTATTCGACTCAGGAACTGATCGATTGCGGAAAAGGACTTTTGTTTGGACCAGACAAAGCAAAACTTCCCATTGAAAACATGTTGATGGTTGATCGGATCTGCCAAATAAACAGTGAAGGAGGAGAATATAGCCGCGGTAAAATCGTCGCTGAACTCGACATTAAACCCAACCTTTGGTTTTTTGACTGCCACTTTGCTGGAGATCCGGTTATGCCGGGCTGCCTCGGTCTTGACGCCCTATGGCAACTCGTGGGTTTTTATTTGGCGTGGAGTGGTCACTCTGGGAAGGGGCGGGCCCTGGGGGCTGGCGATGTAAAGTTTACGGGAGAAATACTCCCAACGTCGCAACTAGTAACATATGAACTCGACTTCAGCCGAATTATTGACAGAAAACTGGTGATGGCGATCGCAGATGGAGCTGTTTTTGTGGATGGGCGGAAGATATATACTGCTAAAAAATTAAAAGTTGGATTATTTCAACCTGACCAGTTATTTTAATCTGCATAAGCTCTATCAAATCCTGAGCGCAACCAAAAAGGAACAGAAATGCATCGAGCAGTGGTCACAGGCATGGGAATCATTTCTTGTTTAGGTAATGACAAGCCTGCTGTTGTCAATTCATTACTCGAGGGGAAAAGTGGAATAACTTTTAACCCTAATTATGCTGAGATTGGCATGCGAAGTCACGTCAGCGGTTCGATCAACATTGATGCTGAAGGGGTAATAGACAGAAAGAGTTACCGATTTATGGGTGAAGCATCTGCCTATGCCTACCTCGCGATGGAGCAAGCAATTGACGATTCCGGTCTTAGTCCTGAGGATGTTTCAAATGAACGCACAGGCCTGGTGGTCGGTTCGGGTGGTGGCTCCCCAGAGCAGCAGCTAGCATCCACCGACTTAATGCGAGAGAAAGGTTTAAGAAGAGTGGGTCCTTATCGAATTCCGCGGACAATGGGAAGCACCGTCTCTGCATGCCTCGCGACTCCGTTTAAAATAAAAGGTGTCAATTATTCAATCTCTTCAGCCTGCGCAACTAGCGCTCATTGTATCGGTCACGCTTCAGAACTTATTCAATTGGGCAAACAAGATATTATTTTTGCGGGGGGCGGTGAAGCAGAGCATTGGACTATGAGTCATATGTTTGACGCGATGGGGGCGCTCTCTACGCAATATAACGATGAGCCAAGTAAAGCTTCTCGCGCTTTTGATGTTAACCGAGATGGCTTCGTGATTTCGGGAGGAGGCGCAATATTAGTGATTGAATCCCTCGAGCACGCTCAAGCAAGAGGAGCAAAAATTTACGCAGAGTTGACTGGCTATGGAGCCACCTCTGATGGCTTTGACATGGTCTCGCCCTCTGGTGAGGGAGGTCAGCGTGCAATGCAATCTGCGCTCGCTATGGCAAATAGGGTTTACCCAAGGAAAGTGGATTATTTGAATACCCATGGCACCAGCACACCAGCAGGAGATGTTGCAGAACTAGCGGCTATACGCGAAGTTTTTGGTTCTCAAGCCCCCACTTTTAACTCAACGAAGTCACTCAGCGGACACTCGTTAGGCGCGGCCGGCGCGCACGAGGCGATTTACAGCTTATTAATGATGGAAAATAATTTTATTGCTGCATCAGCAAATTTCGATGAGCCTGATCCTGCAGCGTCCGGATTGCCGATCGCGAAAGAGCGATCTGACCGCACCAAACTTAGCAGAGTGATGTCAAACAGCTTTGGCTTTGGTGGTACTAACGCATGCTTGATATTCGATAGCTTCCGCATTTAGAGGATGTCGCATTCGCCCACCGAGCTCTAATAAGAAATGCTATGTCAACGATAGCTAATTTACGCAAGTGCAAGGCGACTATGAGTGCACACTTATATATACTATTGAGCTTCCTCATACTTATGCCAACATCACAAGCTCAGTTCAATATAAGGTCGGAAACGGGTCTCGCCGAAAGCTCACATCGTCGGCCTTTGCCAGCAGAGGAAGCTTTTCCATTTTCTACCACCAGATTAAATCCGAAGACGATAGAATTAATTTTTTTACCCGCAAAAGCGCATTATTTATATCAACATCGGTTCTCCTTCTATTTAAAGCAATTAGAATTTAACAAAACAACGTCTCTGGAGGCTTTCCTTCCAGAGGGCATAGCTAAGACAGACGAGTTTTTTGGCGCTGTTGAAGTTTATTATGATGAGCTAAAAATCCTGATTACGCTCCCTGAAGCCATCATCGAAAAGTCAGTCATTCTCATTGAATATCAGGGCTGTGCAGACTGGGGTTTTTGTTACCCTTCGCGCTCAGTAGCCATACCAATCGACACCTTGTAGAGAAATTCCAAACCTTCCCGCTGGAATTTCAGTTATTTTCTGTTAAAATCGTCGTACATCTCGAATTTTTCCATTAAATCTACGTAACTTAAGACTAAGAATCGTATATGGCCAAGCTTTTAACTCTACACGGACCAAACCTTGATCTTTTGGGAAGCAGGGAGCCCAGTATCTATGGGACAGAAACACTTGAGGATATCGATCAGCGATTATCTGATCAATGCTCAGCAGCAGGGCACTCGCACAGTAGCTTTCAAAGCAACTCAGAGGCGGAACTAATTGAAAGGGTGCATTGTGCCCGGAAGGACGGAACGAATTTCCTGATCATCAACTTCGGAGGTTTTACCCATACAAGTATTGCCCTCAGAGACGCTGTCTTAGCGTCTGAGCTGAGTTGTATCGAAGTTCACCTTTCAAACTTATTTCAACGTGAAAAATTTCGGCATCATTCTTTTTTTTCTGACATTGCTTTGGGGTGTGTCATTGGACTCGGAGCACAGGGGTACCAGCTGGCGATGCAAGCTGCAATAACCTATGTTAACGACCACGATAGAACTCAAACCGCCAAACAGACCACCTAAGCGCGGAGAAAAAAACGCCAAATCAAGGTAAAAGAAATAGATACTTGGAAACAATTATGGACATAAGAAAAGTCAAAAAGCTTATCGAATTACTTGAATCGTCACAGGTAGCAGAGATTGAAATCACTGAAGGGGAAGAGTCGGTTCGTATAAGCAGAAACGCATCGAGCCCTTCTCCCCAAATGAATGTTCAACCAGCTCCTCAACTTTCATCAAATACTGCAATCGCTCCCAGCTCAAATGATGCTCCAGCACCAAAACCAAGCTCGGAAGCAAAGGGAAAGATTGTAAAATCTCCGATGGTTGGAACTTTCTATAGAGCTCCCTCGCCCTCGGCACCTCCATTCGTAGAAGTTGGCAAGCATGTAAAACCTGGAGACGTCATTTGCGTTGTTGAAGCAATGAAAATGATGAATCAAATTGAAGCAGACCATGCCGGAGTTGTGGACGCGATTCTCATTGAAGATGGCGAACCGGTTGAATTCGATCAACCATTAATAACGATAGCATAATCTCCGAGCTCCCTCACGAAGACATTAACGTTGAGGAAATTTGGTAGACCCGTTTAAGTTTAGATACAGCAGGAAATCTATTCATGTTAGAAAAAGTCCTCATCGCAAACCGCGGTGAAATAGCGCTACGGGTACTTCGATCTTGTAAGCAACTTGGCATAAAAACGGTAGCAGTTCACTCGACAGCTGACAAAGATTTAATGCACGTTCGCCTAGCCGACGAATCGGTCTGTATCGGCCCGCCAAGTTCTGGCGAGAGCTACTTGAACGCACCCGCAATCATAAGCGCGATGGAGGTAACTGATGCCGATGCCGTTCATCCAGGCTATGGCTTTCTTTCGGAAAATGCTGATTTTGCGGAGCAGGTGGAAAAAAGCGGGTTTATTTTCGTCGGCCCCACAGCCGAAACGATTCGACAAATGGGAGATAAAGTTTCGGCTATAGACGTCATGCTAGCCGGCGGTGTCCCCACGGTCCCGGGTTCCAATGGCCCTATTGACAGCGATGACCAAAAAACCCTCGCAATAGCAAAAGATATTGGATACCCAGTTATTATCAAAGCGGCTGCAGGTGGGGGAGGCAGAGGCATGCGAGTTGTCGAGAGCGAAGCTTCTTTGCTTAAGGCAATCGCCGTTACTCAAACAGAAGCAAAGAGCTTCTTTGGTAGTAGTATTGTATATCTAGAAAAATTCTTAGAGAACCCAAGACACGTCGAGATTCAAATCATTGGTGATGGCAAAGGCAACGCGGTTCACCTTGGTGATCGCGACTGCTCGCTGCAACGCCGACACCAAAAAGTGCTCGAAGAAGCTCCAGCGCCAAACATTCCAGTTGAGGTTCGTAATAGCATTTTGCAAACTTGTGTAACGGCATGTAAAAAAATGAAATATCGCGGAGCTGGAACTCTAGAATTTCTCTACCAAGATGAGCGATTTTACTTTATCGAAATGAATACCAGAGTCCAGGTTGAACACCCAGTGACTGAGATGGTTACAGGCGTCGATATTGTTAAAGAACAACTTCTTATAGCTGGCGGAGATATGCTTCGCCTGAAGCAGGAAGACATTGCAATAACTGGACATGCTTTTGAGTGCAGAATCAATGCTGAGGATCCAAAAAACTTCCTTCCAAGCCCGGGCCTTGTAAAGAGGTTCCACGCGCCAGGAGGGCTCGATGTCAGAGTAGACTCACACCTCTACAGTGGATATAACGTCCCTCCTTTTTACGACTCGCTTATTGGAAAATTAATTTGTAGAGGGAATACTAGAGAAGAGGCTCTGAAAAGGACCCAGATCGCACTTGACGAAACACTCGTTGATGGAATACAGACAAACATACCCTTGCATCGAGAACTCGTCAGAGACATCGGCTTTACTGAGGGAGGTGTAAATATTCACTACCTTGAGAAAAAACTAGAAGCCAAAGACTGACTTTAAAGGGTTAGAGCCCGATGAGCTGGCAACAAATTAAAATATGTATCCCATCGAAACACCTTGAGCCTATCGAGCAGCAACTAATTCAGCTCGGTGCAATTGCTACCACCTACCTTGACGCGGAAGACCAACCATTATTCCAAACTGAGCCAGGCGAAACCACCGTTTGGGATACGGTATTACTTTCATGTCTGTTCGATCAAAAACTAGATCTTGGCCCAACCTTAAAATGGCTTAGAGGGAATCCTTCAGTTATTAATTCTGACAAGATCACGATTGAAACATTGCAAGATGAAAATTGGGAAAAATCTTGGATGTCTAATTTTCATGCAATACAGCTTGAAAGCAAATTTTGGATATGCCCCAGCTGGCAACCCCCTCCTGACCCAAAAGCCATAAACTTATTTATAGACCCTGGCCTCGCGTTCGGCAGTGGTAATCACAACACCACCAAACTTTGCCTACGATGGCTAGCTAAAAGGAACCTAGACAACAAAACCGTAGTCGACTTTGGGAGCGGTTCTGGAATCCTTGCAATCGCCGCTGCCCTTCTTGGGGCAAAATCTATCATTGCGGTCGACAATGACCCTCAAGCGATTGTTGCCACAAAGGACAATGCGTTTCGAAATAATATTAAAAATGGCCATATAAAAACCTTCCTACCAGAACAGTATAAGAAAACTTTTGAAAAACCCCATGCGAACATATTAGTTGCCAATATCCTGGCTAAACCACTGCAGGAACTCGCTCCGTTCTTCGCTAAAATTGTCAACCTTGGCGAAGAAATTGTCTTATCTGGCTTACTCCAAAACCAAGTTGAGGAATTAATATCCACTTATAAACCATGGTTTCGTATAGACGAAATTCATAAAGATGAGGAATGGGTGCTAATTTCCGGAACACGCTTAAAAAATTGAAACTCGAAGTGCCTTAAACAAAACGATATAATTTAAGGATATTTTCGAATATTCTGAAAAAGTTGGAAACTTGTGATAAACCTCGGCCCTTTCAAATTAAAAAACAACCTATTACTTGCCCCTATGGTTGGGGTCTGTGATGTTCCATTTCGAGAGATATGCGACAAACACGGTGCTGGGCTCACCTTTGGAGAAATGGTTCCTTGTGAAAAAGCTGAAAGAGAAAAAGAACGCCATCTATTGCGTCAAACCAATCCAAAGATACAGGGACCAAAAATAATTCAAATTGCGGGCAGCGATCCAGGGGCAATGTCGAACGCTGCACTTTATAATGAAAAGCTAGGCGCAGATGCAATTGACATCAACATGGGTTGCCCGGCGAAAAAAGTTTTAAAGAAGGCTGCTGGGTCCTCGTTATTGCGGGACACAAAACTTGTTGAGCAAATTCTCCATAAAGTGGCGTCCAGCGTAAGTATCCCGGTAACATTAAAAATTCGGACAGGATGGTGCCAAAACTCTCGCAACGGTGCTGAGATAGCGCAAATAGCCGAAGACTGCGGCATTCAGCTTCTGACAGTCCACGGTAGAACTCGGGCCGATCGCTTTATGGGACATGCAGAATACGATACGATCGCGAGCATAAAAGAGTCTGTCAACATTCCAATCATAGCCAACGGAGACATAGACTCGCCCGAGAAGGCCAAGGCCGTAATAGAATACACCAAAGCTGACGGCTTAATGCTTGGAAGAGCGGCGCAAGGGAGGCCTTGGATCTTCAATGAAATTGATCATTTCTTAAAAACCGGGTCGCTAATTACGCCTATTTCTTTGAGTATCCTTCATGAAACCATAAGAATCCATATATCTAAACTTCACAAATTTTATGGCGATCGACGCGGGCCTTTATATGCTCGTAAGCACGCAACACAATATTTTAAGCCCTATAATGCTAGCACTAATTTCTTGAAAACATTTAATTCAAAAACTGAGCCACTTGAGCAGTTGGACCTTATTGATGCCCTCTTTGCTGAGTCGGAAAACTCATTTTTTTATGAAAGGCGGGAGGAACTCGCAGCATGAAGAAAACTCGTAACATCTTTAGCGGGGAATCAAGAAACTCTGATTCCGATATAACATTGCGCCAAACGGTAGATAAAACGTTAAAGAACTATTTAAATCAAATGTCAGGTCAGCCGGTGAGCAACTTGCACGAGCTGGTCATTAAAGAAGTTGAAGAGCCACTGCTCAGTGCAGTTATGGAGCATACGCGCAATAATCAGAGCAAAGCATCTATCATGCTTGGGCTCAATCGTGGTACCCTTCGAGCGAAATTACGGCATTACGGACTTCTATAAAATTATAGTTTTCAATCCGCCGACAGAAGTTAACCTGACTTGCAAGAACTCATTTTTTAAACTTTAAAAGATCTTTTTATGATTACAGATAATACTGTTGCTGTTCGTCGCGCATTAATAAGCGTCTCTGACAAAACTGGCATTGTGAAATTTGCTCGTTCGCTTTCTGAACTGGGTATAGAAATTCTCTCCACCGGTGGGACTCATAAATTACTCGCCGATGAAGGGATCGCCGCTATCGAAATTTCGGACTATACCGGTTTTTCCGAAATGATGGATGGTCGAGTTAAGACACTCCATCCAAAGATTCACGGAGGCATTCTCGGCCGAAGAGATATAGATCACGAAGTGATGAAAGAGCACGATGTCCCACCCATAGACCTCGTCGTAGTAAATCTGTACCCGTTTGAGAAAACTGTTGCGAACCCTAGTTGTTTGCTCGAAGAAGCCATAGAAAACATCGATATCGGCGGTCCAACCATGCTGCGTGCTGCTGCAAAAAATCATCGCTTTGTAGGTGTTGCCGTCGACCCACTTGATTACGATGAAATAATAAAAGCACTGAAATCGGGAAATAATGCCATCGAGCATGAGACTCGATTTCATTTCGCACTTAAAGCATTTGAACACACTGCCGCATACGACGGTGCCATTTCTAACTATTTGGGTATTAAAGTCAACGCCTCATCGGACGAACCTTCGTCCAAATTTCCAAGAACCTTCAACACCCAGTTCCACAAAAAACAGGACATGCGATACGGGGAAAACCCACATCAAGCAGCCGCTTTTTACATTGAAAAATCACCAGTCGAAGCAGGGATTGGAACGATTTCGCAGCTCCAGGGGAAATCGCTCTCGTATAATAACATTGCTGACACTGACGCAGCGCTAGATTGCGTCAAAGCATTCAAAGACCCTGCTTGTGTAATTGTAAAACATGCCAATCCTTGTGGAGTTGCGGTTGCGAAAAATATTTTAACGGCATATCAGTTAGCCTTTGCAACAGACCCTACTTCGGCTTTTGGGGGAATCATAGCTTTCAACCGTGCACTCGACCGAGAGACCGCAGAACTAATTACAAAAAACCAATTTACAGAGGTAATCATTGCGCCGTCAGTCGATAACGCTGCTCTAGAGGCTGTATCTCTTAAACAAAATGTTCGGGTCCTAAGTTGCGGTTCGTGGGCCAATGAACGCCCAATTGGGCTTGATTTAAAACGCGTGAATGGTGGTCTGTTGGTGCAAGATAAAGACATTCGCGAGACGTTTCGGGAAGACCTTGAGATTGTTAGTGGCAGGCACCCGACCGAAGACGAAATCAGAGATCTTCTCTTTGCGTGGAAGGTCGCTCAATTTGTCAAATCAAACGCCATTGTCTATTGTAAAAATCGTCAAACAATCGGAATTGGCGCCGGTCAAATGAGCAGGGTCTACAGTGCACGCATTGCAGGCATAAAGGCCGCAGACGAGGGTCTTGTTGTTCAAGGTTCTGTAATGGCATCAGATGCATTTTTCCCTTTCCGTGACGGAATCGATGCAGCTGCTCAGGCTGGCGTTACCGCCGTGATTCAGCCAGGAGGATCAATGAGGGACGCAGAAGTAATCGAAGCTGCTAACAACGCAGGGATAGCAATGGTCTTTACAAGAGTGCGTCATTTTAAACACTGAAAGAAGAAACACACAAAGGCAGCACAGGATGAAAATACTAATCATTGGTGGTGGCGGACGTGAACACGCCCTAGCTTGGAAAGTTGCACAGAATGATCGCGTTACTGATGTTTATGTAGCACCGGGCAATGGAGGCACTCAAACCGAGAAAAAACTTGTCAATATTCCACTTGACCCGCTTAATTTTGAGGGGCTTGCCACCTTCGCTGAAAAAACTAACATAGACTTGACACTTATTGGTCCTGAAGCTCCGTTGGTAAATGGTATTGTTGACTTTTTTCAAAGTCGAAATCTTCCTTGTTTTGGCCCAAGTATGGCAGCATCGCAGCTAGAGGGGTCAAAAGCGTTTAGCAAAGATTTTCTCAAGCGTCACAAAATTCCAAGTGCGGAATATGAAGTTTTTACAGATCCTGACCAAGCTAAAGCGTTTATTTCTCAAGTCGGCACTCCGATTGTAGTAAAAGCTGATGGCCTCGCGGCCGGAAAAGGTGTCGTCGTTGCTCAGACAGAACGAGAAGCCATCGCCGCTATCGATGACATGCTCACTGATGAAAAATATGGCCAAGCTGGACGAAGAATTGTTATTGAAAGCTTCTTGGAAGGCGAAGAGGCAAGTTTCATCGCAATGGTCGACGGAAAAAATATTTTACCAATGGCAACCTCTCAAGATCACAAAACCAGAGATGCAGGCGACAAGGGACCAAATACCGGCGGGATGGGAGCATACTCGCCAGCTCCCGTGCTCGATGAGAAAATGTCTAATCGGGTGATGAGCGAAATCCTCATTCCGACCGTAGAGGGTATGGCTTCAGATGGAATTCCGTACACTGGGTTTCTGTATGCGGGTCTCATGATAGATTCAAAAGGTTCAATAAATGTAATTGAATTCAACTGCCGCTTTGGAGACCCAGAAGCCCAGCCTGTAATGCTTCGGCTTGAATCTGACTTGATCGAGCACTGTATGGCAGCGATTGAAGGAAAGCTTGATCAACAAACAGCAAAATGGGACCCGAGACCCGCTGTGGGCGTTGTTATGGCCTCAAACGGCTATCCAGCCGAATATGCTACTGGAGATAAAATAACGGGACTTGATGAAATCTCTAATCCTGAAGTGAAAATCTTTCATGCTGGAACGGAAATTGTCAATGCGGGGGAAACGGTTACTAGTGGTGGGCGTGTCCTCTGTACGGTAGCATTAGGATCTAGTATCTCTGAAGCTACAAAAAATGCCTACTCAGCAATCAAGAATATCACTTGGAACGGAGCATTTTATAGAAATGACATTGCCTACAGAGCAATAGCACGCGAACATGAGACACTTAGCGAGTAAGGGCCAATGAAAAACAAACTCAACAGACTAGACAACTTTATTACTCAATTTGATCAAGCGCTCAGAACATGCTCTCCCGGAGCACAAACTGGTCGACGTGCGTCTCCAGCTCATGAAGTGGAAAAAGGTACAACAAAGCTTGACAATGCCGACCTGAAGCATGCTGCAGGGCTAATGAGAATCAACCACACTGGTGAAGTATGTGCACAGGCGCTTTATCAAGGACAGGCTATGACCGCAAAACTCGCTCATGTCAGAGCATCGATGGAAGACGCGGCAGCCGAAGAAATAGATCATCTTGATTGGTGCGAAGAGCGACTTTCTGACTTAGACAGCAAGCCCAGTTTATTAAACCCATTTTTTTATACCATGTCTTTCGCGATAGGTGCTGCAGCAGGAATTGCCGGAGACAAATGGAGCCTCGGCTTCGTCGCTGAGACTGAAAAACAAGTCTGTGACCACTTGCGTGATCACCTTAATAACCTACCAAAAGATGATCACAAAAGCCGCGCCGTATTGCAGCAAATGATAATGGATGAAGAGAAGCATGGAAAAAGTGCCGAGAAAGCAGGAGGTGCCCCATTGCCAAACCTGATCAGCACAGCAATGACTTCTGTCTCACGAGTGATGAAATTTGCAACTTACCGTTTTTAGTCAGTTTTTTTTGTTTGAACTCTCAATCACTGTGAAATCATGAGTCACCACAACTCCCCCGTTAGAGAGCATAATAGAGGCAGAACAATACTTCTCCGCTGACAAGCTAATAGCTCGCTTGACTTGATCTTTCTTCAAGTTTTCACCAGAGACTTGAAAGTGAAGATGAATATTTTCAAAGACCGCCGGCACCGCGTCCGCCCTTTTTGCAGTCACTTCGACTTCGCAACCCGTCACTTTTTGACGCGCCTTCTTTAAAATAGTGACAACATCATAGGATGAACAACTGCCCACACTCAAAGCCATTAATTCTAGAGGGCGCATCCCCTTATTTCGCCCGCCATTCTCAATCGCACCATCTAAAACGATCGCGTGACCACTACCGGACTCTGCCACAAACATTACATCCTCAACCCACTTTACCTTTGCTTGCATAAAAAACCTTTAGTAAATATTAAAAAAGTAATCTGGGAATTTATTTGAATTAACTATATTCTCCAAACATAATTTCT
>PAEL01000051.1 GCA_002700775.1 Gammaproteobacteria bacterium | reverse complement strand
CGCTCGAAGATTTAGAGCCGATTTTGAGAAAACATAAAACCTTTTCTCTGGAAGAGCTAGACCGGTTACAGAGTCGAATAATTATAGAAAAGCTAAGAGTCAAGTCCGATATTTTTTCGGAACATGAATTAACTAGAATGTGGAAAAATACAATAAAGTCACAACGTATGAATTGCGAGGTAGTTGAAATCTTTGCTTTAAAGTTTTTTAGTATTAATTTACAAAGTAAAGCTAGAGAAATCATTGAGTTTTGTCAGGCGCATGAGTGGAGTGACGATCTTGTATTATTGTATGGCACTATGGACTTTAGAGAAGAAAAAGACCTGATAGAGGCTTTGGCATCTGCTGAGCGCTGGCTAGAGAAAGCTCCAGATAATCATCTAATAATGCTGACACTTGCACGGCTATCAATACGGTTGAAATTGTGGGGTAAAGCGCGTGACTATTATAAAGCTAGCATTGGTGCTATGCCGACTGCTGCCGCGTTCGCTGAGCTCAGTTTTCTGCTAAAAGGCTTAGAGGACCTAACTGGTTGCGCAGCAGCTCAAAAAGAGCTTTATAAAGTCTCTAATATTGGGTTGCAAAATTTATCTTTCCCGGTCCTCCTACCCGAAGAAAATAAAAAAGTTTCTAGTAACAATTTATTCAATTTTTAAGTTTTTATTGGCGCAGATTGATTAATTCCAAGTTCATCCCAAAGATTATCAATTTTAAGTTTGACTTCGGGAGTCATCACAATCGGTTCTCCCCATTCTCGATTACTTTCTCCAGGCATCTTGTTTGTCGCGTCTAAGCCCATTTTTGAGCCCAGCCCTGAGACAGGAGAAGCGAAATCCAAATAATCAATCGGTGTGTTTTCAATAATTGAAGTGTCTCTGGAGGGATCCATGCGTGTTGTTATCGCCCAGATAACATCTTCCCACGCACGAATGTTAACGTCATCGTCAACAACAATAATAAATTTGGTGTACATAAACTGTCGTAGAAAGCTCCAAATACCCATCATGATTCTTTTGGCATGCCCCGGGTATTGTTTCTTTATGCTAACGATGGCCATGCGATAAGAACAACCCTCTGGCGGCAGATAAAAGTCGTCAATTTCCGGAAATTGTTTTTGGAGCAGCGGAACGAAAACCTCGTTAAGAGCAACCCCTAACATCGCAGGTTCATCCGGAGGCCTGCCCGTATATGTACTATGATAAATTGGGTTTTGACGATGAGTGATGCATGTCACTGTAAAAACGGGGAAGTTATCAACTTCGTTGTAATATCCGGTGTGATCGCCAAATGGTCCTTCAGGGGCAATATCGTTAGGTTCGAGGTGTCCCTCCAATATAAATTCTGCCGTTGCAGGAACCTGCAAGTCATTAGTGAGTGATTTTACTACTTCTGTTTTGCTGCCGCGAAGCAAGCCTGCAAAAGCATATTCAGAAAGAGTATCAGGCACGGGTGTAACTGTAGCCAGCGTGGTTGCAGGATCTGCCCCAAGTGCTATGGAAACTGGAAATTTTTCTTGTGGGTGTTTTTTTTGCCAGTCTTGAAAATCTAGGGCGCCGCCACGATGAGAAAGCCAGCGCATTATCAATTTATTTTTTTCAAGCAATTGCATTCGATATATGCCTAAATTTTGTCGCGTTTTTTCTGGACCTTTTGTAATGACTAAAGGCCATGTAATTAACGGTGCAATATCACCGGGCCAACAAGTTTGTATTGGTAAAGTTTTGAGATCAACGTCCGCAGATTCAATAACGACCTCTTGGCAGGGAGCGTTTTTTTTGATCCGCGCTGGCATATTTAAAACATTTTTGTAGCTTGGTAAGTTCTCCCAAAGGTCTTTCCAGCCGGCGGGCGGCGATGGCTCTTTTAAGAAAGCAAGGAGTTTTCCTATATCCCTCAATTCCGATATGTCGTTTTGACCCATAGCGAGAGCAATTCTTTTAGTATTTCCAAATAAATTGGCGAGAAGCGGAATTGAATGACCCTTCGGGTTTTCAAACAGTAGTGCAGGGCCATTACTTCGTAATGTTCTGTCAGCGATTTCGGTAATTTCTAAAACGGGATCAACTTCAGCGTTGATTCTTACAAGCTCTCCTTGCTCCTCTAAGAGGGTTATAAATTCACGTAAATCATTAAAGGACATAGAATTAGGATCTTCGGGAAGAGAAAAAACATGATTGAGAGAGAAAGTGAAATGTAAAAACTTTGTCAATTGCCTTCATATACTTAAGTTATCTTACTTTCGCTTCATAGAGTTAAAAAAGTCTTCATTAGTTTTTGTGTCTTTCAATTTATCCAGTATAAATTCTGTTGCTTGAACATCCTCCATGGACGTTAAAAGTTTTCTCAAGATCCACATCCGTTGCAATTCTTCTTCGCTAGTTATAAGTTCTTCGCGGCGTGTTCCGGACCGGCGAACATTAATAGCAGGATAGACCCTCTTTTCTGCAATTTTTCGATCTAGGAGCAACTCCATGTTACCAGTGCCCTTAAATTCCTCATAAATAACCTCATCCATTTTGGACCCAGTTTCGATGAGTGCAGTTGCAATAATGGTCAGGCTTCCCCCTTCCTCTAAATTTCGCGCGGCCCCAAAGAATCTTTTCGGCCTTTCTAAAGCGTGTGCGTCAACGCCGCCGGTGAGAACCTTACCAGAGGAGGGAATAATTGTATTATAAGCGCGAGCTAAACGGGTCATGGAGTCCAGTAAAATAACTACGTCTTCCTTATGCTCCACTAGGCGCTTCGCTTTTTCAATTACCATTTCTGCCACCTGGACATGCCGTGATGGTGGTTCGTCAAATGTGCTCGCAACGACCTCTCCTCTTACTGATCGTTGCATTTCGGTAACTTCTTCGGGGCGTTCATCTATCAGCAGAACGATGAGCCTGCATTCTGGGTTATTTTTTACAATTGATTGAGCGATGTTTTGTAAAATGAGCGTTTTACCGGCTTTCGGCGGAGACACAATTAGCCCGCGTTGCCCTTTTCCAATTGGCGCACATAGTTCAATAACCCTTGCGCTTAAGTCCTCCGTACTTCCGTTACCTACTTGCAGCGTGAGGCGATCTTGCGGAAATAAAGGGGTTAGGTTTTCATAAAGAATTTTGCTTTTACTATTTTCTGTGCTGGAAAAATTAATCTCATGAACCTTTAGTAGAGCAAAATATCGCTCACCATCCTTGGGCGGGCGGATTTTTCCAGTTACTGTGTCGCCTGTGCGAAGGTTGAATCTTCTTATTTGGCTTGGCGAAACATAGATATCATCGGGCCCTGCTAAATAAGAGGAGTCTGCAGAGCGAAGAAAGCCAAAGCCATCTTGAAGGATCTCGAGAACTCCATCGCCGGAAATGTCTTCTCCGTTCTTTGCATGTTTTTTCAAAATTGCGAAAATAATGTCTTGTTTTCGAGTTCGAGAAACGTTCTCAACGCCCATGTCTTGCGCTGTTTGAGTAAGTTGAGCTATTGGCTTTTGTTTTAATTCAGTTAAATTCATTTTTTTACTTCTTTAGTTTGAGTTAGATATTATGTCTTTGATATTTGCGAGGAGGGTATAGAGTCGATTGGTAAAAGTTGAGGGAGAACTGGCAAAAAATAACCTAGTTAATCTATTCTCGTTATAGAGTCATGATCAATATTTGCTCGCTTGTTAGCTTTACGTCCCTAATTGGTTAAGGTTCAACCAAAAATTACTTAAAATATGAAAATCTCATTTTGTCTTACTGTACAAATAACAAATGACGTTGGTTGAGACACCGTGGACGTCGAGAGGAAAATTTTGCAATGACATCGGGGGTATCAAAAAAATCGTGTGCACACTTTGATAGCGACGGTATCTTTAGGATTCAATCTCGCATAATGATATCTACGGCGACGTTTAAATGCAAACTATATTACGCTGTCAATAAATGCTGATAACTGAGATTTTGATAAAGCGCCGACCTTTGTGCCTGCGACTTCTCCGTTGTTGAAGATTATCAACGTTGGAATTCCACGAATTCCAAACTTTGGTGCTGTATTCGTATTTGCATCTACGTCCATTTTGCAAATTTTTATTTTTCCACCATACTCCGAAGCAATTTCTTCAAGTATTGGCGCAATCATCTTGCACGGGCCGCACCATTCTGCCCAAAAATCGACAAGCACCGGACCATCCGCCTTCAGGACATCTTGCTCGAAATTATCATCCGAGGTGTGTACGATAGCTTCGCTCATAATCAACCCTTTTTTTCATGGTATAAAATGCGTCTTAGGAAAGGAACTGGATTTTAACACCGCTCGCGCCTGACGAACCGCTCTTATAATAATGAGAATTTTTGCGGATTCAAGCGTTTCTGCATTAATTGTTTTCTATTATTCTCGTGATTTGATGATTTTAGCCGCTTTTTTTGCGAAATACGTCAAGATTCCGTCGGCGCCAGCACGTTTAATGCAAATTAGTGACTCCATTAAAACGGCATCGTGGTTGAGCCAATCATTTTGTGCTGCAGCCATGTGCATTGCATATTCACCGCTCACCTGATACACGAATGTTGGAGCACGGAGTTCGGTCTTCAACCTCTGTACTATGTCGAGGTACGGCATGCCTGGCTTTATCATGATCATGTCGGCGCCTTCCGATAGGTCTAGTGCGGCCTCATGTAATGCCTCGTCACTGTTAGCGGGGTCCATTTGGTAGCTATCTTTGCTACCTCTACTTAAGCTAGGAGCAGACCTCACAGCTTCACGGAATGGCCCGTAATAATTTGATGCGTATTTTGCAGAGTATGCGAGTATTTTGGTATTGATTTGGTTGTTTTCTTCAAGAATCCCTCGAATAGCTGCGACACGTCCGTCCATCATGTCGGATGGTGCTACGATATCAGCTCCAGCATTGGCGTGAGAAAGCGCTTGTTTTCTCAAAATTTCTATTGTTTCGTCGTTTAGAACATATCCTTGCTCGTCAATGACTCCATCTTGTCCATGCGTTGTATAAGGGTCAAGTGCTACATCTGAAATCAGTGCGAGCGCAGGACATTCGGACTTTACAGCCTTTATCGCTCTCTGGATAAGACCGGCTGGGTTATAGGACTCCTCTCCTTTTGGTGTTTTGCAAATTTCATCTGGGCACGGAAAAAGCGCTATTGCAGGTATCCCTAAGGCTGCAATTTCTCGAGCTTCAATTAAAAGCTCGTCGATGGTGAGGCGCTCTATACTGGGCATTGAAGTAATGGGTTCTCGTGATTTGTGCCCTTCGATCACAAATACTGGGAAAATCAAATCGTCTATTGAGAGAGTGTTCTCCCGCATAAGTCTGCGTGTGGATTCCTCAAATCGCATACGGCGGGGGCGTGATGAGGGAAAGCGTTTGTTGCTGTCAAAATATGTCACGGCACGGACCTCTTTGTTTGCACACAGGTAATGCATGATACCTTACTTATTTAAAAAACAACTATCGATTGATTTTATTCCGAGAACAGGGATCATATGCTGGCTTTAGAATGGTATCTCAGCAACTGTATTACTGTGAGTTTCTATGTTGTTTGAGATTAGACACTTAAATTAACAATGTGATTAGTGGAACCTAATTTGAAAAGAAAGCATTTTATTGTTTGGGTTTTAATTTTTGGAGTTTTTGCAGCTTACATTTGGTTTGACGTAGCAACATTCCTTAACATTGAATATGTAAAAATTAGATACCAAGATCTTGAACTGTTTGAAGAGGAAAATCCCTTTCTTTCGGCTTCTTTATTTTTCTTCCTATATGTTTCAGTTGCAGCGCTGTCGATACCGGGCGTGTTGCTGATGACGTTGCTTAGTGGAGCGGTATTTGGTTTTTTCAAGGGGTTTTTTTTAACATCTTTTGCGAGCGCTACTGGAGCTACAATTGCTTTTTTTATTTCAAGATTTTTGTTGCAGGATTGGGTGAGAAGTCGGTTTAGCTTTCATTTTACATCTTTTATGAAGTCTGCTGAAAAAGACATAGATTTTTATCTCTTTAGTCTGCGTATGATTCCATTTTTCCCCTTTTTTCTCGTTAATTTGCTGATGGGATTAACAAGAATTTCTTGGAAGAGATTTTTCCTCATAAGTCAATTTGGAATGGCTACGAGCTCTGCTGTCTATGTCAACGCGGGGGCAGGACTGGCGCAAGTTGCGTCGGTATCTGATTTGCTTAGTTTAAAATTATTACTCTCTTTTACCTTATTAGGAATTTTCCCTCTATTTAGCCGATGGGTCGTGGCTCGATATAAAAACAACCGTGCCTATCGTGGTTATTCAGAGCCTGGGTCTTATGATGCCGATTTAATCGTGATTGGTGGGGGGGCTGGTGGCCTTGTAACCTCAATCATTGCTGCTGATGCGCAGGCTAAAGTTGTTCTCATAGAACAGGACAAGCAAGGTGGCGAATGCCTATACACCGGATGCGTTCCCAGCAAATCGATAATACGCAGCAGTAAGATTATGTCTTATCTCAGGCGCGCTTCAGAGTTTGGCATTGTTGAAGTGCAAGGAAGGATCGATTTCTCGAGTGTAATGCAGCGAGTCAATGAGATTATTAAAAAAATCGAGCCACATGATTCAGCTGAGCGTTATCAATCGCTGGGAGTAAATTGCTTAAAGGGAACGGCAATTATAAAAACCCCCTTTTTAGTTCAGGTAGGCAATAGAAAGATTACAACGAGAACCATTGTTGTTGCTAGTGGTTCAAGACCACGCATACCTGCGATCGAGGGATCGTCTGAGATTGCTTATCTTACCTCGGAAACAATTTGGTCCATTGATCAGTTGCCAGGTTGCTTTTTAATTGTAGGCGGGGGAGCGATGGGTTGTGAGTTTGCCCAGGCTTTTCAAAATTTTGGTTCTAATGTAATTCAAATAGAATCAGCTGAACGGTTGTTGCCTAAAGAAGATGAGGAGGTTTCGCTCGTAATTCAGAAAAGATTTATTGAGATTGGAATTGACGTGTTAGTTGGCCATAGGCTCCTTAAATTTAAAAAAGACGGGAACCAGAAGACGGCAGTTGTTCAGCGTCTTTCGGACGGGATAATTCTTAATATTGTTTTTGACCAGGTTTTATATGCTACTGGGCGGATTCCAAACGTCGAGAATTTTGGACTTGAAGAATTAGGCGTTGAGATTTCACCGAGGGGTGGAATTAAGGTGAATGCGCACCTTCAGACTAATTTCCGAAATATTTTTGCTGTGGGTGATGTTGTGGGCCCATTGCAATATACAAACATGGCCTCTCATCAGGGGTTTTATGCGGCGCTAAATTCAGTTATTGGAGGACCGTTGCAGCTGGCTGCAGATCACAGAGTTGTACCTTACGCTACATTTACCGACCCTGAAATTGCGCGGGTTGGGCTTTGCGAGCTCGACGCGAAAATGGCAGGAATTGCTTTTGATGTGATTCGGTACGACTTAACAAAAAACGACCGTCTGTTGACTGACGGTGAGGCCTTTGGCTTCGTTAATGTTATTACTGCTGCAAAAAGCGATGAAATTTTAGGAGTAACTATAGTTGGGCATCATGCTAGTGAACAAATAGCGGAATTTGTTTTTGCAATGACCCACCGAATGGGTTTAAGAAGTCTCTCTAAAGTAAACCACATATATCCGACAGTGAGTGAAAGCAATAGATTGCTTGCAAGCAGTTGGCGGAGGCAACACATACACAAAAACATACGAACTATCTTGGCTTACTTCTTAAAAATTCGGCGAAGATAATAGCGCCCCTTTTTATAAGCTATTATGACTTCTTAAAGCTGTGTAAAGGCATAATGAAAAAAGGGAAAAGAACGCAATAAGGGCCATTTGTGGAATTGTAAAAATGCCCAAAAAACGGAATACAACTTCTGCACAGTTGCCGTCACCTTTCAAGAGGAAGTTGAACATCTCAATCATTGGGAAGTTTTGGTATATGTAAGTGAGACCTGGCCCGCATGCTGGCACTTGGTCTTCTGGGAGATTTTGGAGCCATATTTGGCGAATGGAAAAATAGCTTCCTATTACACAGAATGACGATGCACTGTATGAATACAATCGCTGAGCGGATAAGCCGGGGTTATGGATGGCTGCAATACCGCAAGTTAAACCGCATAGAATTATAAAAACCCTCTGAGTAATGCACAGTCCGCAAGGCGATAGAAGCATTACATGCTCCATATACAAAACGATGGCAATCGTGACTAAAGTGCCCATAAATATACCTAAGTTAATGACCCTATTACTAGGTATAGAAACTGCCATCTCAATCTCCCTTTCGGTTGAATTTTTCATTATAGATTATATTGACAAGTATACGCATAGATCTAAGGCGCTTCTAGGTGAGCATTCCACTGACGTAAAAAATCGTCAAATTGTGGTTGAGCGACTGCTTCAATCTGTTGTTGCTTTGATATAGATGCTGCAACAGCTATTCTCATTTCTTTTTGCTTATCAGCCTCGATGGTTTTGTTTGAAAAATAAGATGTATGTTTCTTTGATTGCTGTTGGGCAATTTCTATAAATGATTGACCTGATTGGTTTATTTGCGACATCATTCTGCCTGACGGTGTGAGTTCGGGGTCGTCAATTTTGTGCAGCTGCGCCTGCACAGCAAAGTCATGGCACTTTACATCACCGCTATCGTCAAGCAATGAGGCAGAGTGACGCATATCATTCAACAGTTCCTTGGACCAAAGGCTTAACGATTTTTCCTTCCCTTGCCGCATAAGATTTAGGTCGGGTGATCGGCCTTCCTCGATTACTGCTGTTACGTTGTTTGCTACTTCAAAAAATTCTTCTGCGTTACATTCTGGGCTGTCTGAAAGTAGACAGTGCAGTAGAAAAGTATCTACAAATCGACACTGCTCTGCATTAATGCCGAGAGGTAGGTATGGGTTAAGATCTAGCGATCGAATTTCGATGTATTCAATCCCATTTTGTAACAGGGCGTCCAGCGGTCTCTGATCATTGATTGTAGTCCGTTTGGGACGGATGCTGCTGTAAAATTCGTTTTCTAATTGCAAGAGATTAGCGTTGATCTGACCGTAACTGCCGTTTTTTTCTTGAGTTATTTCTTGGTATGCGGGATACGGAGTCTTCATTGCTTCCTTCAAGCAATCGACGTAACTTTGCAGGTCGTTGTAACAAATAAAAAGTGATTGCTGTGCTTCGCTTTTATATCCTAGCCGACCCATTCGAAGGCAAGTTGCAAAAGGGAGGTAAACAGTATTGCTATTGAGAACCTCTAACTCGTTCTGTCGGCTTTGAACGAAGGTTTTATCAGCCGCGGGTGATGCTCCAAAGAGATATATAAGTAACCAAGAAAAACGATGGAAGTTGCGAATTAAGTTAAGGTAACTTTTCGTCTTAAAGTCTTGAAGATTGCCTTTTTCTCCCCTTTGAATTTGAAACGGTTCCCAAAAGCTTTCAGGCATTGAAAAGTTGTAGTGGATACCTGCGACAGTTTGCATGATGCTTCCATACCTATTGCTCAAACCTTTTCGGTATAAGGTTTTGAGCAAACCATTGTTTGAATCGCCATATTTCGCAATCGGTATCTCCGAACTCAGCCCTAACAAGCACGGCATGCTGGTGGACCAGAGGATTTCATTTTGCGCGATGTTTTGTGCGGAAAAGCACTGAATTAGGTCAAGCATTTCTAAGCATTCATCAATGTTAGAGTAAGCAGGTGTAATAAACTCTAAGAGGGCTTCGGAAAAATCAGTTGTAATAAGTGGGTTAGTCAGCGGGGATCCTAATGCTTTAGGGTGTGGGTTCTTTGACAGAGAGCAATCGGCCGCAACCCTGAGACACTCCTTTTCGATGCCCCTGACAACTTGGCCCCAAGCTGACTCGAAAGTAGATAGGCCGTATCTTTCAAGGGCTGCCGCATTTATGTTTCCCAAAGCATTACCTTTTTCGTATTTTTTTCTTCAGGGGCCCCGATTTTTCAGGGTCTCATTTTTCAACGACTCAACTTCATTATGTCAAATAAAGTTAAGTCGTGCTAACTCGCAGATATAGACGGCTTTACTCAATTTGTTTGAATCGATGGATTAGCCGTCGATCTCGTTTATTCGGTTTTCCACTTTGATCATGGAAACTAGGCTGTGCTTTGCGCTCTGATGCAAGCTTCTCTCTTGCCAACACACTTTCGGGTGTCTCACGATAAAGTGCTTGAGCCTCTGTAGCGCCCTTTCTTTGATCATTGAGCTTAATTACCTCGATTGTTTTTTCGTCATGCCCTTGTCGCAATTTAATCGTTGTATGCAGTTCAATCTCTTTGCTCGGTTTTGCACGTGATCCTTCGCAATATACCTTCCCGCCTTCTATGGCATGCTTAGCGATATTTCTTGTTTTATAAAATCTAGCGGCCCATAACCATTTATCAAGCCTCACTCTTTCCTTGAGGGTCAGACCGGTCGAATTATTCTTTGAATTTATTTTTTTTTTCATCTTATCAATTTACTTTCTGTGTTTAATTGGCCCGGCAGGGAAAAGATTTAAAAAATCTTTTATTAATGGAAATTCAGCTTGCTGTATCGCAGCTTGATGGCTGTCAGGCTGATGTATGCCCCATAAATTTGATATCCCCTCGCATTTTGCTTGTCTTAACACAGCGACTGAGTCATCAAATAATAGCGTCTGTTGAGGATCGTATGGTTCGATATTCATGAGCTTACCCCAGAATCCTTTATTTTCTTTGGCTAATCCAAGATCATGCGAACTTATACATTTCTTAAAGTGATTTGCGATTCTTGTTTTATCCATCTTTAAGTTCAAGCTGTATGGGTGGGCATTTGTGACTAGAATTAAGTCCTTGTAATATAAATGCAGCTGATTCAAAAAAGGCTCGACACTTTGCCGCACCTTAATTTTTTCAACTATTGTCTTTTTTAGTGCCCGTAAGTCGTAATCAAGTTCATTTTCCCAATAATCTAAGCAATACCAATTCAGTAAGCCTATATTTTTTTGAGCGATACCTTCAATTAATAACTTTGCTGTTTTCAAAGAAAGGCCTTTTGCTTTGGCATAGCTTTTCGGCAGCAGATCAAGCCAAAAGTAGTTATCGTAGTGTAAGTCCAATAGCGTTCCATCCATATCGAACATGACGGTTTTAATATCGTCCCAAGGAATTGTTTTTAGTTTTTTCGTAACTGACATAGACCTTTACTTTGAGTCACAAAACGCTTGATGGTGTATTATGAGGAACAGCGTTAGGAGAGTATATGAATGACGTAAAATTTCATAGATCTAGTTTAATCGAAATAGCCGTTGCGGCTGGACTTGAGATATCTGAGGTTTACGCTTTAGATAGAGATGAAAAGCAGACGGTTGAGTACAAATCTGATAATTCACCCATTACTGAAGCGGATCGACGAGCCCATCAATTAATCGACAAAGAGTTGAAGCTTTTAACTCCTGGCATTCCTTGTCTTTCTGAGGAGGGGATTGATTACGACCTCAAAGAACGATCGAAATGGAGCCGTTTCTGGTTGATTGATCCTTTAGATGGTACAAAAGAATTTATTAATCGAAATGGTGAATTCACCGTCAATATAGCGCTCATAGATGAAGGCGTGCCTATAATGGGAGTGGTGCACGTTCCTTGTTCTGGGAAAACCTATTTCGGCAGTGTCGAGGACGGGGCTTGGTGCTTTGACCGTTTGAAAGCTGGAGAAAAGATAAAGACAAGGCAGTGTCAAACTCCTTTGAGGGTTGTCGCAAGTCGTCGTCATCGAGGGCAGGGATTGGAGAGTTTTATTGAAAGGATTGAACGAGACGTTGGCCCAGTGACTACAAAGAGTATCGGCAGCTCTCTTAAAATTTGCTTACTTGCTGAGGGAAATGCGGATCTCTATCCTCGATTTATGCCAACTTCCGAGTGGGATACGGCTGCAGCACATGCAGTGCTAGCGGCTGCCGGTGGTGATATTTTTGGTCTTGATTTTAAACCTTTGCGGTACAACACTAAAGCCTCGCTTCTTAATCCCAGTTTTGTTGCAGTGGCAGACCTTAATTTCGACTGGAAAAGGGTTTTGACTTTCTAAAGACAGTGAAACTATTACTGCGATTGTTATTTTTTAAGGCTGGTCATCAGAATTGTTGAGATTTGGAAATTAAATGGCAGATTTAGAGGGTATAAAAAAAGCAAACAGACTGATCTCTGAGATACGCAGTTTGCAAATGAAAGCGTTCGCGTTTATTGCAAAAACTTCCATGACAACGGATGACGAATCTTTGCGTTTGGAAAATTTAGATCAATTTCAAGAAGCGAGTTATGAGTTAGCTTTTGTATCTGCGGAAATTTCGGCCGCCGAGGCGTTCATTGGTCGAGCGTCACAACTCGATTCTCTGGTTAATCAGATGGCGTTGTGTTTTATGGTTGAAATCCTCAATAGGAGCATTAATCGGTTTTTAAGAATTAGTCAGAGCGTTGGACTTGATGATCACGAAATAACAAATTTTTACGGCAACTCCGAATATACGGCATTGCGCTCTAAGTATGGAAGCTTGGAATTCGTTGCTAGTTTGGGGTCGAAGCTTTGCTCTGATAATGTAACTCAGCTCTCAAGTAATTTGAGTGCCGAAAAAGACTTAATGAAGACAACATTTAAGCGATTTGCAGATGAAATTGTTATGCCGATAGCAGAGTCAATTCATCGTGAAGACTTAGATATTCCCGATGAGATATTGGTTACTGCGGCAGAACTTGGTTGTTTTGGGGCCTGTATTCCAGAGAGATTTGGGGGCCTCCAGCCGGACGACAAGCCGGACAGTTTGAGCATGATCATTGTTACTGAGGAGTTATCCCGTGGGTCTTTAGGAGCTGCAGGCAGCTTAATTACGCGACCTGAAATTGCAGCTCGAGCACTATTGAGTGGCGGTACAGAGCAACAGAAAATTGATTGGTTACCAAGGCTGGCATCTGGTCAGACCCTTTGTGCAATTTCTATAACAGAGCCTAATACGGGTTCAGATGTTTCATCAGTAAATTTAAGAGCTTCGCCAACAAAGGGAGGTTGGATATTAAATGGTGCAAAAACTTGGTGTACCTTTGCTGCGCGCTCCGAATTGCTTGTAGTACTTGCGCGAACAGAATCAGATGATTCGCTTGGCCATAAGGGTTTAAGTTTATTCCTTGTTGAAAAGCCTGCGTTCGAAGGGCGAAATTTTATTTTTAAGAACCCAGTTGGTGGCGAGCTCTCTGGGCGATCAATTTCTACCCTCGGATACAGAGGTATGCACTCATTTGACTTAAATTTCGATGATTTTTTTGTTTCTGCTGAGGCGCTTGTGGGCGGTGAGAACGGCAGGGGGAAGGGATTTTACTACACTATGTCGGGATTTTCTGGTGGGCGAATTCAAACGGCGGCCCGAGCAACTGGTGTGATGCAATCAGCTTATGAGCATGCGCTTCGATATGCTTCAGAGCGGGCCACGTTTGGAAGACTCATCAATGAGTATCAATTAATTCAGATAAAGCTTGCCCGCATATTAATGTTTGTTGAGGCTTCTCGTGCGTTTTCGCATAGAGTTGCTCAACTTATGGATGAAGGGGAAGGCCAGATGGAGGCAAGCCTGGTAAAGTTGTTTAGTTGCCGAGCAGCCGAACACGTAACACGTGAAGCGCAACAGATTTTTGGCGGCATGGGATATGCCGAAGAGGTTGCAGTAAGTCGTTTATTCGTTGACGCCCGCGTTTTATCGATATTCGAGGGAGCTGAGGAAGTGCTTGCATTAAAAGTAGTAGCACGTGGTTACATTGATAAGGCGTTTGCTGAGCTAAAGAGTACAGAATGCAAAACATCCTAAAGGGGTTAACGATCATCGAGGGAAGCGCTTTTATTGCTGCTCCCTCTGGTGGCATGACTGTTGCCCAATTAGGAGCCGATGTAATTCGGTTTGATCAAATTGGCGGCGGCATCGATTATAAGCGTTGGCCCATTGACGAGAAGGGCAATAGCCTATATTGGCATAGTCTGAATAAAGGGAAACGATCAATCGCAGTTGATTTAAGAAGTGATGAAGGTCGAGAGCTAATTGTTGATTTGATCACAGTAGCAGGTGAAAACAGAGGTATTTTTGTTAGTAATTTCCCAGCTCGTGGTTGGCTCGCTGATGAAAAACTGCGAGGTCGGCGAGAAGACCTTATCTATGTAAGTCTCGCTGGCGATCGCCATGGTAGTTCTGCCCTTGATTATACGGTAAATAGTAAAGTCGGCATCCCATTTTTGAACGGTGACGGGATAACTCCACTGAATAGCGCATTGCCGGCTTGGGATATTATTGCGGGCCAACAGATTGCCGTTGGGCTCTTAGCTGCAGAGCGTCATCGCCGGCTTACGGGAGAAGGACAGTTCGTATCGCTTACACTAGCCGATATAGCTTTAGCGACGATGGGTCACCTTGGGTACCTTGCAGAGATTCAAGTCAGCGGCAATACTCGGGAGCCGATGGGGAATTCTATTTTTGGAACTTTCGGCCATGATTTTGAGTGCTCTGATGGTGGTCGGGTGATGATTGTGGGGGTAAGCTTAAATCAATGGAACGCTCTAGTTGAGGTTACGGGTGTTAAAAGCAAAGTTCTTCAGTTGGAGAAAGAGTTAGGGATAGATTGCAGTCAGGAGGGTGATCGTTTTATTGCGCGACATCGATTAATCGAGCTAATCGCGCCGTGGTTTAGGACAAGAAGCACTTCAAAAGTACATCAAGAGCTGGCGGTGACAGGTGTTTGTTGGGGGCCCTATCAAACACTCTCTGAGTTGGTTTCGGGCGATGTAGATTGCTCCACTCAGAATCCGCTTTTCTCTGTGATTGAACAGCCAGGAATAGGAGAACTGCTAACCCCGTCCCAGCCATTGAAATTTCATGCGCTTTCTTCAGAAGATCCCAAGCCTGCGCCGTCGTTAGGTCAAAATACAGAAGAGATCCTGATTCAAGTTTTGGGTTTATCTGATCAACAAATTGGCTCTCTTCTGAAAAAGAAGATCGTGGCTTTTGCCGATTGAGTCGGCTCAGATTGAAACTCATAGAGAGCTTTTTGTGTTGGCATATGCGTGGAGTGATTAAACCGTTGTTGCAAGCCCTATTTTTGGTTTGCAGAGCTATTGAATTGAGTTAGACTCGAAAGGAAAATTTGAGGCTAGCTACATTGAACTGTAATTAAGATTAGTAACAAATATTCGGAACAGCTGTTGTTTGGGGTTTTAACGATTAACAGATAGAGAGGAAAGGTATGCGTAACAATTTAATTTTGGCAATGGCGTATGTTTTTTTGGCAATAAAGTTGAGCTTTTTGTCGACGATTTCGATTGCTCAGCCTGAGGGTGCGCTGGCAATTATAGTGCCTGGCGGAGGAGATTACTCGAGATCCATTGGTAGTGACTCTGAAATGGCGCAACAGTTCTTTGACCAAGGCTTAAGAATGGCTTGGGGATTTTATTTCCCTGAATCAATTGCCTCATATCAAGAGGCTTCTCGGCTCGATCCTGAAAACCCAATGCCGTACTGGGGTATTGCCCATGCTGCTGGGCCGAATCCAAATAGTCGTTATGTAAATTTACCAGATGATCCTCAGGGTGCGGGTCTTGCCGCAATTCGAAAAGCAATGGACCTAGCAAATAACGGAACACAGTTAGAGAGAGATTTAATTAGCGCTACCTTTGTGTTGTATAACAAAGACGCTATCCCGGATAACCGAGAGAGGGATTTTGCCTTCTTAGATGCGATGCGTAAATTACATGCTCAGTATCCAGACGACGCTGACATCGCGACGGTTTTTGGTGAAGCGTACATGAATACAACTCGATGGGATTACTGGGAGGCAGATGGTTCAGCTAAGCCTGGAACGCTGGAAGGAAAGAATGCTCTTGAGGCAGCCATGGCTCTTGAGCATGATCATCCTGGTGCAAATCATTTATACATTCATTTAATGGAGGGGTCCGATCAACCAGAGCTTGCAATGCCTGCCGCGCAGAAACTCGAAGGCACGTTGCCGATTTCCGGTCATATGGTGCACATGCCCGGACATATCTACCTCCGAGTTGGTGAGTATGAGAAGGCAATACTTTCGAACGAGAGATCACAAATTGTTGATGACCAGTTTGCTGAAATTTGGGGGGACACTAATTTCCCATTGATAGGGACCTACCCGCTTTCTCACAAAATCCACAAGCCTCACGCTTTAGATTTTGTTCGTTACGCAAATATGCTTCAAGGGAATTATGAGGATTCTAGCGAGGCTGCGGTTCGAAATTCAGGCACGGCGACTGGAGCAAGACGTGGGGGAGATAAGAACACGGCTCACGCATGGGTGATGGATAAGGTTTTTGGTAAGTGGGACAAGATTCATGCTGAAAATATGGCGAATAAGGACATGGCAGATACGCCATATTTGAAAGGCATGTGGGCTTATGTGATGGGCAGTGCGCATGCTGCGAAAGGCCATATAGGGCCTGCTGAAGCAGAGCTTGAAGTGATTCAAGCTCAGATGATAGCAGATGGAGTTAATGACTCGGGTGTTGGTCCCACTCCAGCCGATCATGTGCTGGGGCTGGCCATGCACTCGTTACTCGGCGAGATAGAGGAAGCTAAAGGGAATCTTGAAGGAGCGATTTTGCATTACGGGCATGCGGTCGAATTTCAAGAAAATCTCAATTACACCGAGCCCCCAGATTGGTCGCAGTCAGCACGTCTATATCTGGGAGCAGCTTTGCTGAGTGCGGATCGTCCTGTCGATGCCGAGGAAGTCTATCGGAAAGACTTACAATGGAATCAACGTAATGGATGGTCTACTTTTGGATTGTATCAATCGCTTGAGGCGCAGGGCAAAGAGCAGGAAGCTGTAATAATCAAACGTCAGTTTGATGAGTTGTGGCGAAACGCGGACGTTACTTTGGAACGGTCAAGAATTTAAGTCCCTCTGGACTCACAGATTATCGTTTAGAGGGTTTCCTGTTTCGAAAACAGCACATTCTATTCCTCGAGCGTCCGTAAGAGTAGAGCCGAAGCAATGTATTTTTCATCGCTTCGGCTTTTTTAATTTTGTTTTTAAGAAGCAATTTTTACAATCAACGATATCGAGCTGATAAATCGTCCTTAAAGATTAGGAGAGTAGGGTTTGCCTTGTGAAATCACCCATTTCTTGCAATCGAAAGATCGGGTAGTTGTGCTTACTGGCGCTGGGTTGAGTCTTAACTCGGGAATCCCGACTTACCGCAATGGTGCCGGTCAGTGGCTACGCAATAACCCTATTCAGCATAATGACTTTTTGAATAAAGAAAGTGCTCGGCGCAGATATTGGGCGCGCAGTTATGCTGGTTGGCCGACCATAAATAATGCGATTCCAAACAAAGGTCATGAAAGCTTAGTGCAGCTGGAAGCCCAGGGGAAAATACTGTTATTAGTGACACAGAATGTTGATCGTTTGCATCAGCGCGCGGGTCATCGGAGGGTAATAGACCTGCATGGTCGTCTTGACCAGGTTATTTGTTTGAGTTGTGGACAGAAATCGCTTAGGAGCAAAATCCAGCAGCGCATTCAGGAATTGAATTCTGGAATACCACATTCTGATGCATTTGCGCCAGATGGAGACGCCGATGTAGCGGAAGAAATCGTAGAATCTTTTCATGTGCCTGATTGTGAAAGTTGTGGGGGTATTTTAAAGCCTAATGTTGTATTTTTTGGAGATTCAGTTGGTCGTGAAATTGTGACAGAAATATATAAAAGTATTGACGAGAGCGACGCGTTGTTAGTTGTTGGTAGTTCTTTGATGGTGTTTTCTGGGTTT
>PAEL01000050.1 GCA_002700775.1 Gammaproteobacteria bacterium | reverse complement strand
TAAATAAATTTTTTTTTGATTTTGCGATTAGTGAGCTACAGTTTAGAGTCGGGCTTATTCCATAGTAGAATACAGCGTTAAAATCAAGAAATTTCAATTTCTCTTTTACTGAAAAATCAATCCCAGCCTTAAGCTTTTTAATACCTCTAAAATAACGCAAGCTACTCTTTATTTCGAAGATTATAGTGGTTGATTCGATAGTTATCGTGGAGCTAAATTTACTTATAGTTTTTGCTAGTTCAGAGATATTTTTTTTTTGTTCGAAATCTTGTAGTCCTTGGAGGCATGGGAAAAATAAAGCACACCAAAGCGAAGGACTAGAGGGGCTCTTTTTTTGATAAGGGCTTGGGTCAGGTCTTGTTCTTTTATGTGCTTTTGTGTTTTTTAAACAAGTTTTACTTGAAAGAGCTAAGAGTTCGAAGTTTTTCATAATTAATTGATAATAATTTCTGTTATGGTTTTTTTTCTTTTTGGTTTTAGGCTTCCATTAATTTTCAAGATTTGCAATTTCATTTTTCTAGTTTTTGTTCTAGTGTTGAGACCTTTTCTTGAAGAAGCCTCTAATTTTAGAATCATAGAAGATTGAGAATTTTCAGTTTTTTCTTTCTTGAACAGAACGCCTAAGGTTTTATTGTTTTTTGTAGCAAGTAGTAATCTATGTAGTGCATTTCGTTTAAGATGGTTTTGCCATAACAAAACAATACCAAATTCTTGCGTTTGGAGAGCTTGTTCAGCAGCCCATAGGGCATCTTTCTTTTTTACTTCAGACCTTATAATTAATAATTTTTCAATATCTATCCCTGCATTTAGAAGAGCAGAAGTGCATATTTTGTAAGGAGGGCATATCCATAAAAGTATTTTGTCTTGGTTTGTTAAATTGCGCATAAGAGGCATTAGAAGTTGTAGCTCCCCTAGTCCGTAACGTTCAACAATAACTTCTATAAGACCTATCTGAGGCCACCCGCCGTTAGGTAGAAAGGTATCTAATTCTTTTAACCCAGACTTATAGATTTCAAGGTTTTTTGGCGTTTCATCACCTAATCTCCATATATCATCGCGGGAATTTAGTATGGATTTTAAAAAAATGGAGTTAGTCATAACGATATTATATACTGTATAAAAATACAGTATATGTTTTTATCTTGGGTTAGCGCAAGTTGTTGTTTGGAGTTTTTTAAATATACTGAGACGGAAGTGATATATTTATTAAGCCGTTTGGAGTGACTATTGCGTCAAGGCTTATATCCCATTCTTTTTGAGGCAATAAGACATTACTTCTCTGGCAATCATGAGCTAAACCAATTAGAAAGGGACGTATTAATTTACCTGCTGTATGTTTTTTAAATGCAAATGCGCGATCGTAAAACCCTTTCCCCATTCCCATCCGGTGTCCTTTTTCGTCAAAAGCAACTAGTGGAAGAAAGACAAGATCCAAGTTTTTGGGGGCGACGACTTCTGCATTTGGAGAAGGCTCACGAATTCCCCACTTATTAATAATTAGATCGTCTTGAAGAAAATACGCGGAAAAATTAAGTTTCGAGCTTGAATAATCAATTATGCGAGGTAAAAAACAGCGTTGCCCTTTTTGCAGCGCTCTATTGAGAAGAGGCATTGGGTTAATTTCGCTGTCGACGGTTGTATAAAATCCGATAGATTTGGATTCTAAAAAAGCTTGCTGGCCGCTAATTAATTCGTCAATTCTTTGCGAGGCTTGAGACTGTTTTTCTGGGTCAAGCTCTGAACGTTTCTTTCTGAAAAATTTTCTTATCTCTTTTTCAGACTCTATGATTTTGATTTTTTTATTCATAATAGATAGCTATGAAAAGGAATCAATTTTTTGAACCAAGAGCGATTTTTAGAATATATTTCTTTTACCGGGAAATTGTAAAGATCACTTGTTAAGCAAAATTGTAACAGTATTTAGATTCCCCAAGACACCGCTGCTAAACTTGCCCTGAACCAAAAGGTTCAGGTGGTGGCACCCATGTCGAATCAGGCTTTCCGATTCTCGGACATGCACAACAACAACGATTGAGTAGCCTCCAATGATAAAGATATCGGCTCAAGAACACATTTAGCTGGCGAATATCCGAGGGAACGAATCTAAGTATATATTGGTATTTGGGTAAAGTGATAGGAGGAAGTAATAAATATTTCTCAAAAAATTAAAGCTCTAATTGTTTATTTGCAGAAATAATAGGATCAATTTTTGTCTCAAGTTCTTGTAATCGTAAAGTGGTGAGCTGTCGAGATTCATTAATCATCACGTTTTTACGCAGCATGTCATTTGTAATATTTAAGGCTGCCATGATTGCTATCTTCTCCGTACCAGTTATTTTTCCTAAATCTCTGATGCTCCTCATGTTCTTGTCTAAATAGCTAGCGGATTTCAAGAGGGCTTCCTGCTCTTCTGGCGGGCAATTTATATTATATTCCTTATCAAGGATTTTAACTTGAATTGACTTGGCATCATTTAACATAATTGAATTCTGTCAGTGGTTATTAGTTAAGTTTTTGATTAAGCTAGGGAACTCTTTCTATTGCTTTTAACCGGCTAAGAATTGAAACTAGCTTAGCCTTTGTTTCTTTGTTTTGAGAAAGCAATTTTTGACGTTCAAGCTGCCAAGATCCATAAGTTGCTTTAAGAAGCTGGTTTTCTTTATTAACGTCGTTCACGATGGTGATTAACTCGTCAATCTTTGATGTTAGGCTCTGGAATCGGTCTTCATCCATAGGAGTTATTCCCAAGAACTGATTTTTCGTTTCATAGTTTAAGTGTAAACATTGACGTGCCTTTAGTATACGAAATTTTAAATTAATTAGCCCATTTTTGATGTGGGGCCGTATTTGATTAAGTGTTATTTTTAAACTTTTCGAACATATTTGTTTAACTCATCCATATGCTTGAGATTTACGAGGAAAGACTTGATGAAAGTAGCGCAGAAAGAAATATGTCGTCGCCGTAAAAAATTAATGAGCCTTATGCCTCGAAATGCTGTTGCCTTATTAAAATCGGCGCCGATGAAAACAAGAAATGGTGATGTGGACTACCTCTATCGCCAAGACAGCAACTTTTATTATTTGACTGGGTTTGATGAAGCAGATTCTTTTTTAGTCTTAATTCCTGGGCGCCGCGAGGGCCAAGTTATTTTGTTCTGCCAGCCTAAAGATAAGTTAAAGGAGCAATGGCAAGGTGCAGTTCTAGGTCCGACCAAAGCGGTGAATGAATTAGGAGTTGATCAAGCTTTTTCTATTGACGATATTGAGAATGTCCTACCAGAGTTGCTCTCGACACGCGGGAAAATTTATTATCCGATGGGTTCAGATGAGGGTTTTGATAAGCAGGTCATCGATTTAGTTCATGCTGCACGCTTGCAAGACAAGCTAGGCGATGGATCCTTGGGACAATTACAGCCCCTGGGGGAATTGTTAGATGAATTACGGCTGTTGAAGAGTTCAGTTGAAATAAAGTTGATGCAGCGTGCTGCAGATATCACCGCGGAAGGCCATCGTAGAGCTATGAAAGCCTGCAGGCCAGGTGTGAACGAATATGCAATGGATGCAGAGTTGCAATATGCCTTTGTCCGTGGGGGTAGTAGAGCACCTGCGTACAGTTCAATCGTGGGAGCTGGTGATAACTCTTGTATTTTGCACTATGTGAAAAATGACGCGGAAATAAAAGATGGGGATCTAGTGCTGATAGATGCAGGGTGTGAGTATCAATATTATGCCTCAGACGTAACGCGGACATTCCCTGCTAATGGCAAATTTAGTAAAGAGCAAGCGGAAATATACGAAATCGTGTTAGCGGCTCAGATTGCGGCAATTGAAGCAATAAAACCAGGCACTCCTTATGGAGCGCTGCATGACATATCAGTTCGTGTTATCACAAAAGGACTTATTAAGCTTGGATTGATTGAGAAGGGTTTATCACGAGCTTTGAAAGACGAGGCATATAAGGAGTTTTATATGCATCGAGTAGGACATTGGATAGGAATGGACGTTCATGACGTTGGCAATTATCGGATTGCAGGGAGTTGGAGGCCTTTGGTCCCAGGGATGGTGACAACGATTGAGCCCGGCATCTATATTTCTCCGAATAATCGAAGAATACCAAAAAAATGGCGAGGTATTGGTGTGCGAATTGAAGACGATGTATTAGTTACAGAATCAGGTTATCGAATCCTTAGTGAAGGAATACCTAAAACCGTTGTAGAGATAGAAGCCTTCATGAGTAAACAAACTTAATCGAGGTTTACAATGCAACTTATCAAAACTTAATAGACTAAGGCTAGATTTTGATATGACGCGCAAAAATATGCTAGATCAAAAAAAACACTGCCGGTCAGTTGACGTTCTTATTGTTGGCGGTGGGTTAATTGGCTCTAGTCTTGTTTGCGCTCTTTCTGCAGCAATGGGTGCGCAAAATTTAAGCGTATTGTTGGTTGAAGCGGGCCCTGCTAGGCAGGGCAATAGAATCAAAACCGGCTCTGATCGTGATGCTCGATCCACCGCATTATCATTCGGTTCAAGTCAAATTCTTGAACGTATGGGGTTGTGGCACAAATTGAAGGGTTGCGCTGCTCCAATCTATGAGATTGCTGTTTCCGATCAAGGTAGATTCGGATCGACACGTTTGACATGTCGAGAATATGATTTAGATGCGCTTGGTTATGTTGTTGAAAATAAAGCCCTCCAAAGCGCCTTATACGAGGGTGTGCAAGCTCATAAGAACGTAAATGTATTAAACGAGACTCGTGTAACTCAAGTCGTGCCTTGTGCTGATGGTATGAATGTACAGCTTGAAAAAGCGCATCAAAACATTCAGAGAATTCAGGTTGGGCTTGTTGTGCTTGCAGAGGGTGGACAGTCGCAGATTGCAACAGGGTTAGGTATCAAGGGGCGAGAAGTTGATTATAATCAGAATGCGATTATTGCTAACATTATGACTGAGAGGTCGCAATGCGGCGTCGCATTTGAAAGGTTTACCGAGTCTGGCCCTATCGCGTTGCTTCCGCTGCCATCGATTGGGGGGAAGCACAGATCGTCACTGGTTTGGACAGTGTCATCAGCGGCGGCAGCAGAAATGGCGAATTGGGAGGAATTGAGGTTAATTGAAGAACTTCAGCAAAATATAGGCCAAAGATTGGGGAGCATAAAGAGTTTTGGTAAGCGTAACATTTATCCATTGAGCCTTAGCGTACCGCAAGAACAGATTAGGCCGTCGCTTGTACTTTTGGGGAATGCTGCCCATACGGTTCACCCAGTAGCAGGACAAGGCTTGAATCTCTCTCTCAGAGATATTGAGGAGCTAGTTTCTTGTATTGATCAAGGTTTGGAGAAGGACCTTAGAATAAATGAATTTTCAATTCTTCAAAAATATGTAACGAAGCGGGATTACGATCAAAATCAAGTGATAAACTTTACTCACAGCTTAGTCGAGACTTTCTCAAGCTCGTCTTTTTTTAAAGCATTCCCACGAAAGTTAGGGCTCTTAACGCTGGATTTATTTCCAGCGTTAAGACAGGAGCTTGTGATGAGAGCCTCTGGGAAAAGATAAAGAGCCGTCAGTTAACTACAGTCATCCCGAGCCAATCTGCAATTAATGCAGGTTTCTCCTCTCCCTCAATTTCAACGACAACATTATGTTTAAGCAAAAAGTGAAGAGGTTTTTTCTCTTCGGCAGATACTAAAGTAAAGCGACCTCGTATTTTTGCGCCGACTTTTACCGGATTCAAAAATCTTACTTTATCTAGTCCGTAATTTATTCCCATTACGGTGTTCTCAAGTTTGAGCCCGCCACTCATTGATGCGAGGAGCGAAAGAGACAAAAAACCATGAGCAATTGTTGTGCCAAAGGGTGTTTCGGATGCTCGCTCTGCGTCGACATGGATATATTGATGATCCCCCGTTGCATCTGCAAAAAGATTTATGCGGTCTTGTTCGACATGAATCCACTCAGAAATGCTAATCTCTTGACCTACGTAGTTTTGTATCTGATTGGCGCTGACAATATTATTCATCACTTACTCCTTAGTCTGTCGAATTTCTGGAAAGAGAAATCAAAAATCTTATTTATAACTCACCTTGGACGCTTACCTTATAAGGCACTTGCTAAATAACTATCACTTAATACACAATATTATGTCATTGCACTGACAATGTTAATACAGTTAACAGGGTAAAAATGGAATCATCTTGCACAGTGAACACTGCCAACACGGATCATAGTTTTGACATTTTGATTGTGGGCGCAGGATTAGTAGGCAGCACACTTGCATGTGCATTAGGGGAGAGTGGTTATCGAGTCGGTTTGCTCGATAGGTCTCCATTAAATTCGAATTTAAAATTTGAGAATGACTTCGATTCGCGTGTTGTTGCGTTGTCCGCGGCATCTAAGAGTTTATTGCAAGACTTAAAGATTTGGCAAACGATTGTACAGGGTCGGCATTGTGCTTATAAGAGCATGCGAGTTTGGGATGCAGATGGAACTGGAGCGATTTCTTTTGATTCGAAAGAGCTCGATTTTCCAGAACTTGGATTTGTTATAGAAAGCCGAATCTTATTGAATGCGCTACATAAAAAAATTGTTGAAATAGATGCCTTAAAAGTTTTAGCACATGGTGAAGTCGTGTCTATCGATCCGTGTGAGGATAATCGTCAGAATTTGCAACGAGTAACAATGAAAGATGGAACTATGGTTACCGCGAAGTTGATCGTGGCAGCAGACGGTGGTGCGTCAACTGTTCGTAATTTAGGAAATTTTGAAACTCGCGAGTGGAATTATAATCATAAAGCGATAGTTACCACGGTGCGCATGAGTGAGCCTCACAACGCTTGTGCCTTTCAAAGGTTCAGTGATTCAGGACCGTTAGCTTTTCTTCCTTTAGATTCGGGAGAGGAAATGCAGGGTGGGTATTTTTGCTCTGTTGTTTGGTCCGTCGTTCCAGATTATGCCGAGCATTTGTTGTCGCTACCAAGTGACCTCTTTAATAAAGAATTGGGTCGCCAAATTAGTCATGAATTAGGTGATGTGTTGTGGAGTGACAAGCTCCAAAGCTTTCCTCTGCGCCAAATGCATGCTAGATCTTATTTTTGTGATGGTATCGTGCTTGTTGGAGATGCAGCGCATACAATACATCCTCTGGCAGGACAGGGGGTAAACTTGGGTTTGCTCGATGTAAAAGCCCTAGCTGAAGAATTAAATGAAGCTCGGTTGAAAAATCGATTGCCTGGCGATGTTATCGTTTTGAGTCGCTATCAGCGGGCTCGGATTGGGCATAATCTCGGAATGATGGGGGTAATGGAGGGGTTTAAGAAATTATTTGGCAACCGGTCCCCCTGGGCTGTTTGGCTAAGGAATTTTGGGCTCAGCCGTGTTGATAGGTTAAATTTATTTAAAAAGCTGTTGGCGCGCGGAGCTATGGGTTTGGATTGATCAATAACAAAAGACTTGATTTAATCGCATATCTTCAATTTCTTTTGAAGTTTTCTTAATGGACGTCGATATTCTCTTTGAGCAATTTTATTGCTCTATCAAAACAGAAATTTTGAGGAGTTTTATCGAGCCATGGCAAAGTTGTCTAGTTTCCCTTTTGATCTCGATCTGAGCATGCTCGATACTGGTAGTATCACAAATATTTTAAACGATATAGAGCTTCATTTGCCACGGATGGAAAATTCTGGTGACGTTTCTCATTTGCTCGAGGTGAAAGCATTTTTTGAGAACGAGTTAAAAGTGGCCAAACGTCTTCATTAAACGTGACATAATTCGAGATCCACTCAATACTATGTCGCTCCTTCACGGATTTGGAACATTTGATGCCCAAATGTCATGGCGGTAAGTTGATACCTATATTTTGCGGCGCATTTAGGATAAAAAACGGAGTTTCATAACAGCATTTATTTCCGCATATTCTTTGGTGGCGGTAATTTATTTAATTGATGCCGTAACTGTC
>PAEL01000049.1 GCA_002700775.1 Gammaproteobacteria bacterium | reverse complement strand
AGCGAAGAAGAAGGCGCCTGCTAAGAAGAAGGCAGTAGCGAAGAAGAAGGCGCCTGCTAAGAAGAAGGCAGTAGCGAAGAAGAAGGCGCCTACTAAGAAGAAGGCAGTAGCGAAGAAGAAGGCGCCTGCTAAGAAGAAGGCAGTAGCAAAGAAGAAGGCGCCTGCTAAGAAGAAAGCAGTAGCAAAGAAGAAGGCGCCTACCAAGAAGAAAAGGTAGGAGGTTTTGCCTTCCTCCTTAGAGGAAGGGCTTTAGTATGTAGTCGTGTGACGGGGTCGATGTCGTGCCCGCGTACATACCCGTCAAGAAGAAGATAGTTATACTTGCTTCTTCGGTGACCCCCACATCGACTCTCGATGTGGGGGTTTCTTTGTTTTACGAAAGCAAAGTGCACCTCCTGTTTCATCTGAAATGAATAAATCGGTAAGGTTGACAGTATGGCATTTAGAGAACTCATGCTTGCGATAGACACCTCGTCAGGTTGTTCTTTAGGTCTCTTAACCCCTTTAGGCGAAACATTTTGGGTTTCGCACGCAGAGCGTCAATCTGCGCACGAAATACTGCCGGAAATTGAAAAAATGCTTCGGGCGGAAAAAATTAATGTTCAAGAACTCAATGCGATCGCTGTAGCTACAGGTCCCGGCTCTTTTACAGGATTGCGTATAGGAGTTTCAGTTGCGCAGGCATTTGGTTTCGCTCATGGTATTCCTATTATCGCAGTTTCAAATCTTGCGTTGCTTGCTTATGGAGCTAGCGCGCGTCATGAGAAAGTCGAATTTAATGAAATGTTTTTGGTTGCTGAAGAAGCTCGGGGCCAAGAAATTTATTTCGGATGTTATAAAAATTCGCCTGACGGCGGAATCGTCGCTGTTGAGCCGGAGGTCGTCGTTTCTCTAGACGAAGTTGTGTACCCAATAAAACACGGCGTTAAGAGTTGTTTTGTTGGAGATCCTTGGTTTACAGGCTGTGGTAAAGAAAATGTCTTTCCGGGTGCAAGTAAAGTGCGGTCAGAAATTGAATCTAAGTCCATAAAGCATTTACTGGACTTAGGACGATTACGATTTTTGGCTGGAACTGTTATTTCTGCAGGAGAGTTAAGGCCTAATTACGTTAAGGAAGACCTTGATTACGTTTGAGCAGCTATGTTTCGACCTTTGAATAAGTATTGTCGAAGCAGAGGAAGATTTCTTGTTTGATGGGATTTGAGAATTTAACTAATTTCCAGTTACTCTTTCTTGCTTTTATCCAAGGAGCGACTGAGTTCTTGCCGATTTCGTCTTCGGGGCACCTTCTCTTGCCTTCTTTGCTGCTTGGGTGGGCAGATCAAGGTCTTTTGTTCGATGTAGTTGTTCACTTAGGGAGTTTAGTTGCGGTTGTTTCTTACTTCCGGAAAGAGTTTCTTAGCCTTTTCTGTGGGTGGCTGAGGAACCTCTTCGGAATTGATGGACGTAATGAGAAATCAGATTTTGCTTGGAAGATTATTTTAGGTACGCTTCCGGCTGGGGTGTTCGGGCTTTTTTTTTCGGAAATGGTTGAGAGCGTTTCTCGATCGTTGACTGTTTTGTCGGTTACTTCGATCATTTTTGGGTTGTTGCTACTCGCGGCGGATAAATCAAAAGCGCTAACAGGCAGAGTAACAACGATTTTTTGGTGGCAAGTTTTGGTAATCGGTTTTGCGCAAGCGCTTGCGCTAATACCTGGAGTCTCTCGTTCTGGTGTGACTATAACAGCGGCGTTGTTTTGTGGAATTTCACGTGACGAGGCGTTGCGCTTTTCATTTTTCCTTTCTGTACCTATCATCGTTGCAAGCGGATGTTTTAAATTTTGGGAATTATCTGGGATGGGTCTTGTGTTCACTGAGATACCGTGGGCACAAATGGGAATAGCATTCTTTGTCGCCGGACTAGTTGCCTTTTCCTGTATACATTTTTGTATGCGTGTAGTTTCGCGAATTGGATTCTTCCCATTTGCTGTATACCGACTGATTTTTGGGTTTGGTTTGTTATTTTGGTTGATATGAGGCGTGAAATGACCCCGTTAAAAAACATTGATGGGCGATTGATGTATTTACCCAATAATGATGAAAAGTCAGCTGTTTTCGTCGATTTCGAAAATTTAAGGTTGCTTCATCGGATAAAGGACGGGGCAAAAGACCAAGAGCTTTCAAGGGCTGTTGGCTTAAAAAAACAAAGGAATTTAAAAATCCTTGATGCGACGGCAGGATTTGGTAAAGATGCATTTTTTCTTGCGAGTTTAGGATGTGAGGTACGATTGCTTGAGCGAGATCCTATAATGTTTCGATTACTAGAAGATGGTTTTATTCGTGCTCGAAAGAGTTCATGTCGTAGGGTTGTTGAGTGCATCGAACGAATGTCCCTTTATGAAGGAGACTTTTTACATACCAACCTACAAAATGGCATTTGGGATACGGTTTATTTAGATCCTATGTTTCCAAAAGCGAAAAAGTCTGCGCTTGTTAAGAAGGATATGCAGGTGCTTCAGACCCTTTTGTTAGATGACGATTCATCTGAACAGATGATTATGCATGCATTGCGTTATGCAATAAGTAGGGTTGTTGTCAAGCGGAGGAAAAGCTCACCGCTTTTGAGCGAATATCTTCCTGATATTCAGTACAGTGGGTCGTCAAATCGGTTTGACGTATATTTAAGTTGCGCCAAGTAATTTAATTTTTATCCAGTGGCATCGCGAAGACAAGAAATGATCCTGATGTAAACATTTTTTAGAATCTCTAGGTCCTTTGTTCGAACACGTTCATTTACTTTGTGGATGGTCGCGTTTGATGGTCCCAATTCTACTACCTCGGTTCCTGTTGGCGCTATAAATCGACCATCGCTTGTCCCTCCAGCAGTCGATTGAATTGTGGTGAGGCCTGTTTCCTCTCTGATGGAGGTTTCTACTGTTTTGCGAAGCCAGGAGTTTGGCGTTAAAAACGGGGCACCTGATTCATCCCAAAAAAGTTCAAACTTTAAGTTATTTTCAATCAATACTTTTTCGACAGTGGTTTTGATTTCAGCGCTAGATGTCTCTGTTGAAAAACGAAAGTTAAAGTCAGCTATTAACGAACCTGGGATTACATTTGTCACACCTGTTCCTGCCGAGATGTTGGATATTTGCAAACTTGTCGGAGGAAAGCTCTCATTTCCTGTGTCCCACTTAACTGCAATAAGCTTAGTAAGTGCAGATACAGCGCTGTGAATTGGATTATCGGCAAGGTGGGGATATGCAACGTGGCCTTGCACTCCCAGAACTGTTAATTTGCCATTTAGCGAGCCTCTACGTCCAATTTTTATAACATCTCCCAGTTCTTTGCTGCTGCTTGGTTCGCCGACAATACAATAATCAATTTTTTCCCCTCGGTCCTGAAGAAGATTAATTACTTTTTGCGTGCCATCTTTAGCTGGGCCCTCTTCATCACTAGTGAGGAGTAGCCCTAATCTAACGTTACGGTAGTCACTGCAATCTCCAGACAAACATTCCTCTAATGCAATAACCATGGCTGCTAGACTCCCTTTCATGTCTGCAGCGCCACGTCCGAACAAGAATCCATTCTTAATTACCGCTGCAAATGGATTTTCCTCCCAATGGGTGCTGTCTCCAGCAGGGACTACATCGGTGTGTCCCGCAAACGCAAGCAGGGGGCCTTTGTCACCCCAGGTAGCCCAAGTGTTGAGAACTTCACCAAATTGAAGTGTTTCAATATGGAACCCAATAGCTCGCAGGCGTTCACCGATAATTGTCTGACACCCTTCATCAACCGGTGTGATTGACTTACGTTGAATGAGTTCTCGTGCGAGGTCTACGGTTGCGCTCATATTCCTTTCTCTTCTTAATCGTTTTTGTGAAGCTCTGTGTTTAATTGGACTTCAGCTGACTGATTGCTGGTTATGCACTCAACAGCGCCCGTGATGGAGTTTCGCCGAAATAACAGGTCATCTTTACCTGCTAGTTCTCTTGCTTTTATTTGATCTCTGACTTTTCCACTTGCATCGATTGTGGTTAGTTTAGTTCCTGCAGTTACATAGAGTCCAGCTTCAACAATACATCTGTCTCCCAAGGGTATTCCTATGCCAGCATTGGCTCCAATCAAACAATTTTCACCGACGCTTATAATTTCTTTTCCGCCACCAGAGAGCGTTCCCATCGTGCTACAGCCACCGCCTAAGTCACTGTTAGCCCCTATAATCACCCCTGCAGAAATTCGTCCTTCGATCATTGCGGGCCCATCAGTGCCAGCGTTAAAATTAACAAAGCCCTCATGCATGACAGTTGTTCCTTCACCTAAGAATGCACCGAGGCGGACGCGTGAACTATCGGCAATACGGACATTTGGCGGAACGATGTAATCGGTCATTTTTGGAAATTTGTCGATTGAATCAACGCTTAAATGCTTCCCAGAGGCTCGGGCTGTCAGACGCTGTTTTGCTAAATCTTGCAGGTCAATGGGGCCTTGGTTTGTCCATGCTATATTTCGTAGGATACTAAAAATGCCCTCGATGTTAATCTGATGCGGACGAACTAAGCATGAGGATAGTAAGTGAAGCTTTAAAAAAGCTTCCGGTATAGACAGAGGGGGCGAGTCTTCTTTTATAACACAAATGATAATCGGGTGATTAGCCCTCACGATTCTTGTCACAGCGGTTAGTAATTCAATTTCGTTCTGTTCTGCTAGCCTCGAATCTAAAGCTTTTTGATTCTCGTCGTTCAGTTCAAAAAAAACACTGTGATCAAGGGTTGGGGGAACAATAGACATTAAAATTTGAGAGATTTGCGCGCTCGGATTAACTTGAAAGACTGTATATAAGACTTCAATTACCTCATTTTGACTATTCCTTGTACCTAATCCAAGACCGAATGCAAAAATATTTTTGTTGTTCATTAGTTTCCTCATTTTTTCAGTATATTATATGTCTTGAATAGGTGGGCATATTCTTTCGAAAGCAAGCTCATCATATCCAACGAGCCAGGTTGTTTTTCGTTTTATAACTGGACGCTTGATTAGCGATGGGAAATTAACTATCAGATTTGAAGCAGTTTCATCGGTTATGGCCTCACGCTCTATCTGGGGGATTTTTCGCCAGGTGGTTCCCCGTCTATTTATGAGAGTTTGATGTCCAAATTCTTTTAACATCGATCGCGCAATCGACTTTTCACAACCTAAGGTTTTAAAATCATGAAAGGTATACGCAATTTTTCTCAAATCAAACCATATTTTAGTTTTTTTTATAGTGTCGCAATTTTTTATTCCATAAATTATGATTTTTTCGCTCTCGGATATCATGCACGCCTCATTATATTCTACTGTGCTATTCTTTTTTCAATTTTCGCTTTGATCTTCTGTTCTGTCATGCGCAGGTTTTTTGAACCTCCTAATGGTTTGTTCTGCAAATCTGTAACATAAAATAAATCTTCGACTCTTTCGCCCAATGTTGTAATTCGCGCGTCTTTGATCCTCAGGCTTTCTTCGGCTAGCACGCTTCCAATAAACGCCAAAATCCCTGGGTAATCGGGACAATTTATCTCAAGTGTTGAGAATGGTTTGTTATCGAAGTTAATTATTCGGACATAGATTTCTTTGCTAAATAGGCGTGCATCTGAAGAATATCGAAACCTTGATGTTAGCTTTGTTGGCCCTTTGTCTGAGATAGTTTTTCGGATAACGTCTGAGATTTCTCGAATTCTAAGCGAATTTTCTCCGACTGAGTTGCCGTTTTTTTCTAAAACAATGAAGGTATTCATACAGTGCTTATTCGAAGACGTAAAAATACGGGCGCCTTGAATATTCAATCCTAACCGCTCGATAGCCACTGTCATGTTGGCGAATAAAAAATCACTGTCTGGTGTGTAAATAAAAATTTGCGTAACAACTTCCTGCTTATTAAGACTTAGCTCCCGGATCGATACCAATGGAATGTGCTCATCGAGCTTTAATATTGCCTCCGTATGCCAAGCGATATTGTTGGAGGATTCACGGATGAAGTACTCGTCGTCTGCATTTTTCCATACAGCTAAGATTTCGTCGTTTCTTAATTGTTGGTCAACAAGTATTCTATGGGCTGAGTTTTTTTTGTCCGCTATTAGGTCTTCCTTATTAATCGGATTTTCTAGCCCTTGCCTAAGAGCCTTCTTTGTATTGTTGTACAATTGGGCAAGTAATGATGCCCGCCAACTATTCCAAAGCTCTGGATTTGTTGCCCGTATGTCGGCAACTGTAAGTGCGTATAAGTAGTCGAGATGAAGCTTGTCGCCGATCTTTTCTGCAAACTCTTTTATAACATCAGGGTCAGAAATGTCCTTACGTTGCGCTGTCATGGACATTAGAAGATGATGTTTCACGAGCCAGGCCACGAGTTTGGCGTCCCATTGACTTAAATGATGACAAAGACAAAAAGCAATTGCATCGTGCTGACCAAGCTCTGAGTGATTGCCACCTCTGCCTTTTGCGATATCGTGATAAAGACCCGCAATGTAGAGCAGTTCAATTTTTGGGAGCTTTTTTGCTATTTCAGACGCTATTGGAAAGTCATCTGAGCCAGACTCGAAGGAAAATCGCCTCATATTTTCTATAACCTGAAAAGTATGTGCGTCCACGGTGTAAATATGAAACATATCATGTTGCATTTTGCCCATTATCTGTCCAAATTCGGGAAGGTAACGACCAAGAATGCCATATCGGGCCATTCTTCTTAATTGGAGTGTAAGCTTATGCGGAGATCTCAAAAGTTCGACGAAAAGAGAGGTGCAACGGATGTCTCGGCGAAACTCTTCGTTGACCAAATTGAGATTGTCTCGGATGAGCCGGATTGTACTTGCCGTGATTCCATTTATTGATGGATTTTGCGCCATAGTCACAAAAATTTCGATCAAAGCAAAAGGATATCGCTGGAACGTCGCTTCATTAGCAACTTCGATGTAGTTGTTTCGAACGTTTAACCGACTATTGACCTCCCATACTTTGTCGGGCGTATTAATTCTAATAATTGCTTCTTCGAAATGCTGCAAAATGAGGTCGTTTAGTTCTCGAAGTTTGGAAACAGACAGATAGTATTCCTGCATTAATTTTTCCACGCCAAGAGTGAGGGAGTCATCTTCGTATCCGAAAATTTTTGCCAATTCTCGTTGCTTGTCAAAAGTTAATCGGTCGTCGCCTCGCCCTTCTATGAGGTGAAGGCCGTAGCGGATTCTCCACAGGAAACTGCATCCTGCTTTGATCATCTCCTCTTCGGCAGAGTTTAGTAGGCCAAGTTGAACAAATTCGTCAAACGAAGAAGTTCTGAATTGACGCTTTGCAATCCAAGAAATCGTTTGTATATCTCGTAGCCCGCCAGGAGAGGTTTTAACATTTGGCTGTAATGCATAATCAGTATCGTTATACTTTCGATGGCGGTCTTTTTGCTCGCAACATTTTGCATGAAAGAACTCTTTGACTGGCCATATATTTTCTGTCGCAATAAGATTATCAAGTTTGTTTTTCAAAAAATTTGGGCCAGCTAATGTTCGAGACTCCATTAGGGATGTTGCAACTGTAATATCGACTCGTGATTCACTGCAGCACTGCGATAAAGAGCGAACGCTTTGTCTTGCCTCCAAGCCGACGTCCCATAACGCAGTGATAAAGTTTGAAATAGCCTGTTTAAGGTGGTCATTATCGTCTGTTTCTGTGAGGATAAGTAGGTCGATGTCAGAGTATGGAAATAGTTCGCCCCTACCAAAGCCGCCAACTGCCAGAAGAGCTATATCTGGGTTGGGCCAACTCTGTTGTGCCCAGAGAAAGCTAAGAAGCTGATCGATCCATTTTGCGCGGTCATGTACAATGCTCTCAATAGGTTTGTTGGCAAGAAATCTCGAGTTGAGATTTTCCGTTTCGGTTTTTAACATCGCTCTGATGTGTGAGAGTGGGTTAAGTGATGTCCCAGCGTCTTCAGCCGAGACTAAGAAATTTACGATTTCTTGATCAAAATTAATTTTCAAGTTATCCATGGGCAGAGATATTTTATAATGTCAAAGTGCTTCATCGGAGCGTAAAGTCAAAACCTCAAACCCGTTGTTGGTCACGGCTAAAGTATGCTCCCATTGTGCAGAAAGTCGTCTATCTTTTGTACTCACTGTCCAACCGTCTTTCGCAAGTTTAGTGTGGCGACTTCCGGCATTAAGCATTGGTTCTATTGTAAATGTCATTCCTTCCTGGAGAGTAAGTCCGGTTCCTGGCTGCCCGTAATGCAATACTTGGGGCTCTTCGTGGAACACCCTCCCAATTCCGTGGCCACAATATTCTCGAACGATTGAGTAGTTGTGGGATTCAGCGTGCCTCTGGATAACGTTGCCGATGTCTCCAAGGGTAGTACCAGGTTTGACTAGTTTTATACCCAGATAAAGAGCTTCTTGAGTCACTCGAACTATTCTTTTGGCATGATCTGGGGCTTCTCCGACAATAAACATTTTGCTGGTATCCCCATGAAAACCGTCCTTGATTACGGTTACGTCGATATTAAGAATATCACCATTTTTCAATATCTTTTCATTGCTGGGTATGCCATGGCAAACCACGTGATTAAGTGATGTACAAATAGATTTTGGAAATCCATTGTAATTTAGCGGCGCTGGGATCGCTTTTTGCTGATTAACGATGTAATTGTGACAGATTAAATCTAACTCACCCGTGGAAACGCCCGGAATGACGAAGGGTCCAATCATTTCAAGAACTTCCGAGGCAAGAGCGCCAGCAATCCTCATTTTTGTAATGTCTTCGGGCGACTTAATAGATACAGGCATAGTTGTTTGGTGGTCGTTTCTAACGGTTGTTTTGCTGAGATCAAGCTTAACGCATGCCAAATTACCGACCGCGTGGAGTTATTGTAAACCACAGTCAGTCGTTCGGGTAGACTGAATATTATTGTAGAGGTGTAAAAAGGGAGTAATTCTTTTAACTTAATTGGTATTGTGGTATAAAACTGCGCGTTTTGTGGGCTTCTCAGCTTGAGAATCGATTAAAAAATTGTTTCTCGGGGAAGGAGGGTCCTTGAACCGAAAACTGACGGAATCGATCCGTTTAAACTGTCGCACATGCACCGTCACATCGAATCTGGGTGCCCGAACTGAAAAAGCGCGGGTTGATTCATGGGGTGTGTGGAGGCTCAACCCAAAAAAATAGGAAACAATATGTCCGTATCAATGAAAGATATGCTCCGTGCAGGAGTTCATTTTGGTCACCAGTGCAGATATTGGAACCCAAAGATGGAACCATTTATCTTTGGTGCTCGAAATAAAATACACATCATTAATCTAGAGAAAACTGTCCCAGCTATGAATCAGGCTCTTGAGCAAGTTACTGACCTTGCTGAGCGTAACCGCAAGATTTTGTTTGTAGGAACAAAACGAGCTGCCTCTAAAGTTATATCAGCGGAGGCTCAGCGTGCGGGAATGCCGTATGTTAATCATCGCTGGCTTGGTGGTATGTTAACAAATTATAAAACGATTCGCGGATCGATAAAGCGGCTCAAAGACCTTGAGGCACAGGAAGCTGACGGCACCTTTGCGAGACTAACGAAAAAAGAAGCTCTCATGCGGACGCGTGCTAAAGAGAAGTTGATACGCTCAATCGGCGGAATAAAAGACATGGGCGGTTTGCCGGATGCTCTTTTCGTTATCGATGTAGACCATGAAAGGATAGCGGTTACTGAAGCAAGTAACCTCCGTATTCCTGTGATCGGTGTAGTTGATACAAATAGTGACCCTGACGGAGTCAACGTTGTGATTCCAGGGAATGATGATGCTCAAAGAGCAATACAGCTATACGTCTCTGCCGTTGCAGATGCATGTATTGCCGGGCGTGCCCGAAATGCGTCGAAGGTGAGTGCTAGTGAATTCATTGAGGTCCCTGATACCGCTTTAGAGCCTGAAGCTGAGACTGAAGATGCGGCGATCGCTATAGCAGATCAGCCAGCCGAAGAGTTCCAGGCATCAATTGAGCCTCAGTCGGAGTCAAATACAGGCCCCGAGTCTCCCCTGAACGGCGATCCCTCAGAGGAAAGTAGTTCGTTGAAAAATGTTGTTGAGGATGATGCAAAAGAAAAGCCAGCTGAAAAAGCTCCGGCAAAAAAAGCTTCGGCAAAAAAAGCTCCTGTAAAAAAGGCGTCAACAAAGAAGGCAGCGCCAAAAAAGTCACCGGCAAAGAAAAAGGCCACAGTTGAAGCTAAGCAAGAGGAGCCTGCTTCTGATGGTGAAGATTAGCGGGACCTTACAGGTTTGAGTTTGAGTGTTATCGGATTTATTTGGGGGTCGCAAAAAGGGGTCGTTTGACCCCTTTTTGTCAGTTTAAGGAACCTATTTTTAATCTGGCCTTGTAATGGAACGCTGGCTCGAAATATTTAATACATTCTAAGATCAGATGGTTGATCTTTAAACGGAAGGAACGGCGATATGGCAACAATAACGGCAAGCATGGTTAAAGAACTACGAGAGCGCACTGGATTGGGGATGATGGATTGCAAGAAGGCCTTGGTAGAGGCTGATGGTGTGATTGATAAAGCTATTGACGATTTGCGAAAGGCAAGTGGTTTAAAGGCTGCGAAAAAAGCCGGTAGGGTGGCGTCCGAGGGTATTGTTTTGTCAAAGATAGCTCAAGACGGAAATTTTGGTGTTATGGTTGAGGTTAACAGTGAAACAGATTTTGTTGCGCGTGACGAAAGTTTTTTAACTTTTGCTACCGAAGTTTTAGATCAAGCTTTTATGCATGAGGCGGCAAGTGTTGACTCTTTATTGGCGGAAGGATTAGAAGCCGCGCGTGAGGCTTTAGTTCAGAAAATTGGAGAGAATATTAGCGTGCGCCGAATTGAGCGTCTTCAGGTTGATGATGCAGATACGGGGATAATTGAAAATTATGTACACAGCAATAATCGTATTGCAGTGTTACTGGCTCTGAGAGGCGGAGATTCTGCGCTCGGAAAGGATATAGCGATGCACGTGGCTGCTATCAACCCTTTGGTTGTCAGCGCGGAAGAAGTGCCTGAAGAGCTTTTGGCGAAAGAATCTGAGATTTACTCGGCTCAGGCTAGGGAGAGTGGAAAGCCGGAAGAAATTATTGCTAAGATGATAAACGGACGGTTAAAAAAGTACGTTGCCGAGGTTAGCTTATTAGAGCAGCCGTTTGTAAAAAATCCCGACATGACTATCAAAGCGTTGTTAAAAGAAGCTGGTGCTGATGTAGTAAGCTTTGTTCGATATGAGCTAGGAGAGGGGATCGAGAAAGAAGAGGTGGATTTTGCGACTGAAGTTGCCGCACAAGTAGAAAACTCATAAGGAGGGAAAACTTGGAAAACTGATTACTGTCAGGAAGCATAATTTTTTTTGGAGAACTTTAGCCGCTGTAACCCGGAGCGTAAAATTTATGCCAAAGCAGGAACGAAAATACAATCGAATACTTCTCAAACTTAGTGGTGAGGCCCTGATGGGCGACGCCGATTTTGGCATCGACCCTAAAATATTGGATCGCATTGCGGTAGAGGTTGGTCAGTTAGTAGGACTTGGCGTGCAGATTGGAATGGTTATTGGCGGAGGTAATTTGTTTCGCGGTGCGGCTCTCAGTGCGGCTGGTATGGAAAGAGTTACTGGTGATCATATGGGTATGCTTGCCACTGTAATGAATGCTCTTGCGATGAGAGATGCGCTTGAAAGAGCCAGTATTCCAACGAGAGTAATGTCATCTATACCGATGAGCGGTGTTGTAGAGCATTATGACAGAAGGACCGCTATTAGGCATTTGAAGGCCTCGGATGTTGTTATTTTTTCTGCGGGAACGGGTAATCCTTTTTTTACCACAGATACGGCGGCGTGTTTACGTGGCATTGAAATTGATGCGGATCTAATATTAAAAGCGACAAAGGTCGATGGTGTTTATTCATCGGATCCTGAAAAAAATAAAGATGCGAAGAAATTTGATAGGTTGACTTATGACGATGTAATTGAGAAGAAGCTAGGTGTTATGGATTTGACAGCCATTTGTTTGAGTCGAGATCATGGTGTGCCAATTAAAGTTTTCAATATGAAGAGGTCGGGTGCTCTTTTGGATAATGTTTTAGGTTTGGCAGACGGTACATTGATCGTTTGATATCGGAAAGCTAATACTTTGCATGTTCAGATGGTGCAAGAAAATCTATTTTTATGTTTTAGGAGGTCGTGTGGTTGAGGATATTATTCAAGATGCAAAGGACCGAATGCAAAAAAGTGTTGCGTCGCTAGAGGAAGCATTTAAGAGAATACGGACTGGTCGTGCCCATCCAAGTATTTTAGACGCAGTCACGGTTTCATACTATGGAAGTGAGACGCAAATCTCTCAGGTAGCGAATATAGTCGTAGAGGAGGGAAGAACTCTTCTTATTTCTCCATGGGAAAAAAGTATGATTTCAGATATTGAAAAAGCAATATTGAAGTCTGATTTGGGGCTTAACCCTGCTAATAATGGAGATACTTTGAGAGTACCCATGCCGGCACTGACGGAAGAAACCCGGCGCGAGTACACCAAGCAGGCTAAAAACGAAGCCGAGAACGCAAGGATCGCATTGAGAAATATAAGAAGAGATGCGAACAGTCATCTGAAAGATTTGGAAAAAGATAAAGAAATAAGCGAGGACGATCAGCGGCGCTCGGAAGAGCAGATTCAAAAGCTTACCGATACTTATGTTGGGAATATTGAAGCAATATACCAAGTCAAAGAGACTGACTTGCTGTCCATATAGCAATAAAATTTCTGACTATTACAAAAAGCCGGACAACATTCGATGACATGTCAATCCCCTTCTGTTTTGCCTGAACACGTCGCAATTATTATGGATGGCAATAATCGTTGGGCAAAATTGCATGGCTATACTTCCAAAGAGGGACATCGCCGTGGAGCTGAAGCTGCGAGGGATATTGTTGACTATTGCTTAGAAAGTGGAATTTCTATCTTAACTTTATTTGCTTTTAGTAGCGAGAACTGGTTACGGCCTAAAAAAGAGGTGCGATCTTTAATGGCCCTTTTTGTTGGGGTTCTTCGTAGAGATGAAATTCAGATATTTCACAAAAAAAACGTTAGAATTCGTTTTGTTGGATCTAGGGAAGCTTTTTCTACTCGCTTACAGGTGATGATGAAAAAAGTAGAGAACCTTACGGCGCGTAACACTGGCATGACTGTAATTGTAGCGGCAGACTACGGTGGTCGATGGGACCTAGTTCAAGCGGCAAAGAAGCTTTTGGAGGAAGTCTCCAGAAATAATGTAAAGCCCTCTGAAATAACCCTATCCCTATTTAATCGATACACCGCACTAGCCGAATTCCCCGATCCTGATTTTTGTATTCGCACAGGTGGCGAAAAACGACTTAGTAATTTTTTGCTTTGGCAGTTTGCTTATACGGAGCTTTACTTCAGCGATTGTTTTTGGCCAGACTTTAATGTCGGTGAGTTTAAAAAGTCTCTTGCTGATTTTAGCGCGAGGCAGCGGCGTTATGGAGGTAATTCCGCTGACGCATCGAATCGTAGTGCATCCTGTTTAAATGAATTTCCGGATAAGCCTTATGCTTAAGCAAAGGCTCATCACTGGAATCATATTGTTGGTAGGTTTCGTTTTCGCAACTGTAATGCTGCCTATCCTGAAATACGCTTTATTTATCACCATTATTGTCACTATAGGTGCGTGGGAATGGTCGCGGTTTGCAGTCTTTAAGAGCATCAATCGGTTTGCTTACGTGGCAACTTTTTTGATTGTTCTGATCGGGCTAGGTGTCAGATTTGGTTTATCCATGAACGCGCCTCAGATGGATGTTAATTTATTATGGGCGGTTGTGACTGCGGCGGCTATAGCTTGGTTAGCTATGTTTCTTTTTGTTCAGGGCTACCCAAGGAATGAAGACAAATGGAATACAAAAACTCGAATTGGGCTGATGGGGTTTTTGACGTTAGGCTCGACCTGGTCTGGGATAATTTTTCTTAAAACAATTGTGGAAACCGGGGAGCTGGTTCTCATGCTCATGATTTCTGTCGCCGCTGTTGATGTGGGTGGATTTTTTATTGGCAGCTGGTTTGGGAAGCGCGCTCTAGCTCCGCAATTGAGCCCAAAAAAAACCTGGGAGGGAGTTTGGGGAGGTCTAGCTTTAAACATGTTGGTTGCAGTCTGCTGCGGTACTTATGCAAATTTGTACATAACATCGCTTGAAAGATGGCACATTCTTGTTATTGCACTGATGTCAATCCTTGTCACTGTTTTTAGTGTAACGGGAGATCTTTTAGAAAGCATGCTGAAACGAAATTGCGGTCTGAAAGATAGTGGGAATATTTTGCCGGGTCATGGGGGTGTTTTGGATAGAATAGATGGATTGATCGCTGCAACGCCTATATTTGTTATTGTGGTATTGGTTGTCATAAGCACCACTGGGGTGGGTTGATTTCGATGGAAGAAGTAAGTAAGCAATTCATGACTGTTCTTGGCTCAACTGGCTCAATCGGAGTAAGCACTCTGGCGGTAGTGCGTGAGAATACGAATGTGCAGATATATGCGCTGACCGCTCATAAGAATTTCGATATGTTGTTGGCACAATGCTTGGAGTTTTCCCCCGAGTATGCTGTTCTTGTTGACCCAGTGGCTGCTGACGAGTTTGCGAAACAATTAAAAAAGCTGGGAAGCGAAACCGAATGCTTGCAGGGCACGGATGCATTAGAAAAAGTATCCTCTGATACCAAAGTCACGACTGTGATGTCGGCAATCCTTGGTGCTGCAGCATTAAATCCAACGTTAGCAGCTGCGAGAAGCGGAAAAAAAATCCTCTTGGCGAATAAAGAGTCTATCGTGATGTCGGGCGAGCTTCTGTTGAGGGAGGCAGATTTGGGTGGTTCGGTGATTATTCCTATCGATAGTGTGCATAATGCTATTTTTCAGTGTCTGCCGCCGCAAAGTGAAGGTTCAGGAGATAGACAGACTTGCCAAGTAAAAAAAATTGTCTTGACTGCTTCGGGAGGTCCTTTTCTTAATGCGCCTGCTTCTCAGCTTGCATCGGTAAGTCCTGAACAAGCATGCAACCATCCCAGATGGAATATGGGCAAAAAAATATCAGTAGATTCAGCAACTTTGATGAACAAAGGGCTTGAGTTTATTGAAGCGAGCTATCTTTTTGACTTAAATGCAAACGACATCGAGGTGATAATTCACCCAGAAAGCATTATTCATTCTATGGTGCACTTTTGTGATGGATCGGTATTAGCACAGATGGGTACTCCGGATATGCGGATTCCAATCGCATACGGCATCGCTTGGCCGAAGCGATTTAGTTCAGGTGCAGATAGTCTCGACTTGGTTGCAGAAGAGACGCTGTCGTTTTCTGCTCCCGACTTAGATAAATTTCCTTGTTTAACGTTAGGAATAGAAGCTGCAATTAAAAAAGGAACAATGCCCGCGGTTTTAAATGCAGCGAATGAGGTTTCAGTGGAGGCTTTCCTATCGGGCCGAATCAGTTTTACCAAGATTTTCGATATTAATTTGGCGGTCATAAACCAAATGCCATGTCAGCCGGTGCCTGACTTGGATGCGATTTTTGACGCTGATCACGAGGCTAGACAGATCGCGAGTACGTTGATCTAATTAACGAATAAAAAATTGGACTGGAATTGTTCTAGGGTAAAAATATGATTGACATCATAATTGAAGTTCTAATTAGCGTAATAGCACTCGTGGTGACTTTGGGGATTCTGGTCACCATACATGAGTTCGGTCATTTTTGGGTCGCGCGACAATGCGGAGTCAAAGTGCTCACGTTTTCTATTGGTTTTGGAAAGCCGTTTAAGAAATGGACGGGAAACGACGGCGTTGATTATGTCCTAGCACCTATTCCGCTCGGAGGATTTGTTCGAATGCTGGGTGAGAATGATTTCTTGGAAAACGAAATGAGAGACATACACGAATGTGATAAAGGTCGATCCTTTGAGTCCAAATCAGCCTTGCAACGAATTGCGATAACAGCCGCCGGACCGATTGCCAATTTTTTGCTCGCCGTCATTGTATTTTGGTTGGTGAACATTATTTATGGTTCGTCAGGGATATCTCCTATAGTAAGTTCAGTAATTCCTGAGTCTGCGGCTGCGGTCGCAGGGATTGAAAAAGGAGATGAGATACTATCAGTGGATGGTACATCAACTCGAATATGGAAAGATGTTTCACAACGACTTATTGCCAGAATGGGAGAGACGGGGGCGATTAGGTTTGAAATCTCGAAGAAAGAAAGCGGGAGCGTTATAAATATTGTTGTGCCAATAGAACAATGGATGAATGAAAGCACAGGTCCTGACCCACTCAGAGAGTTAGGCATTATTGAGATCGAGATTCCTGCGATTGTTGGCGAGGTGTTTGAGGGTGGCGCTGCTGATGAGGCAGGGTTACTAGCGCAAGATAAAATTACACGGGTGAATGGTTTGGAAATTCGCGGCTGGGCTCATTGGGTAGAAGTAATTAGAGCTAGTTCGGAACTTGAGACTCTTGTTGTTGTCGAAAGGGAAGGTCGGCTTCAAACTATAGTAATTATTCCAGAAAGAAAATTATTGGGTGATGGCGTCTATATTGGAGTTATTGGTGCTGCCTCAGCTATAACTAACTTCGATCAAATAGTTTCTGAAGAAATGCGACGGGAGGTTTCGTATAGTCTTGTCGAGGGGGTCGTGCCAGCAATAACGGATACATGGGACAAAGCAGTTTTTATACTGGGTTCTGTTCAAAAAATGGTTGTTGGATTAATTTCTATTAAGAATGTTAACGGCCCGATTACGATTGCCCAGGTGGCTGGAAACACTGCAAGCTATGGCCTTGATGTATACTTGCAGTTTCTCGGTTTGCTCAGTGTTTCACTTGGGGTAATGAATCTACTGCCGATACCAGTTCTCGACGGAGGGCGGTTGCTTTTTATTTTTCTTGAGGTGATTACTGGTAGTCCATTACCTGAGCGCATTCAGGCGTATGGGATGCAAATAGGGGTGATGCTGATTTCTGGAATAATGCTGTTGGCTGTGTTCAATGACGTGAATAGATTGCTGTAGGTGTTTTTTCGTTAAACTAACAAGCAGTCATCGGGGTTGAGTAAATTCAGTAATGTCGATGACGCGTTACAGAGAAACTGCGCAGTAAATACATTGAGAACTTTATAAGAATGAAAAAGCTGATATTTTTTTTTATGGCGATCAATGGTTTTGCTCGACCGTTATTCGCTCAGAACTTTACCATCACTGATATTATTGTCGACGGTTACCAGCGTATATCACCAGGGATAATCTATAACATTCTTCCCGTTGGCATTGGTGACGAGATGACTCCGGGACTCTCTGCACAGATCATTCGCGAGCTCTCCAATTCGGAATATTTCGATGAAATCGAAATCTCTCGAGAGGGGGATATTCTCATTGTTACGGTTTTAGAGAGGCCGTCTGTTGCTGAAATTACGATCGAAGGCAATAGTGTGCTTAAAACTGAAGATATTATCGAGAACATGGCTGGTGCTGATATTGCAGAAGGGCAGATATTTACTAGGGCGGCCCTTGAGCTGATTCGACAAGGCATTCAAGATGTTTATTCATCTCGCGGCAGATACGGTGCTGCAGTCGAAATTAATGTTGAGGAGTTGCCTAGAAATCGGGTGAGTATTGAACTCATCATAAATGAAGGTGAAGAGTCTAGAATTAAGAATATAAATATCGTCGGCAATACGCAATATCCTGAAGATGAGTTGCTGCAGTTATTCGAGTTAGGAACTAAGCCATGGTATCTTTTTCTCAGTAAACGCGATCGTTATTCGAGGGAGCAATTCAGCGGAGACTTGGAAAGACTTGAATCTTTCTATCTCGATAATGGGTTCGTGGAATTTGAGATAGAATCTACGCCGATATCAATTACGCCAAATCGAGAAGAGGTATTTATTACCATTAATGTAAATGAGGGGGCACTTTTTGAGGTGGCCGAAGTCGATTTGGCAGGAGATCTCGTTGATGCTGAAGCATTACTCAGAGCGGCTCTTTTTATCCGAACAGGTCAAATTTTTTCACAAGGATTAGTAACTGCGACTGAAGAAGTGATGGTACAGTTCCTTGGAAATTTAGGCTATGCATTTGCAGAAGTGACTGGGGTGCCAGAAGTAAACGATAATGGTGAGACGGTTGATATCACATTTTTTGTTCAGCCGGGTAATCGAACTTACGTTAATCGAATTAATTTCAGTGGAAATGTAAGTACGGCCGACGACGTTTTGCGTCGCGAGATGAGGCAGCTCGAAAGCGCGCCTGCATCAAGTCTGCAAATTGAACAGTCAAAAGTGCGTTTGGAGCGTCTTGGGTATTTCGAGACTGTTGAGGTTGAGACTTCCGAAGTTCCGGGGATTGAAGATCAGATTGACATTAATTATGACGTTGTTGAGCAAAATTTTGGCGCGGTAAGTTTTCAGGTTGGTACTGGCGGAGGAGGAAACTTTTTTATCAGCACAAGCTTGCAGGCGCAAAATTTTCTAGGTACCGGGCGAACGTTAGGAGTCGGAATAAATAAAAGTCGGTTTCAAGAGAGCTTAAATTTTCAATACGTGGATCCTTATTTTACTCCGGACGGCGTTAGCCGAGGCATGAATCTATTTGCGCAAAAGATCGAATCGCCTTTTAATGTGTCTAGTTTTAATACTAGTTCCTATGGCGGGGGTGGTTTTTTTT
>PAEL01000048.1 GCA_002700775.1 Gammaproteobacteria bacterium | reverse complement strand
GAAAATAAAAAAGAATTCAGTACCATGATAACCTAAGACAAAAAAATGCTCGAGCTTTTCAAACCACTTTTCTGTTATATTAATTCACCTTTAGCGGCGAACCGATCACTACGATCGATCAATAGGCACTTAGAACAGTGCTTAACAGGCTTATAAGTTTTCTGAGAATGCCAGGCTTTCAAAATATCAAAAGAAGCTTTACTAGAAGCGCGGAATATATCAAAAACGTTTGGAAAACATCAAGTCCTCGATGATGTCAGCTTATCCGTCAACTCCAAACAGATAGTCACATTAATCGGGCCAAACGGTGCCGGTAAAACAACGTTAGTGCGGATCGCTCTCGCGCTTATCTCTGCCGACAAAGGGTCAGTTGTAAAAAAGCCGAAACTAAGATTAGGATACATGCCTCAAAAACTCTATATTGAATCGACACTACCTCTAACTGTCAAAAGATTTTTACAACTGGGTCAGAAGGTCCTTAGAAAAGAAATAAACGAGATCGAAAAGAAATTATCAAGGATGCAGATCCATCATCTTTACAACCAGCAAATTACAAGTCTGTCTAGTGGAGAACTACAACGCGTACTGCTCGCTCGTGCTCTTTTGCGTAATCCTGAGCTACTAGTATTAGATGAACCGGCTCGAGGGGGCGATTTGAGCGGCCAGTCTGAATTGTATGAACTTATTAGCTCTGTAAAAGAAGAACAAGGATGTGGGGTCCTTATGATTTCTCACGATCTTAATTTAGTTATGTCGAGTACAGATGAGGTCGTGTGTCTTAACAAGCATGTTTGTTGTCATGGTAGACCGGACTCGGTCAGCAACGATCCAGCCTACTTAAAGCTTTTTGGAGCAAGAGAGAACAATATTGCTGTTTACAAACACCAACATTCTCACAGTCATGATTTAAAGAGGAATATATTGCCCGTCGCGGGCAAATGACGATAAAGATAAGTTTTATATGAATACACTTCTTTCCTTTCTAACAGCCGATTTTGTTGTTTTTGCTCTCTCGGCTGGCGTCGCTCTTGCCATAGTAGCGGGGCCACTCGGGTCTTTTGTCGTGTGGAAAAAAATGTCCTACTTTGGTGAGACACTTGCACACGCATCATTGCTCGGGGTCGCACTTGCGTTAGTATTTGAGCTAAACATTCAAATTAGCATGCTTTTGGTTTGCCTGTGTTCTGCTTTTATACTGACCAGTTTAAATAAATTAGACTCGATCTCAGCAGACACTATCCTAGGAATAATTGCGCATAGTAACCTTGGGATTGTGATCCTCGGATTCTCAAGCGCTCCGCGGCTCAACTTAGAAGCTTATTTATTTGGGGCACTCCTTACAGTAAGTATGGCGGATTTAATATGGATTATTGGCGTTTCGGTTGTGATCTTAAGCACGCTTTTATATTTTTGGGAAGAACTTTTAGCAGCAACCGTGAACCGAGACCTTGCTAAAATGGATGGGGTAAATACTGAAAAATTTCACTTATTACTGTCATCTTTAATTGCTCTAACAGTAGCGATTTCAATAAAAATTGTAGGCGTTTTACTAATTACGTCTCTATTAATAATTCCGCCGGCTACCGCAAGAAATTTCTCTTTTACTCCGGAAGCAATGGCTTTCTTTTCAAGTGCAATAGGAGTGACTTCGGTCATCATGGGAGTGGTAAGCTCGTTCTTTTTTGATTCTCCGGTTGGGCCAAGCATTGTAGTAGTCGCAACGATACTATATTGCCTCGCCTTGACTATACCTAAACAATTTAAATAAAGTTGTAATTTATTGAGCTTACATATGGTTGTCGGAAATCAAAGAAAGAGCATCAATTAAATCTTCGCTTCGGTGCGGTGGACGAAGAACACCCATATGCTCACCGTTTCTGTTCAATATTGAAATATGGCCGCTATGCGTTATCAAGCGACTAGTCTCTGCAGGAAACTCGGAATGGCTATGTTCTTTGTTTTTGTGTTGGCCAGCAATAAGAGAAGCGGTGTCGGAATAAGAAACGAAAAGCTCAGATGCGAGAGTGGAAACACCGAGGTTTAATCCGCCATCTGCGCGATACTTTAGCTCCTCGAGGTCAGTAAGGCCAAAAATATCGGCAGAGTACGAGTCTACGTAAGACGCAATCACTTCAAGAGAGTCTCTTTCGGGGTCTACCGACACGAAATAAAAATCGACCGAGTCAGCTATCGTTGCGAATTCTTCCGTTGAAACTGCATCGCTATATTCTCGGAGTGTTAATGGACAAATATCAGGGCATTCCGTAAAACCAAAAAAAAACAAGTTAAGTGGTTTTTGAAGACTGTTTTTGGTGAACGCCTGATTTGAACTGGTTCTAAGAGTAAATGACCTAATTGGGCGCGCATTTTCAAAAATCGTTACACCAAGCTTTCTTAACTTTTCTTCTTCTTGTAACGAAACCCTGAAATCAAATATATTTTTAAGAACGAAAAAAACTGTAATGTTGAGGAACAAAGCGGAAATTACAATAAGAGTCCGGGTTACGCTCACTTTTCCCCCAAAATTTAAAATATATAATGGTCAATCATTAAGGCAACGAATATTGCAGCAAGGTAAACAATAGAGAAGCGAAAGGTGTCCATCGCAGTCGTTTTGGTCGGTCGGAATAAAAGTTTTGCTGACCAAAATATGAATCTCACACCAAAAATCAAGGCCGATATTAAATAGAAAGGGCCGCTCATACCTGTGTAGTAAGGTAGTACCGTAACGAGAACTAAACCTAAGGTATAAGCCAAGATATGAAGTTTTGTAACCCTGACTCCATGAGTAACCGGTAACATTGGAATGCCTGATTTCGCATATTCGTCCTTCCTATGAATTGCGAGCGCCCAAAAGTGAGGCGGTGTCCAAGCGAAGATTATAAGCACTAAAATCAGCGCGTTCGAATCAATAGTGTTGGTTACAGCAGACCAACCCAACATAGGGGGCATCGCGCCAGCGAGGCCACCAATCACGATATTCTGGGGAGTCGCATGCTTGAGATATCCGGTGTAAATAAACGCATACCCTATGAACGAACCAAGTGTTAGCCAAGCACTTAATGCATTAACCCAAATCATCAGCGTGGCCATACCGGCAGTTCCAATGCTCAGCGCAAACAGACCCGCACGCATCTGACTCACTCGTCCTTGAGCGACCGGTCGATCGTGGGTCCGCGACATCTGAATATCAATTTTGTGATCAATTAAATGATTTACAGCTGCCCCAGATGACGCCACCAGGGCAATCCCAAGGTTTCCAAAGAAAAGAATATCGAATGGGACCATGCCGGGTACAGCCAAAAACATGCCTACGATCGACGTCAAAAGCATCAAGAAAACAACTCGAGGCTTGCATATGTCGTAATAATCTCGCCACGTCGCGGGTTTTTGAGAAATGAGCTCGGCCACTGTGACAACTCTCTTAAAATTTAAACTAAAGGACAATTGAACGCCGCAGTCAGAGGTGATGCCATTTTTCCTCTGTTGAGCGTGAGATTAGTGCGCGGCATTCAACCATGTTTGCTATTTTAACTCAAGATAAACGCCGATTTGACTCAACTAGATTTGCTCAAAAGGCTACACGAGCCAGTATGACCTCTTCTTCGATTCGGGTCTGACAAAAAGCTGTCAAAAACGACTGATTTTTCGACAGTTTTCCCGTAATTGCGGCCTATTAGCTTGCGATTACATATATTCTTCTATAGCATTGCATTCGAAAAAATTAATTGGTTTAAAACGAGGTTCTTAAACCTAATTAGTGGAGAGAATTTAGAAATTTTTACGCGTCAAATGCAACGCAGTTTGGATTCGGAAATTCTCAAACTACTGAAAAAAACAATACAAAAAAGTAGTATGACGCTTTCAAGTGAGTCGAGAAATTCGACTTAGCATAAAAAGGCAACACGTTGCCATTATTGTGAATTTTTTGTTTCATTCAAAAGGAAAAGGTTAGGTTATGGCTCTAGCAGTTGTCATCTTTGCGCTGGTTATAGGATCTGTGATTTTTCACTTCGCAAGCCCGTGGTGGTTTACCGACATAATCTCAAACTGGCAGTCCATTGATACCACGATCCTAATTACATTTTGGGTAACGGGCACCGTATTCGTTGTCATCAATGCCTTCATGGCATATTGCGTATACAAATTCCGCCATCGGTCAGGGCAGAAAGCAGCTTATGAGCCAGAAAATCACAAGCTCGAAGGTTGGCTATCAGCGATTACAACCGTTGGGGTTGTTTTGATGCTCGCGCCCGGCTTGTTTGTGTGGGCGGATTTTGTTCAGCCGCCGGAAGATGCGACTGAATTTGAAGTATTAGGCCAACAATGGCAATGGAATTTCCGGTATCCGGGCGCTGACGGTAAATTAGGAACAGCCGATACCGAATTTGTAAACGAAGAAAACCCATTTGGAATCAACCCTGAGGATCCGAATGGCCAGGACGACATCATCGTCAATGCCCCGGATATGCACTTGCCCGTTGGAAAGCCTGTCAAGGCGCTTCTTAGGTCAAACGACGTCTTGCACAACTACACTATCGCACAACTTAGAGTTAAAATGGACCTTGTTCCTGGATTGACTTCCTATCTATGGTTTGAGCCTGAGGTAACTGGTCGTTACGACATCCTTTGCGAAGAGCTATGCGGCATCGGTCATTTTATAATGCGCGGCGCGATTGTTATTGATACCCAAGAAGATTTCAACACTTGGATTGCATCTCAACCCACATTCGCTCAGACCCAGCAGTCCGCAGAACCTGACATAGCAGCAGGTCAAGCATCGTATGCAGTTTGTTCGGCGTGCCATGGGGCCAATGGAGAGGGTAATCAAGCGCTTAATAGCCCCAAACTAGCCGGGCTCCAAGATTGGTATGTTGAGCGCCAGCTAAATCATTTCAAGCAGGGAATTCGCGGTGGTGAAGGAGATGTCAACGGTGCGGCCATGATAGGCATGGCCAATATGTTAGTTGATGATGATGCTGTTCGAAACATGGCGGCTTACATCAGCACTTTCCCCGATATGCCGGCTACACCCACCATTGTTGAAGGCGATGTTGAAAATGGTTTCGATATTTACGACCGAAATTGTGCAGCTTGCCACTTAGATAGCGGCAGCGGAACTTGGTACACAGATGCACCAAAGCTAGCTGGAATGAGCGATTGGTATTTCGTTACCCAGATCAGCAATTTCAGGGCTGGTATCAGGGGCTTACACGCAGCCGATCCATACGGAGAACAAATGGTTTCTATGGCTACAGCCATGTCTGGTTTAAATGAAATTCAAGATGTCGCGGCGTATCTGAGTACATTACGATAGGTCACGTTTAAAATTTTTTATACGGTTTAAGTTAGGAGGTTTAAATGGCCTACGTACCATTGGCTGATCAAGACAACGAAGCTGATCTTCATCACCCGCATAGCTGGGTAACAAAATATGTTTGGAGTCAGGATCACAAAGTAATTGCTATCCAATACGGGGGCACAGCGATTTTAGTAGGAATCGCAGCTTTAATGCTCTCGCTGTTGATGCGGATGCAACTTGGCTTCCCTGAAACCTTTGATCTTATCGACCCAAACGCCTATTACCAGTCAGTAACCATGCACGGGATGATCATGGTCGTATACATGCTGACCGCACTTCTACTCGGTGGCTTTGGTAACTACATGGTCCCGTTAATGATCGGCGCTCGAGATATGGTATTCCCTTTTCTGAACATGTTGAGCTTCTGGTTCTACCTAGCTTCAGTCTTAATTCTAATGGCCAGCTTTTTGGTTGGTGGCGGCCCGACTGGGGCAGGTTGGACGTTGTATCCACCTCAAGCAACCTTAGCCGGCACACCCGGCCATGACATGGGCATACTTCTAATGCTCTTATCTCTTGGTGTCTTCGTTGTCGCGTTCACTATGGGCGGCCTAAATTATGTAACAACGATACTACAGAACCGTGCTCGGGGAATGACACTAATGCGAATGCCATTGACCGTCTGGGGCATTTTTGTTGCAACTGTTTTGGGCCTATTTGCATTCCCAGCGCTCCTAGTCTCTGTAATTATGATGACCTTTGACACGCTTCTGGGCACAAGTTTCTTCATGCCGGCAATCATCGAATCTGGAACGGCACTAGATCACAACGGCGGTAGCCCGGTTCTTTTCCAACACCTTTTTTGGTTTTTTGGTCATCCAGAGGTTTATATCGTAGCCCTTCCAGCCTTCGGTCTTGTATCTGACGTACTCAGCACTCATGCCCGAAAAAATATTTTCGGCTACCGAATGATGGTTTGGGCCATAATCGCAATTGGGGGATTAAGTTTCATCGTTTGGGCCCACCACATGTATGTCAGCGGAATGAATCCATATTTTGGCTTCTTTTTTGCCACTACCACTTTGATCATCGCAGTACCTACTGCATTAAAGGTCTACAACTGGGTTCTAACCCTTTGGGAGGGCGACATACGCTTAAATGCGCCAATGTATTTTGCCATAGGGTTCATCTTTACCTTCATCCACGGCGGACTAACAGGCTTATTTCTAGGTAATGTCGTTATTGATTTGCCTCTCTCAGACACATATTTTGTCGTAGCCCACTTTCATATGGTAATGGGTGTTTCCCCCGTTCTCGTAATCTTCGCTTCCCTCTACCACTGGTATCCAAAAATGTCAGGGCGTATGTATCACGAAGGGTTAGCTAAACTCCATTTTTGGATTACATTCCTTGGGACTTACGCAATATACCTACCGATGCATTACCTTGGCTTCCTTGGCGTTCCGAGGCGGTACTATGCGCTCGGCCAGACAGATTTTATTCCTGAATCCGCGCAAGACTTAAACGCGGGGATCACTGTTGCAGCGCTTATTGTTGGATCAGCTCAAATATTGTTCTTCATTAATATTCTTTGGAGTCTTCGAAACGGTAAAAAAGCGGAAGGCAATCCTTGGGGGGCAGCTTCCTTGGAGTGGCAGACTCCTGATACTCCGCCTGTTCATGGCAATTGGGGAAAGGAACTGCCGACAGTTTATCGCTGGGCATACGATTACAGTGTTCCTGGAGCTAAGGAAGATTTTATTCCACAAAATATGGCTGATGCCGACGTGGAAATGGAATCGAAGAGCAATTAAATTATGGGTTTATTTAAACAAATAACCGACAAGCCTTGGGAGCGCACCGGAATTATCGGCGGGCTGCGAGCGGAGGGCACCTTTTCAGCGCCACCAGAAAAGGTGGCGCTGGTATTCTTTTTGGTAGCGGCTTCGATTGTTTTCTCGCTTTTCGGAGTTAGCTATGTCATCCGCATGGAGCTGCCAGATTGGATTCCAGTATCAGAGCCCTCCCAACTCTGGTTCAACACAGCTTTGCTTGTTATCAGCAGCTTTTTGTTCCAACGGGCAAAAACCTTGATCTCAAATGGTAAAAAGATTGTCACATCGACTTTTGCGTCAGGCGGAGTTTTCGCCATATTATTCATAGCCGCGCAAATGGTTACTTGGCAGAATTTACAAGCGCAAGGGCTGTTCATGACATCGAATCCGGCAAACTCCTTTTACTATTTATTAACCGGGCTCCATGCATTGCACATCTTGGGAGGCCTTTGGGTTTGGAGCAAAAGCTTGCTAAGGCTTTTATCCGGAGCAGCACAAGAAGATCTCAGGCTCAGTATCGAGCTGTGCACTGTGTATTGGCACTTTCTTTTGATCGTGTGGATAGCGGTATTCGCTGTTCTCTCAAATACTTAGCAGAGGCATTTTTTAAAGTTCAAAGCATACACAGGAAGTTTATGATGAGTGAATCGGCAGTTGATGGAGCTCCTTCTGGAGTACCCGGCTTGGTAGAAGACTGGGCCAGCGATAAGCAGGCCTACAATGTCCCCTGGGGCAAAGCGATGATGTGGATATTTTTGGTATCCGATACATTCATTTTTACTTGCTTCCTTACAGGTTATCTAAACGTACGCCTTACCACTACAGAACCTTGGCCACTCCAAACTGAAATTTTTGCGCTTACTCTGTTTGGGCAGTCAGTGCCACTAGTGTTAATCGCGATAATGACTTTTATCTTAATTACAAGCTCAGGCTCAATGGCATTGGCTGTTAACTTTGGGTATCGTAGGGATAAAACGAAGACTTTTTGGTTGATGGTCGTAACAGCCTTGCTAGGGGCCTCCTTCGTCGGCATGCAAGCATTTGAGTGGACAAAGCTAATTCAGGAGGGAGTGAGGCCTTGGACCAATCCTTTTGGTGCAGCTCAGTTCGGCTCAGTCTTTTTTATGGTTACAGGCTTTCACGGTTTACACGTAACCGGCGGCGTTATCTATCTTCTAATCGTAGCAAACAAAATTCGAAAAGGGCATTACGATGCGAAGGGATTTGAAATCGTTGAAATCGCAGGGCTTTACTGGCACTTTGTGGACCTAGTCTGGGTCTTCATTTTTGCCTTCTTCTATTTACTTTAAAGAGAGAATTAAACATGTCATCTGACGTAGGACAACAACACCCACTTGGTATCTACTATAAAATTTGGGTATTGCTATTTGTTTTGAGCGGGTTCTCATATGCCGTAGATTACTTCCATGTTGAAGGCGCGCTCCGCTGGTTTTTAGTAATCCTTTTTATGACACTCAAGGCTGGTTTCATTGTTGCAATTTTTATGCATGTGGTCTGGGAGCGCCTTGCTCTAGTTTGGACAATATTAGGCCCACCCATCGTACTACTTGTCCTGATCGGTTTTATGGCGATAGAGGGAAACTATACGGAAGGAACGCGTTATCAATACCGCGGCGATGATCCAACACTTCAACCGCTGTCGCCCAGTGACTTACATCACGATGAAGCCACCAGCGCCTCAGCGAATGAACACTAGAATAATGACGCATCGGAAGGTTACTTTTTACGAGAACCTTTCGGTGATTTGAGAAATAACCCTTCATTCATCTCAAAATTTTAAGCAACGGCGCTGTAATCGGGCGGGAACCCCTCCATAAAAAAAACGCCTCAGCTGCTTGTTCAACTAACATGCCAAGCCCATCCATGGTGCGCGAAACCCCATTTTCTCTCGCCCATCTAACAAAACTTGTATCTTCTTTAGAATACATCATGTCATAACAACAGCAATTTGGAGCGAGCATCGCTGAACAAATAGGCGGCAATTCCCCAACTAAACTAGATGCCGTGGCATTAATAATCAAATCAAAATTTCTTTCAAATGCAGCCTTTACCTTAAGCGCTTCTACATTAAAATACTTAGCCAAAGCTTCAGCTCTGTGATGAGTCCGATTGATAATAGAAACCGAAGCCGGATTACAGCTGACCAGGTCATGGATAACCCCCCGCGCTGCGCCGCCAGCACCGATAATCAGAATGCGCTTATTACGTATTACAATTCCATGGTTATTAACAATATCTCTTACTAATCCAAGCCCATCAGTATTTTCTCCGTGCAATAGACCGAGATCATCCATAAACAAGGTGTTTACAGCTCTCGATAACGCAGCGCGCTCAGATAGTTCATCACACAGTAAAAACGCAGATTCTTTATGAGGCAAAGTAATATTCAAACCAGCGCCACCGGATTCAAAGAAATTTCTCACAAAATTTTGAAAACTTGCTTCATCAACTCGTTTTGACTCATATTTTATAGAGTCTGCCTGTTGATCCGCAAAAAACCTGTGTATTTCTGGTGATCTGCTATGTGTTATTGGATCACCGATAACGCAATAGAGAGGGGTGCTTTTCAAAGTCAATCTCCCTGAGCCATTAATTTGCAGCCCAATCACGCGGCACAAGGAAATCAGTGTATAGCCGAGATTCTTCGGTACCTGGTGCTGGGGCCCAGTCGTACACCCAACGAACTGTAGGCGGAAGTGACATCAAAATCGACTCTATTCTACCTACACCGGACTGAAGGCCAAAAACAGTGCCCCGATCGTATGCAAGATTAAACTCTACGTACCGCCCTCTTCGATATTGTTGAAATTCCTGATGGCATTTTTCAAACGGTTCACTCATGCGTCGTTTGACTATAGGGATATATGCTTCGAGGTAACTATCAGCTAACGCGCATACAAGTGAATAGCAGTTATCAAAACCTTCTTCATTAAAATCATCGAAAAAAATCCCGCCAATACCTCGTGGCTCTTGCCGATGTTTTATAAAGAAATATTCATCACAATCTTTTTTAAAACGAGGATAATAATCAGTATTAAATTGATCACAGACTTTTTTAGCTGTTTCATGCCAATGAATACAGTCATCTTCAAAACCATAATACGGAGTGAGGTCGTAGCCCCCGCCAAACCACCAAACAGACCCGCCTCCCTCCTGTTTCGATATGAATAGCCTAAAATTAGCGTGTGAGGTAGGAACAAAGGGATTCTTAGGATGCATCACCAAGGATATTCCCATCGCCTCAAAGCTTCTACCGGCTAATTCAGGACGTTTCACCGTCGCCGAGGGGGGCATTTCACTGCCAAACACATGTGAAAAATTCACACCCCCTTTTTCAAAAACATCACCTTGCGATATGACCCGACTACAACCACTACCACCAAGATTGCGGTCCCATCTGTCGGTACAAAATCTAGAAGTTTCATCCAACGATTCGAACTCCGAGCAAATTCGACTCTGCAAAGCAAGCAGGAAGGTCTTAAAGCTGGTATTTGTATTGCCTGTTGGTAATTTCTTGGTCTTAGCAGTCATTAAATTAATCTCTTAAATACTTGCAACACAATATGTTTCATAAGCCCGCATTTTCTATCGAATACGAATACCGGTCTCTACATCCCAGATTTCCGAGGTGTTTGTGTCTAAACCGAGATCTCCCTCAACAATTCCGTCAAGTTTAGAGCCAAACTGACGCTCTAAAACCTCGAAAGATTTAATTTCAGATTCATTGTTCAAGTTCGCACTAGTCGATACTATCATTCCTCTAAATGCATTCGACAAATCTTTTACAACAGGGTGGCTACTTACCCTCACTGCAACTTTGGAGTGCTGGCCCTTTATCCAATTTGGAATAATGTTTAAGGCATCCGGAATTATCCAAGTAACTGGGCCCGGCCACCTGGATGCGACCAGCTCTTGCTGTTCATACGACAGAGCCTTCATTAAAACTTCAACTTGCGAAATAGACCCAGCAGCTAAGATAAGCCCTTTGTTTTTTGATCTCCTCTTGAGAGCCAACAACCGATTGACGGCATCTGGATTAAAAGGGTCACATCCGAGGCCCCAGACGGCCTCGGTTGGATAAGCGATCACGCCCCCGTCACGCAAACACTCCACAGCCTCACCTATCTCGAATTTCTTAGACATCAGAAATATTTTGATAATTAATCAATTCACAACCCGTGTTTAAATAAAGCTCTCGATAAAAATCGCCTTGTTGCAAATATTAGTCTAATTTTCATTAACATGGGAGCTGATTATCTATTTTGATTACTGCTCAAACAATAATTTTAAAACTGAGAAAGAGGTTTACAATAGATCAATAGGCTATAATACAAAAATTAAAATTTCTGAGCGCTCTAGCCACCGGATAATCTATGGCTCTTCGTACCATTCTAGAATTTCCTGATATGCGATTACGCACTATCGCGACACCAGTAGTAAATTTTGATTCTTCCCTCTCGTGTCTGATTAAAGACATGCTTGAAACCATGTATAGTGCCGGCGGAATTGGTCTAGCGGCAACACAAATAGATGTTCATCAGCGCATTTTAGTCATTGATGTATCCGAAAATCGGGATAAACCACAAATATTTGTTAACCCAACTTTCACTGTCTCCGACCAACAAAATCTCGATTACGACGAAGGGTGCCTATCAATTCCAGGATTTTACGAAACCATATCACGACCTAAAAAAGTGGTTATTCATTCACAGGATCAGCATGGAAAGCATTTTGATCTAGAGGCAGATGGCATTCTTGCGGTCTGCATTCAACATGAAATTGATCACCTAGATGGGAAATTAATGGTCGACTACATAAGCCGTTTAAAAAGAAATCGAATCCGAAGCAAACTAGAAAAAAAACACAAAGCTCTTTGATCTGATGATTAAACCAAAGCAAAAACTTCGTCTCGCCTTTGCTGGCACCCCACCTTTCGCCGCCACGCAGCTAAAGGCCTTAATCGAGAGATCTCATAATATCGTTGGCGTTTATACACAACCAGATAGACCTTCAGGAAGGGGGAAAAAAATCCAATCGAGCGCAGTTAAGACGCTCGCCAAAAATCACAACCTGGATGTTTTTCAACCCGAATCTTTGAAAACCAGTAATGCTTGCCGGGACCTAACAGCCTTAAGTGCAGATGTCTTAATCGTCGCAGCGTATGGGTTAATTCTTCCTAAAGCTTTCCTTGAGATTCCTACCTTTGGATGCATTAACGTTCATGCTTCCTTGTTGCCGAGGTGGCGCGGCGCGGCACCCATTGAAAGAGCGCTTCTTGCAGGCGATGCTGAAACAGGGGTTACCCTTATGCAAATGGACGAAGGCTTGGACACCGGTAAAATATTATTTAAAACAGAAATTCCCATAAGAAAAATTGATACAAGAGCGTCCCTCGAAGAGAAGATTGCACTAGCAGGAGCTTCGGCGTTGATAGAGCTGCTTTCAGACCTTCCAACCGCACAGCGGCAAGCGAAGGAACAAAACCATTCACTTGCTACCTATGCAGAAAAAATGAAAAAATGCGAAGCCTCTATCGATTGGTACCATTCAGCAAAAGACATTGAGCTACAGATTCGAGCAGGATTCGGGAGAACACCAGCCTTCAGTTATTTTAAAAATAACCGAATTCAGATCATTCAAGCAACCAAATTGCAAACAAACCATGTAATTGCGAACGCAATGCCCGGTGAAATTACTGCGTCAACAAAAAATCATTTTACTGTCCAATGCGGAACAGACGAGCTATCCGTAACTATTGTGCAATTGCCCGGTAAGACACCACAAACGATAAAGTCCATAAAAAATGCTAAGCCAAATATTTTCAAAATCGGTGATCGAATGGTCGACAGTGAATAACTTATGCAAAAATCACTTAATAGCAGAGCTACAGCTGCGATAATTTTAGCGGACTTGTTGAATTCAAAAGGCTCGCTTTCTACCGCTCTATCTAAGCTACGTGATCGCTCAGATTATTCTCTTATTCAAGAACTAAGTTTTGGATGCTGCCGCTGGTACTGGCTTATCCAGTCGCAACTAAACCATTTCCTTAGTCGTCCTCTTCGAACTAAGGACTGCGATATCCGTTGCCTTTTAACGATAGGTATCTACCAAATTCGCGAAATGGAGGTCGCTAACTATGCGCTTATAAATGAAACGGTAGAAGCTGCGCGCGAGTTGAATAAGCCTTGGGCAACAGGACTTATCAATGGAGTTCTTCGGGCTTACCTGAGAGGCGAAAAAATTAAAACTTTCGAAGACCCTACGTGCGCGAGTGCCCACCCCGAATGGCTTTACCGTTCGATAAAAGCTCAATGGCCAGCTCAAGCAGAATCTATATTGGATGCAAATAACTTGCGACCACCAATGACTCTGCGAATTAATGCTCAAAAAATCAGCCGACCGAGTTATCTAGATCTACTCAAAAAACAAAGTATTACCGCCTCTGTTGGCAGAACAAAAACTGCTGTTGTTCTCGACACGCCCTGTAAAGTTGATTTACTACCAAACTTCGAAGAGGGTTTCGTAAGTATACAAGACGAAGCATCCCAATATGTCCCTGAAATTCTAGACCTAAAACCTAATCTTCGTGTCCTTGATGCTTGCGCAGCGCCTGGTGGGAAAACTTGCCATATGCTTGAATATGAACCTAGCTTGAAAGTCACCGCGGTTGATATAAATAAAAATCGTATGCAAAGGTTAAAAGATAACCTTAAAAGACAAAATCTCTCAGCGGATATACTCATAGCTGATGTTAAAAATATCAAAAATTGGTGGGATGAGCAGCGTTTTGATCGCATACTTCTTGATGCTCCTTGCAGCGGCACAGGCGTCATACGGCGACATCCCGATATTAAAGTCCTTAGAACATATGACGAAGTTTTAACTTCCATAGAAATTCAAAAACAACTTTTGCAGAGCTTATGGAATTGCCTCCGATCTGGAGGACTGCTTTTATATACAACTTGTTCGATATTGCAAGAGGAAAACCAACTGCAAATACGCGATTTTTTAAAATCTACAAATACTGCAAAATGTGAAAGCATAGAGATCGAATGGGGAGTAGAATGTAAATATGGAAGACAATTTTTACCCGAAGTTCCAACAAACAATCAGAACCCAGACGGATTTTTTTTCTCTTTGCTTAGAAAAACATAACATGAGCACGGCAATTGAACTAGCTTATCCGAGGTTTAAATAATGAAAATAATAATTCTCGGTGCAAATCCGGTTGGAATAAATATAGCGGAGACACTTTCAGGTGAAGCAAACGACATAACGATAGTCGATTCAGATAACGAAAAGCTTCGGATATTAAAAGACCACATGGACATTGGTGTTATCACAGGATATCCATCCCACCCCGATATTCTTGAGAAAGCTGGCGGCGCTGATGCTGACATGATTATTGCTGTTACTGAAAGTGATGAGACTAATATGGTCGCCTGTAGGGTTGCATTTTCACTGTTCCAAACAGCAAAAAAAATCTGTCGTATTCGTTCTTCTTCTTATTTAGTAAGTGATAAGTTGTTTGGAAAAAAAGGTATTGCAGTTGACGTTGTAATTAGTCCAGAAATTATCGTGTCCCAAGCAATAAGCAGATTGTTAAGCTTACCAGGCTCATTACAAGTTTTAGACTTTGCAGAAGGAAAAGTTCAGTTAGTTGCCGTGAAGGCCTTTTACGGAGGTCCCTTAGTGGGACAGCAGTTACGCCTACTAAAGGAACACATGCCATCAGTTGACACCCGGGTTGCAGCAATCTTTCGCAAAGATCGCCCAATCATGCCTGAAGGCACAACGGTAATTGAAGCTGGGGACGAAGTATTTTTTGTTGCCGCAAAGGAGGATATACGTGCTTGTATGAGCGAGCTTAGAAGAATGGATCGCCCATATAAACGAGTTATGATCGCGGGTGGTGGCAATATAGGTTTGCGCCTTGCCGAAAGCATTGAAGACGAATATAAAGTCAAAATAATTGAAAGAGACGCCGATCGGTGCCGATTTCTCTCTGAAAACCTCAATTCTGCGATAGTTCTCAACGGGGAGGCATCAGAGCACGACTTGTTAATAAATGAAAACATTGATGATATTGATGTTTTCTTGGCCCTAACAAATGATGACGAGGACAATATTATGTCGTCATTATTGGCCAAAAGGCTAGGCGCAAAGAAAGTAATGACTATTATAAATAACCCGGATTATGTAGACCTTCTGCAAGGAGGTGAAATAGATATTGCTATTTCCCCACAACAAGCGATTACCGGTAGCTTGCTTACTCACGTTAGGCGAGGAGATGTAGTCAATGTCCATTCGTTAAGACGCGGAGCAGCCGAGTCAATCGAAGCAATCGCTCACGGTGACATTGCTTCCTCAAGAGTGGTTGGGCGCGCGATTAGAGAAATTGATTTGCCCGAAGGGACAACAATTGGAGCAATAGTACGTGGAGATGAAGTTCTTATTGCCCATGACTCAACTGTTGTTGAATCAGACGACCACGTCATATTGTTTTTAGTTGATAGCAAAAGGATCCCAGAAGTAGAACGATTGTTTCAGGTTGGTTTTGGTTTTTTCTGAGTACTTAAACGATGCATGTTCTTATCATTCTCAAAATTCTTGGCTTATTACTTATGCTTTTTAGCATGCTGGGAAATATTCCACCAATTTTAGTATCACTTTTTTATGATGATGGAATGGTTATGCCATTTGTAAAAAGCATGAGCATAATTTTTAGTGCCGGTTTAGCCATGTGGTTTATAGCGCTTCGGTCAAATGCAGAACTAAATACACGTGATGGGTTTTTAATCGTAACTCTTTTTTGGGTAGTTCTCGGCACAGCAGGCAGCTTACCTTTTATATTTTCGCCCTCAGTAGATCTCTCGTACACAGATTCAATATTTGAGTCCCTTTCAGGGTTAACAACAACCGGTGCTACCGTCATTTCCGGACTTGATTTCTTGCCTAAGTCAATCCTTTTCTATCGTCAACTGCTGCAATGGCTCGGCGGCATGGGCATCATAGTATTAGCAATGGCTTTACTACCTATGCTCGGTATTGGTGGAATGCAACTCTATCGAGCCGAAAGCCCCGGCCCAGTAAAGGACAACAAATTATTGCCAAGGCTTGCAGAGACGGCAAAAGCGCTTTGGTATATTTATCTTGCTTTGACGCTCCTTTGTGCGCTTGCCTACTGGGCTAGCGGCATGTCACTTTTCGATGCCATAAGCCATAGCCTCTCTACCATCGCTATTGGGGGGTTCTCCACTCACGATGCAAGCCTTGGATATTTCGACAGCCGACCCATAGATCTTGTCGCCATAATATTTATGATTATAGCGGGTGTAAATTTTGCCTTACACTTTACTGCTTGGCAGCAAAAAAAAATAACTCACTATTTTCTTGACTCTGAATTCCAATTCTATGCTTTTATATTAGCAGCCATATCTCTCATTACTATAATTATGCTCTCAACTTTTGAAGTATACGCCACTATTGAGGAAACAATAATAAAAGGCACATTCCAAGTTATTTCTTTTGCAACAACTACCGGGTTCGCCACGGCAGAATATAGTTCCTGGCCTATATTTCTGCCTTATATTTTGTTGTATGTTGCAATCGTTGGAGCATGTGCAGGATCGACCGGTGGAGGCATGAAGGTTATTCGAATTTTGTTAATCTTTAAACAAGGGATACGCGAAATCCAAAGACTTATTCACCCGAAAGCAATTATTCCAATAAAGCTTGGTCGGCACGCTGTATCAGACCGAGTTATCGAAGCAGTATGGGGATTTTTTGCCGTCTACGTTATGGCATTCATGCTCATATTATTAGCATTGCTAGCTACAGGGCTTGATATCGTCACTGCCTTCAGCGCAGTTGGTGCATGCATAAATAATTTAGGCCCCGGGTTGGGTAGTATCAGCTCAACTTATGGTCATATACCAGATCCGGCGAAATGGGTCTTATGTCTAGCTATGCTGCTGGGCCGCCTAGAAATCTTCACTCTCCTAGTGCTTTTCACACCAATGTTTTGGCGGCGCTAATAAAATTCAGATCCGTCTGGCTGTTTCTTAAACCGTTTATATTCCCATTGATATTGTTCAGGCGCCTCACGGATACAATCCTCAACTGCCGTATTAATTGTCCGCACCGAGTCAAGAATGTCCTCAGAAAAAAAACTTGAATCTATCTCTTTCACAATCACTTTAAAACCTTTAGAACTCGCATCACGCTTAGCAAATCCATAAAAAACTTTACAAGGCCGCTTTGCCGCTAATTTACTTGCAAGTGTCATGGTAAAAGCTGAGTTTCCAAAAAAATCAACAAAAACTCCCCCCTCATCTGCCGGAACTTGATCAGGGAGCATCGCAACCAAATTACCGCGCTTTAAAGCTGCCACCAACTTAGAAACACCTTTACGATTAGCCGGCAAAAGCTCCACGCCTCCACGTGAACGAGCTTTTAGAATCATATCGTTAATCTTTCTGTTCTTCGGAGGCTGAAATAAAAAACTGCTCGACAGAGTTTTAGTCACATAAAATCCAAAAATTTCCCAATTACCAATGTGTGGCGCAAATAGAATCACTCCGTCATTAGATAAATAAGCATCATTTAGCGCATCAACACCTTCTGAATTTTTTACCAACGCCAAGGTATCTTGCATGGGCAACAGCCATGCTTTCCCCATTTCAAGCATCGTTGCTATAGTAGATCGTAAGCTTAACCTAACAAGTTGAGAAATTTTTGCCTCTCCATACAAAGGAAAACAAGCCATCAAATTTTTGCGTGTGGTATCGCGCGAACGATTCGGGAACAGCATCATAAGATGCGATAAACCGCCTGCCAGAGCATACAAAAACGATAGAGGCAAAACAGAGGTTATCCACAAAAAACTTCTAAACACCATAAATTTAATCGTTTGGGCTATATCTGACAAAACTAATTACCTAAACCTTTGAATTGAAGTCTAATTGTAATCTGTTAACGCCTATCTCTTCAAAAATCAATGAAAATTTATAATCAAGTAAATCACGACGCCTGCAGTCATAAGTGGATAACTCATTAAAAATCACGGATAATTTCGACATCACTCAAATAAATAATGCAGGATTATTTTGACTCAATTATCTTCTCAAATAACGTTCCAAGAACTTGTCTTAGCTTTACAAAAATTCTGGGCAAAAGCTGGCTGCGTCATACTTCAACCGTTAGATATCGAAGTTGGAGCAGGGACATTTCACCCTGCCACCTTTTTGAGGGCAATTGGTCCAGAAACCTGGAACAGTGCATATGTTCAGCCGTGTCGCAGACCAACAGATGGAAGGTACGGTGAGAACCCAAACAGACTGCAACATTATTATCAGTTCCAAGTCGTTCTCAAACCATCTCCAACAGAGATTCAAACACTATATTTAGAATCCCTAGAAGAGCTGGGTATTGATATGGCAACACATGATATCAGGTTTGTAGAAGATAATTGGGAATCTCCAACACTTGGCGCATGGGGCCTTGGATGGGAAGTTTGGATTAATGGAATGGAAGTAACCCAATTTACTTATTTTCAACAAGTTGGCGGATTAGAATGCTATCCAGTAACTGGTGAAATAACATACGGGATAGAGCGCATAGCAATGTATCTACAAGGAGTGGACAGCATATACGATATCGTATGGGCCGACGGGCCATCGGGAAAAGTGACATATGGAGACGTTTTTAAGCAAAATGAAGTAGAAATGTCAGCTTACAACTTCGATCACGCAGACACAGAATTACTTCTCAGGAATTTCAACGACTGCGAACAACAATCCAATCAGCTTATCGAGCAGAACCTCCCTCTTCCTGCTTATGAGCAAGTGCTGAAAGCATCTCATTACTTTAATCTGCTCGACGCTCGCAACGCAATTTCTGTAACAGAGAGACAAAGATTTATTTTAAGAGTGAGGGCGTTATCAAAAAAAGTTGCCGAAATTTACTACTCTAGTAGAGAGGCACTCGGATTTCCTCTCGCCAGCGAAACCCTGCGTCGTGAATTTTTGGAAAAATAGAATAATGCTTGAACAAGATTTTATAATTGAGTTAGGTACCGAAGAACTTCCTCCTAAGGTTCTAAGAAATCTCTCTACAACATTCGAACAAGAACTCACCGACTTGCTGAAGGTTTATAAGTTAAAGTTTCGTTCTTCTAAAGTATTTGCTACACCACGAAGACTAGCTGTGCTAGTACAAGCGTTGGTTGAGCGTCAAGACGATCAGATAAATGAAAAAATTGGCCCGTCTGTTGATAACGCCTTAGACCAAAATGGAAATCCAACGCCTGCCGCAATTGGTTTTGCCAAGTCTTGTGGGGTCCGCATAGATGAACTTAAAACCGTTACAAATGACAACAAAACAAAGCTGTATTTTTCAGTAAAAACTCAAGGCGAGGAAACAATACAAATTCTACCCAGCCTTATAAAGGCTGCGATTAATAAATTACCCATACCAAAAAAGATGCGCTGGGGCTCATCTCGAGAGGGCTTTATTCGTCCAGTTCACTGGGTTTTAGCGCTCTACGGGAGCAACATTTTAGATCTCGAAATCTTCGGAGTACAAAGTAGTAATCAGACTTTTGGGCATCGCACTCACACGAAGAAAGCAATAACAATTACGACACCAAAGGAATACGAACAAACATTAGAAGAAGTTGGTTATGTAATTGCCTCGTTTGAAAAAAGGTGTAAAAAAATAAAAAACTTAATTGAAGCCGAAGCCTCTAAAATAAATGCTGTCGGAATTATTAGTCTTGATCTTCTTGAGGAGGTCACGGGCCTTGTTGAATGGCCAGTTGCGTTGACGGGAAATTTTGATGAGCACTTTTTAAAACTTCCAGCTCAATCCCTAATAATATCGCTTCAATCTCATCAGAAAACCTTTTGCTGTAATGATAAAAAAGGAAATTTACTGCCTGTATTTATCGCCATAAGTAATCTCAAAAGTAAAAATCCAGAAGAAGTAGTTAGAGGAAATGAACGAGTAATAAGACCACGCCTGGCAGATGCTGAATTTTTCTTTAATACAGACAAGAAAGTTCGACTTGACTCAAGACTCGAAGATCTCAAAACGGTTATTTTTCAAGACAAGCTTGGCACTCTTTACAACCGAAGCGCTCGAATTGCGCAAGTTTCTGGGCTCATCGCAACGACGCTAGGGGCTCAATCAAAAGCTGCGTTCCGAGCAGGACTGCTGTCGAAATGTGACCTGTTAAGCAATATGGTCGGAGAATTTTCCGACCTCCAAGGCATAATGGGCAAATATTATGCTGAACAAGATTGCGAAACACCTGACGTTGCTATAGCTATTGAAGAGCAATATCTACCAAGATTTTCAGGTGACAAACTTCCGCAAACTAAACTTGGTTGTGTAGTTTCGATTGCAGAAAAAATTGATACGATCACTGGGCTATTCAGCATTGGGCAGCCTCCTACCGGCTCAAAAGATCCTTTTGCTTTGCGACGCGCTGCAATAGGGTTACTAAGAATAATCATTGAAAACGACCTCGATCTGGATCTCCGAGACTGTATTGAAATAGCTGAGAAATCCCTGTCCAAAGAATCTGACATTGATCTTACCGAAGTTCAGAGAAATGAAATATTAGAATTCCTACTCGACAGACTTCGAGCGATGTATTTGGCGGATGGAATAACGCCCGAAGTTTTTCAGTCTGTACTCTCTATAAGACCCACCAAACCTGCTGATTTCGATCGAAGGATAAAAGCGGTTTTCGACTTTTCAAAAATGGGTGAGTCTCGAGCCCTGTCAGATTCTAATAAAAGAGTACTTAATATATTAAACAAAAACTCATCGACAAACGAAAGGATAATTGTAAACGAGACCCTTTTAGTTGAAGGCGCGGAAAGAAACCTTGTACATAAACTTCAGAAAACTGGAGATATCGTAAAGCCAATGCTTTTGGAGTCAAATTACTTGGGCGTCTTGCACTCACTTGTAATGTTAAGAACTGACATAGATACATTTTTTGAGGATGTATTGGTTAACTGCGAGGATGAAGCCGTTCAACAAAATAGAATAGCTATTTTGTGGAAGTTACGAGCTCTTTTTACAACAGTGGCCGATATATCGCAAATTCATGGGAACTAAATTAAACAGTGTGGTTTTAGATCGTGATGGCGTTATAAATTATGACTCTGATAATTACATTAAATCTGTCTCTGAGTGGGTGCCGATTGACGGAAGTATAGAAGCTATTGCTAGATTAAGCATCAGCGGATATAAAATCATTGTCGTGACCAATCAATCCGGATTAGCCCGGGGTTTTTTTAATGAAAGCGCTTTGAAAGAGATACATTATAATCTTGAATCAAAAGTGAATGCTCTCGGTGGAAAAATTGATGGGATTTTTTTCTGCCCGCACCACCCCGAAGAAAACTGCGATTGTCGAAAACCTAGAACTGGGCTCCTGAGAAACGCAGAAAAGCAGCTAGATTCACCATTAAAAAATTCTTTTTTTGTAGGCGATAGCTACACCGATTTACAGTGCGCAGTGAATTTTGGGTTAACCCCAATTTTAGTTCGAAGTGGAAAGGGCAGCATAACAGAGTCACGCCTTCGTCAAGAACGGGAGAATGAGGCCTTAAAGGCAGAATTAAGCGATTCGCCGAATAAAAACTTTTACCTTCATCAGACGAAAACCTACAACGATCTTGCACATTTTTCGCGAATCATTTTATCGGAACATTGGTAAATTGAAGCATCGATTTTTAAACATCTAAATTCTCAACCGCTAGCGCATTACTTTCGATAAAGTCACGTCGTGGCTCAACCTGATCACCCATTAAAGTGTTAAATAATTGGTCTGCAGTAATTGCATCATCAATCGTAACTTGCAACATCCTTCGAGTTTCAGGGTTCATTGTAGTATCCCATAGTTGATCCGGGTTCATTTCACCCAAGCCTTTGTAGCGCTGAAGATAATGCCCTTTCATTGCGTCTTGCATCAGCCACGCTATAGCCTCAGGGAAATTGCTTATTTCACTGCTTTTTTCACCACGTTTTACGAAGCCACCTTGTTCAATCAAGCCGTCTAGTGTCTCACCCAAACTTGTGAGTGTTGTATATTCACCAGATTTGAAGAATTCCCGATTAAAGCTGAACAACTTTTCAAGGCCATGCATACTCATCTCAATTTGAGGCAGAAAAATTTGTTGCTCTAAATCCTCAATAACTGTCAGCTTGTAATGTCCGCTCGCGCCGGGGTGGAGCTCAATTAATTTTTTGTTAACTGAATCGACCCACTGGGTAATATCTTCGATCGACTTCAACTCGTCAACCCTAAGGGCCCGTGTATAAATCATCGACTCTAAAATCTCTGTTGGGTAAAGTCGTGCGAGCCGGCCTAAAATCGAGTAAGCGTTGTTATATTGATTAACTAATGCCTCTAGTGCATCACCCATAATACCTGGAGCCTGAGGATTCACGTGCAAACTAGCGCCTTCCAAGGCAGACTGTGTTTGGTAAGTTGTTAATTCTTGATCATCTTTTAAGTACTGCTCTTGCTTGCCTTTACGAATCTTATAAAGCGGAGGTTGGGCAATGAAGATATGCCCCGCCTCAACCAACTCACGCATCTGCCTGAAAAAAAAGGTTAGTAAAAGAGTGCGGATGTGCGACCCATCCACATCAGCATCCGTCATTATGATAATGCTATGATAACGCAAATTTTCAGGCGAAAACTCATCGCTACCAATTCCGCACCCAAGAGCTTTTATGAGCGTGCCTATTTCAGCAGAACCGAGCATTTTATCGAATCTTGCTTTCTCTACATTCAGTATTTTACCCTTCAGAGGCAAAATCGCTTGATTTTTTCTATTCCTACCTTGTTTAGCTGAGCCACCAGCGGAGTCACCCTCGACTATATAAATTTCCGAAAGAGAGGGATCTTTTTCCTGACAATCAGCCAACTTCCCTGGAAGCCCAGCTATATCAAGAGCGCCCTTTCTCCTTGTCATTTCACGAGCTTTGCGCGCCGCCTCTCTTGCTCTGGCTGCATCGAGCATTTTATTTACGATGAGTTTTGCATCATTTGGATTTTCTAAAAGATAATCATTAAATTGGGCGGCAACCTCCTGCTCAACCACACTTTTGACTTCAGATGAGACTAATTTATCTTTCGTTTGAGAAGAAAACTTTGGGTCTGGAACTTTAACGGAGATAATCGCTGTGAGACCTTCACGAGCGTCATCTCCACTTGCGACAACCTCTTTGCCTTTCTTTTGCGACAACTCCTTGTCAACATACGATTTTAGTACACGGGTCAAGGCTGCGCGAAATCCAGCTAAATGTGTGCCGCCGTCTCTCTGAGGAATATTATTGGTATAGGGGAAAATATTTTCTTGGTAAGAATCGTTCCACTGCAAAGCAACCTCTACAGTGATCCCATCTTCTTCTCGTTCGGACGTAAAATAGAAAATTTTATTAACACTTGCCTTGTTAGTATTTAAATATTCTACAAAAGCCTTAAGGCCTCCATCATATTTAAATAAATCTTCCTTACCGCTTCTCTCATCGATTAACCGAATTGCAACGCCTGCGTTTAAAAACGCCAATTCCCGTAGCTTTTTTGTTAGGATTTCATATGAAAATTCAACACTTGAAAAAGTATCTTTTGAAGGCTTAAAGTGACAAGTCGTGCCTGTCGAATCAGTCTTACCAACAGCGGCCAAAGGGGCCTGGGGCACACCATGAGCATAGTTTTGTTCATAAATCTTATTTTCTCGACGAATAGTAAGTTTAAGCTCCTCGGAGAGCGCATTAACCACGGAAACTCCTACGCCATGTAACCCACCAGATACTTTATAGCTATTGTCATCGAATTTCCCGCCCGCATGCAGAACCGTCATGATTACTTCTGCCGCCGAGACGCCTTCAGCATGCATTTCAGTTGGAATTCCGCGTCCATTATCCGAAACGGAAACCGTCTCCCCAATATGTATGCAAACAGATACCTCATCGCAATAACCAGCTAACGCCTCGTCGATAGAATTGTCAACAAGCTCAAAAACCATGTGGTGAAGCCCAGTTCCGTCGTCAGTATCTCCGATATACATTCCAGGCCGTTTGCGAACCGCATCAAGGCCCTTCAGCACCTTTATACTGTCAGAGTTATAGTTTTGCTCAGTTTCATCGGTCATGCATGGCTCCAAAATTAAGGGAAATTGCCAGGTAAAAACGTTGTTATAGCCTCAGATAAAGGATGTTTTTAAATTAAACTATGACAGAATTGTACCATGTTCCATGTGAAACAAGGACACTTTATGCCCCTCCGCAAGAGAGTAGGGTAGATCGTTCGAATCCACACAAGTAACAACGATTTGGGCATTTAGCTCCATAAGTTTCTTTAAAACCTTCGCCCTGTTATCTCCATCAAGCTCGTTAGGCAAGTCATCAACTAGATATAAACAAGGTCTTTCAACACTCTCCGAAAAACACCTACCCTGAGCTATCTTCAAAGCGCAAACTAAAATTTTTTGCTGCCCGCGAGAAAGCGTTTCTTTAGCTAGATCTCGGCCTATACGAAACAACAGATCCGCGCGATGCGGGCCGTTCTGCGTGGCCCCGTAGCGACAATCTCCCTCAAAAGAGGCAGAAAGCACGTCTAAAAGATGATCTTGGTCAGGCCAACCCCTAGAATAAGACAGCTCCAGTCGCTCGGCGAGGCTAGGGTCTAAATCAGAATAAACTGAATAAAAATTTTCCCGAAAGCCCTCAAAATATGCCGATCGCGCACGATCAACGTCAACCGCTGCCGCCGCGAATTTTTCTGTCCAAATTTTAATCTCGGCAGAATCTTTGGCGTCACGCTTCAAGAGCAAGTTCCGATTAGCAAGGCACTTTTTTAACGCTCTCCATGAATTAACAAACCCAAGTTCCACGTGGAACGCACCCCAGTCTAAAAACTGCCTCCGAAATTTTGGACCGCCCTCAAGGAGCACAAAAGAATTCGCATCAATAACTTGAGTCGGGATAGTCCTAGCGGCAGCCTCCCAATTAACCTGTTTTTCACCAGACAACTTTAAACTGTGCTTACCAGCCTTTTGCCGCGTTAGACCTAGACGCGCGCCTGTGTCGAACTCGGCAAAAACCGTAGCCTCACCCGATGTAACGTTAATTACTGAATCTAATTTCGTCGCTCGAAAAGAGCGGCCACACGACAATACATAAAGCGCTTCGAGTACACTGGTTTTACCACTCCCGTTTTTACCGGAAAAAACATTTAAGTGAGGCGACAGATCCAGCTTCTCCTCGACAATATTTCTGAATCCGGATAAGAAAACGGTGTTAACAGTGCTCATGTAAAGCGCCGATCAAAGCCTCATTGGCATAACAACGTATAAAGCATCCCCACCAGCAACTTCTTCAATTAACACGCTGCTACTCGCGTCGGACAGGGAAACTTTGACTTGCTCTGACCGAACCGTGCTCAAAACATCTATTACGTATCCCACATTAAACGCCATTTCTAAAGGGTCGCCATCGTAATCCACGGTAACGCACTCCTCAGCCTCTTCCTGCTCAGGATTATTTGCTAGAATTCTAACCTCGTCTTTAGTAAGAACCATTCTTACGCCTCTGTATTTTTCATTAGATAAAATAGAAGCTCGCAGAAAACCCTGCTTAAGATTATTAACATCACCGACAACTATCTTGTCTCCACCTTTTGGAATGACCCGGTTGTAATCAGGGAAACTACCATCCACAAGCTTTGATGTAAAAGTAAAGCCAGAGACCTTTGCTCGCAAGTGACTCCGCCCAAACGTTAAATCTACGCTTTCTCCTTCCCCAAGCAGTTTAACCAGCTCCATAACACCTTTCCGCGGAAGAATTACCTGCTTTTTCTCCTCAAGCGCACCCTCTATAGCCAAAGTTTCCAAAGCAAGCCGATGGCCGTCTGTGGCAACAACGCGCAAGTAACCCGGAGAAAGCTCAAACAACATGCCATTCAAAAAGTACCGAACATCTTGCTGTGCCATTGCAAAGCTAGTGCCTTCCAAAATAGATTTAAGTCTTATTTGGTCAACGCAGATAGCAAAAGTATTTGGCTCCTCCTCTACACTAGGAAAGTCTGTTGCTGGAAGTGTGGCGAGAATAAATCTACTCCTCCCGCACTTAACAGTCAGCTTTGAATCCGACAGAGAAACCTCTATCAAAGTGTCGTCTGGAAGCGACTTACATATATCTAGCAGTTTCCTTGCCGGCACTGTAACAGATCCCGGAATTCCGCTTTTACTGACCTCTGCAGTTGCAATAAGCTCCACCTCTAGGTCTGTCCCTGTAATAGACAGTGATGTTCCATCTAAAACAAGCAACACATTAGATAAAACTGGCAGAGTTTGTCTGCGCTCAATAACCCCACTGACGATTTGCAACGGCCGGAGCAACGACTCCCTTGTTATGACAAACTGCATTTAAAATTCCTCATGAATTCAATTAACTCGACAGCGAGCGTAATAAATTATTGTAATCTTCATTTATATCGATCAATGAATGACGCAGCTTTGTTATTTGCCTACAAGCGTGCATCACAGTGGTATGATCCCTACCTCCAAAGGCATCGCCGATCTCCGGCAAACTATGATTAGTCAATTCCTTTGCAAGGCACATCGCCACCTGCCGTGGCCGAGCGATTGAACGGTTCCTCCTCTTGGATAACATATCGGACATCTTAATTTTGTAATATTCTGCTACCGAGCGTTGAATATTATCAATCGTTACCAATTTATCTTGTATCGTAAACAAATCCCGTAAAGCTTCCTTTATAAGGTCTATTGAAATCGGCGCGCCACAAAAATTTGAGTGTGCAACCACCCGTTTTAAAGCGCCCTCCAGTTCCCGAACGTTAGAGCGGAGCCTTTGTGCGATAAACATAGCTGCATCATTTGGAAGAATAACCCTGCTGAGGGAGGCCTTATTCATCAAGATAGCAGCTCTAGTCTCCAACTCCGGTGGCTCAACCGCAACTGTGAGACCCCAACCAAATCGTGATTTTAACCTTTCTTCCAAGCCAGAAATTTCCTTATGATACCTGTCAGAAGTCAAAATGATTTGTTGGTCTCCCTCTAGCAGCGCATTAAAAGTATGAAAAAACTCCTCTTGAGAACGCTCCTTCCCAGCAAAAAACTGAATATCATCGATTAACAGAGCGTCTACTGACCTGTAAAACCGTTTGAACTCAGAAATAGCATTCAGTTGCAATGCTGTCACCATCGTCGCAACAAAAGTTTCAGAATGAAGATAAACAACTCTTGCTCCGGGTTTTTTCTTAATAAGCTCATTACCGATCGCATGCATTAAATGCGTTTTACCAAGTCCAACACCACCGTAAATAAAAAGGGGATTATAAGAACCGCCTGGGTTCTCCGAAACTTGAATTGCAGCCGCCCTTGCAAGCTGATTGGACTTACCTTCGACAAAATTTCCAAAAGTATTTTCCTTATTAAGAGCCCCACGATGCCTTAATTTACCTCTTACAATCGATCCCGAGTCATCCGAATACCCTTCTATATTCGGGCCATTTATTCCGTCAACCATAGAAAAAGCAGAACTTTCAGACGATGTGTTATTTACATATAGCGACTCACTATTACCAGCAGGAATTAGCTTATGCCTACCTAATGCTGGCTCGTCACCTATATCAGTTAGCCCACTACTCTCTGGCGATGCAGGAGCGGCTTTGACAGTTTCTGAATCGACCACTATAAATACTTTAACAGATTGATCCGTTTGCTCATCAATAAATCGACTGATCTGTAATAG
>PAEL01000047.1 GCA_002700775.1 Gammaproteobacteria bacterium | reverse complement strand
GCCTAACGCTTTGAGAACTGTGGCCTTTTACGCGCCTTCCTCAATCCCACTTTCTTGCGCTCCACCTCTCTCGCATCGCGTGTTACAAAACCAGCCTTTCTAAGAGTTGGTTTTAAATCTGTATCGTAATCCATCAAGGCCCGGGTAATACCATGCCGAATCGCACCAGCTTGGCCAAAACTGCCGCCACCCCTCACACTTACGCTTATATCAAACTTCTGTGTCATTTCTAACAGCTCGAGGGGCTGCCTTACTATCATTCTGGCCACTTCTCTTCCAAAATATCCATCGAGAGGACGTTTGTTCACAGTTATTATGCCAGTGCCGCCTTTAAGATAAACTCTCGCTGTCGACGTTTTTCTTCGACCAGTTCCGTAATACTGTTGGACTGAAGCCATGATAAATAAATCCTGTTAAATTTCAATAGGTTGTGGCTGTTGAGCGGAATGCGGATGCTCAGGTCCCGCATAAACTTTCAATTTCTTAAACATTGCTCTACCCAGGGCGGTTTTCGGAAGCATACCCTTGACAGCTAATTGCACTGCACGCTCCGGCACCCGAGAGATTAACTTCTCAAAAGAGAGTTCTTTCAACCCGCCTGGGAACCCAGAGTGCGAATAGTAGGTTTTATTCTTTGATTTGTTGCCGGTAACATGAACGCTTTCAGCGTTTATAACAACAACGTGATCCCCAGTGTCGATGTGCGCAGTAAACTCAGGCTTGTGCTTCCCTCTGAGGCGAGACGCAATTTCTGCGGCCATGCGCCCAAGCGTTAGGCCCTTTGCGTCTATTAAAACCCAATCATTGTTGATTTCGTTAGCCTTCGCGCTATAAGTTTTCATGTGATCGCCGTACTGTTTGCTTTATGGAGGCCGAATCCTACCCGACACATGTCAAAATTTCAAGGAAAATAAGCTCTTTGAACTAAATTGTCGAGTTTATAAGATTGTTCAAACAATCAAAGCTCGAGCGTGTTTTTCTGAGATATTCCCGAGACTGCATCTCAATTAAACGAGACTCTGTCCGCTCGAATTCAAACGCAAATTTTTGTCCACAATACAAATCTGGTATTGGTACCGCAGCAGACATCAAAACTTTTATACCGCGATCGTATAACCCATCGACCAATGCGATAAATCTTCTAGTAGCCTCTGACTTAGCGTCTGTTAACCGAGGGATATTACTCACTAAAACACTATGAAATAGATTCGACAACTCAACGTAATCCGCAGAACTTCTCGGGGTTTCGCAAAGCACTGAAAATTCGATCCATACAATATCTTTCCCAATTTCTCGACAAAGCATGTCTCTCCCGTTTATCTCAATCACAGCGTTTTGTCTTAGTGCAAGTGCATGCCCACGGACCAATTCGCGCACAAAAGCTGAAAATTTTTTTTCAACACCCGGCCCATGAGGACACAAGTACAAGTCCGCGTCAGAAAAAGTGCTCATGCGAAAATCTTCGCCATTTCCTAGCTCGTGGACATCGAGCGCTGTCTGAAGTAAGGCAATCGCTGGGAGGAATCTTTGGCGCTGCAATCCATTGAAATACAAACGAGAGGGCTCAACATTGGAGGTCGTAACAATGACTACGTTATTTTTAATAAGCCCCTCCATTAAGCCTAAAAGCAACATTGCGTCCCCAATGTCCTCGACAAAAAATTCATCTAAGCAAAGCGTTTGAAACTCCTTCGAAAGATCTGAAGCGACTCTTTGCAACGGGTTTTTTTCTCCCTCAAGCATAGACATTCGTTGATGCACGTCTCGCATAAATCTATAGAAATGAGTTCGCTTTTTAAGTTCGCTCTGCAGCCCATCAAAAAAAAGGTCCATCATATATGTTTTACCCCGACCCACACCTCCCCAGATATATAGGCCGCGTGAACTACGCGACACCGATTTCCACCTGAAGAAGAAATTCGATTGATTTTTACCATCAATGGCGCTTCTTAAAAGATCGAGCTTATGAATAAGTTTTTCCTGTTCATTATCAGCACGCAAAAGGCCCTTGCGACAATCCTCTCTGTACCTATCAAAGAGCAACTTATTCCCTGCAGTAGTCATTTTTCCCAATATCGTGACCTTTACTCAAAAATTTGTTGGTGATCGCACTTCTAAACCCTTGGACCATAACGCTATACTACACACAGGATAGCATCCACTGTCTACTGCAATTTAATCGACAATTTTCTGAGAGGTTTGTAATCAAATGATTTGGTTTGCGATATCGATAAGCTTCGTCTTCGGAATCCTCCTAGGGTTATTGTTCTCGAAGCGCTTTGATTTAAGTATCTCTCGAGTTAAATCTCTCGAAAAACAAATCATTGACGAGAAAATCAAACAGAAGCGTTACCGCGAAGGGGTTAATGAACATTTTAATATAACAGCAGACTTAATACATCACATGACAGAAAGCTACCGCGATGTTTATCAGCAGCTCGCAAGCGGAGCTCAGGAACTGTGCGACAACGAAATAGCCCAAAAAATTATTCCAACAGGGACGGATGCGATGTTCGATGAGACAGAACCACATAACGACACAGCGTCGTTGTTGCCTCCTCGGGATTACGCTCCAAAAGAAGAGCCTAATTCGAAAGGAGCACTAGCAGAGGACTACGGAATAGGAGGTAGCAAAAAAGTTTCTGAGACGAATTCAAACAATTCTTGAATTGAATAAAGTTAAAGAAACAGGGTCAAATGAAAAAAATTCTAAAAAATACCTATCAGTTTTTGGCATGGCCAGTCTTTAGCGGAATTTTGATTGCGCTTTTGTTGATTCAGTACGAAGTTATCTCTGAGCTCCGTCGGTTACCACAAAACAACGCAATCCCCTTTTCTACTGCAATTAAAAAAGCAGCGCCTTCGGTTGTGAGCATCAATGCAACAAGCGTAAATATTGGCTCCATCGAGAGAACAGCTCAAGATAAAGTTAATCTGTACCTCAAAGAAACAGAAAGCCTCGGATCCGGAGTAATAATAAGTTCTCGGGGTTTTATTCTAACTAAGCTCCATGTCGTGGCTACGCTTTTTGATGCTTTTGACGCAGAAGTGACCTTAAGCGACGGCCGAAGAACAAAGGCAACAGTTATTGCGTGGGATGAACCAAATGACCTCGCTGTTTTACACATCAATTTAGATGACTTAAATTCGATCTCCATTGGGGATGAAAAACTATCAGACGTCGGAGATATTGTTTTTGCGATCGGTTATCCAAGAAATATAGGCCAATCCGTCTCTCAAGGTATAATAAGCGCTTTAGATTTGTCAGATCCCAAAAATATTGGCGCAATTCAGACTGACGCAGCGATTAACCCGGGAAACTCTGGTGGCGCTCTTATCAACAGATTTGGTGAACTGATAGGAATAAATTCATCAATTCTTTCCGAGTCAGGGACCTTTGAAGGAATTGGTTTCGCGACCCCAGCACATTTCGCTATCGACTCAATGAATGCAATGATTGCAGAAGCCATCGAAGGCAATCATGGATACTTAGGAGTCGTTACAGGAGAGGCCTTGGACCAACGTTCAAGCCAGCTGTTTTTTGGGAGAGATGACATTCGAGGCATGCTTGTTGAGAGTGTTGACTCAGGGAGTGCAGCCGAGCGAGCCGGAATCTATCCTGGCGATGTCATTACAAAGGTTGGTAGAACCCTTGCTTTAGACGAACGCAACATCATGCAAGAAATTAGAAAAAAAAAACCGACAGAAAATGTAACTCTCGAAGTTTACCGAACTGGCAATATTATTAAAGTTCCAATCACGCTTGGCTTCGGACAGGCCTTCGTTATCGAGTAGCCTTATTCAGCCGCTAGGGAATTTAATCTGTAGGCAGCAGACAGGGAGTGGGCCTCGAGCCCCTCACTTTCCGCAAGGGTCATCGCAATTGGTCCGAGATCAATCGCACCATTTCTGGAGCAGCTCAAAATAGAAGTGCGTTTTTGAAAATCATAAACACCCAGGGCGGAAAAGAATCTTGAGGTTCCGGAGGTTGGCAGCACGTGACTCGGGCCTGCGCAATAATCACCCAAAGCCTCTGGGCTATATCGGCCCAGAAAGACAGCTCCTGCATGACGAATCTTGTTCAAAAGGGCTTCTGGTTTTTCAACTGAAAGCTCGAGATGCTCTGGCGCTATTTCATTACTCACAATCGCAGCAGTTTCAAGATCAGGGACTTTTATAAGCATTCCCTTCTCCGAAAGGGAAGCCGAGATAACATCCTTTCGTTTCATTTTAGGCAAAAGTTTATAAATACTCTCAGCGACTCGATCTAAAAATTCACCATCTGGACTTATTAGGATTGACTGTGCATTTTCATCATGCTCTGCTTGTGAAAACATATCCATAGCTACCCAATCAGGATGTGTGTTTCCATCGCAGATGATTGTCAGTTCTGACGGACCTGCAATCATATCTATTCCAACTTCACCAAAGACTAATTTTTTTGCTACCGTAACAAAAACGTTACCCGGACCCGCGATTTTATCAACCTTCCGAATTGATTGCGTGCCATAAGCCAAAGAAGCTATTGCTTGCGCACCCCCGACAGTATAGAGTTCGGTAACTCCTGCGAGGGCGGCGGCCGCAAATACTAGGCGCCCCTCGGGCCCAAATGCTGTTGGAACTGTTGCTACAATTTCTTTAACACCAGCAACCCGCGCTGGAATCCCAAGCATTAGAATAGAAGACGGGTAATTTGCTTTGCCACCAGGAGCATAAATGCCGACTCGATCTAAAGGGGTCACCTTTTGACCGTAATACGAACCATCTTCCTCAGAAAATTGCCAAGAAGTTTGTTTTTGCCTTTCGTGGTATTTGTGAATTCGAGCGGCTGCCTTTTCCAGAGCTGATCTCTGGATTGAGTCTAAGTCATTCAAGCATTGCTGCATTTCGCACGAGGAAACTCGCAACTCGTCCATCGCGCTCGCAGATAATCCGTCAAACTGGCTGGTGTATTTAAGCAAAGCATTATCGCCATCCCGTCGAACCGCGGAAATTATCGACGCAACTGAAGCGACCACTTCAGGATCCAGAATCATGGTGCGTAAAAGCCTCTCTTCGAGCATCGAAGAAAAGTTTGGATCTGAACTATCTAATCTAAAATGATCAGGGCGAAAAGCGTCAATGGGCACGTATCTTTCCTCAAATTTCTCATTTGTAATCCGATCCAACCTTCTCTGAGAGTTGAGTTAAAATTTTTCGGATCTGTGAATTCTTAATTTTCATTGAGCCCTTGTTAACTATCACCCTGGAACTTACCTCCAAGACAACCTCCTTGGCTTCAAGGCCATTCGCCTTCAATGTCATTCCACTGTCAACAATATCTACAATCACATCGGCCAAACCTAACGAGGGCGCCAATTCAAGGGCGCCATTGAGCTTTACCAAGTCCACTTGTTCTCCTCTAGAGGCGAAGTATTCACTGGTTATCCTGGTAAATTTTGTTGCCACGCGCACTCTGGTTCGTTGACTTTTGTCGGTCTTATCAATCGAAGGGTTTGGCTCTGCTGTCATTAAACGGCACTTTGCGAGTTTAAGATCGAGCGGCTCATAAAATCTTTCAGCCCCGTACTCGACGAGCACATCTTTTCCAACAATTCCTATATCAGCACTCCCAAACTCAACGTATGTTGGGACGTCTGCTCCACGAATAATCATAAGCCTAAGATTTGGTAGATTCGTGTCAAAGATTAGCTTCCGACTTTTAGCAATATCCTCCGCAGGAATGATCCCGGCAGATGCAAAAAGCGGTAACACCTCTTTTAGGATTCGTCCTTTGGTCAAGGCTATCACAATATTTTCGCTGCTCAGCTTTTTACTCACCGTTCCTTCCATTAAAGATTTTCAACCTTACCATTAAAACGACCCTCGAAATGCTCAAGCAGGAACTCGACGTATTTTCGCTCCGAGTAATTGAAGCTTTTCTTCAATGCACTCATATCCACGGTCAATATGGTATATTCTGTCAACCTTAGTTTGACTTTTGGCGACCAAACCGGCAATTATCAGGCTAGCAGAGGCACGAAGATCTGTGGCCATCACAGGAGCTCCTTTTAAAGCATCTACTCCATCAACAAAAACGGTATTACCCTCAACTTTTATACGTGCACCCATCCTACTCATTTCATGCACATGCATAAATCTATTCTCAAATACTGTCTCGGTTATCGAACCTGAACCCATTGCAATCGTATTAAGGGCTGTAAATTGCGCCTGCATATCTGTCGGAAAAGCCGGATACGGGGCTGTTCTTAACGACACTGCTTGCGGCCTGCGCCCCCCCATTTCCAACTCAATCCAATTTTCTCCGACCTCTATATCAGCTCCTGCTTGTTCAAGCTTTAGCAATACTGCCTCTAAGATATCTGGCCGAGTATCTTTTACCTTTATACGGCCACAGGTTGCCGCCGCCGCAATTAGATATGTTCCTGTCTCGATTCGATCTGGCATAACTGAGTAAGTACAACCGGTTAGCTCCGCGACCCCCTCGATAACGATTGTATCACTGCCATGACCCTCAATCTGAGCACCCATAGCAATTAAGCACTCGGCTAGATCGATCACTTCTGGTTCCTTCGCAGCATTTTCGATAACGGTTTTTCCGACGGCTAAAGAAGCAGCCATCATTACATTCTCAGTGCCAGTAACTGTCACCATGTCCATAAACAAGTGCGCGCCTCTCAATCTTCCGTCAACTTTAGCTCTTACGTAACCGTCTTCAACTCTTATGTCGGCGCCCATCGAACGAAGGGCGTTTATGTGTAAATCAACTGGCCGACTACCAATCGCGCACCCTCCCGGAAGAGCAACTTCGGCCTGCCCGTAGCGGGCAAGCAATGGCCCCAGAACCAATATCGAGGCTCGCATAGTTTTTACCAGCTCGTAGGGGGCACTAAAGCTGTGAATTGTGCTACTGTCAATCTCAACGTTTAACTTTTCATCTACAATTGGTTGAACGCCCATACAGCCGAGCAATTCCAACATTGTCGTAATGTCGAATAAATGAGGAAGATTCCGTATAACAACTCGACTTTTTGCAAGTAATGTTGCAGCCATGATCGGCAATGCGGAATTCTTGGCGCCAGCAATACGAATTTCCCCATCTAGGCGCACACCTCCCTCAATAATCAACTTATCCATCGCTAGCATTCTCACAGGTATGAATATGCAGATTCATGTCGGCTCGCTAACAAGCTTTTCCGAGGGTGTTTGTAGTTGCATCGTCACGGCGTGTATTTCGCCACTGTTAATATGCTCATTAATAAATTGATAGATGAATTGCTGCCTCTTCACCGAGGTCAGTCCCTCGAAGACTGAGCCTACGACTGATACAGAATACTTACCTTCACCTCCATTTATCTTCAACTCAGCCTCTGGCAAAGCCTCAGCTAAAATTCCATATAATGCTTGTGAATCCACTTAATTTTTCCTCGTTTACTTCCAGTTATCTAGCACGGAATTAATATTGTTACCATGCTCCGTCATTAGCGCCGAAAATTGTGCGAAATATTGCCTACCTAAATTAATTCCGGCAAGACTTAAATTCTTTAGCTTCCAATCGTCCGAATCGTTTATAAACATTTGGTACTGTAGCTGCAATTCCATTGAGCCACCTGTTAATTCCATACTCACCACCACATCGTCACGAGGATTCGACTCTTTTTCCTCTTGCGGCAAAAAGATTAGTTCTTCACCCTGATACGAAACAAGCGAAGCACCATAAAACCGAGTTAACGAACTTTTTAGAATATCAGCAAACCTAATCCTTTGATCCTCAGTCGCTTGATCATCAAAACGAGACATTACGACTCTTGCAACTGCATTAAAATCAACGAAACTCTCCAGAACTGATTCAATTTTTTCAAAATACTGCTCTCGATCAGTCAGAAAAAGACTTTTTGAGTCAATCGCTGTCTCAAGCAAAGTATTTACACCCAGTTCCGCCGTTTCGAGAGCGCTCATACTCTGACCTTGTAATGAACTCATATACACGGTTGAAACAACTAACATCGACACGAATTTAAGCATTCTTAAAATTAGTCTCATTCGCTTTTCCTCTTTATAGAATAAAAACTGGAACTTTAATGGTAGCAAAATAACAATGCTGCATTAGGCAAGAATACTAACTCAAAAGCTTCTAGCATTGAATTAATACTTGCAAAACTGAACAGACCAACATTAAATTAGGCAAAATTCGTAGCCATATCGCCGCCAACTAATCGCTGGCCAGCTTCTAACAGAAATTACGACCCCAGAACAACGAGACTGCATTTATGCTTTTCAATATTATGTTGATTTTTATTGGGTTCGCAGGACTAATTTGGGGAGGAGACAGATTTGTTGTAGGCGCCTCGTCTCTGGCAAAGATCTTTGGCATTTCCCCTCTCATTATAGGTTTGACAGTAGTAGCTTTCGGCACATCCGCACCAGAAATATTCTCATCAGCAGTCGCTGCCCTTAATCAACAACCGGACCTCGCGATTGGCAACACCCTTGGCTCTAATCTATTTAATATAGGAATCGTACTTGGATTAACAATCCTTATCGTACCGATAAAAACGCCTCCGGTGCTCCTAAAGCAAGAATTACCGTTTTTATTATTCGTCACTGTGATAACTGGCGCTTTATTTTTCGACTTGTATCTCGGTGTCCTTGATGCTGTTTTCCTCTGTTTAATTATTCTGCTCACTAGCTTTAAAATTTTTCGACAAAAAAAAGACAGCTATTTAATTACGAGCAATCCAAGCTTTAGCGGAGGTGAAGTATTTTTCGCTTGTGGTTATATTTTACTGGGCATTACCCTTTTAATCGTAGGCGCAAAAATCGTTGTGGCTGCTGCAACAAGCATTGCAAATGCTGCTGGGGTGCCTGATGTAATTGTGGGTCTTACTGTTATAGCTTGGGGCACAAGCCTACCTGAACTCGCCACATCTTTGAGCTGCATTCGTAAAGGGAAATATGAAATTGCGCTTGGAAATGTCGTCGGTTCCAATGTTCTAAATATTTTAGCCGTTCTTCCTTTTCCTGGTGTCTTAAGCCCGAGCACTATTGAATCCACAGTTTTGTACCGAGACTACATGTTGATGCTTTTTGTTACGTTGCTTTTGTCAGGTTTCTGTTATTATGGTGTCTACGCCAATAAAAAAATTGGCCGGCTCGCCGGCGCTACATTCGTCCTGACATATTTAGGGTGGTTTATGCTGGTTTTACATGAACTCTAATTCTGAAAGATGAGCAATCTATACCACAGTCAAAGCAAAACTGAATCGTTGGAAAAATCTACATCATGAGCGAAACCGATCGGATAAATTCCGCCAAAAGGACCATAAGTATTGAGCTAAGAGCTGTCAGCGACCTACTGGGGCGTCTCGACCACAAGTTTGAAGAAGCTTGCGAAATCATTTTGGCCAGCACAGGCCGTGTTGTTGTCATTGGTATGGGAAAATCTGGGCATGTAGGCCGAAAAATAGCCGCAACTCTAGCAAGCACAGGAACAATAGCAATGTTTGTCCATCCGGCCGAAGCGAGTCATGGTGATATAGGCATGATAGCTTCGGACGATGTAGTTATCATGATCTCAAACTCAGGAAAAACAGAGGAAATCATTGATCTATTGCCGATTCTTAAACGAAAGAAAACTCCCCTTATCACACTAAGTGGCGACCCAAACTCTGAGATCGCCAAAGCAGCATCTGCAAACTTAGATGTGAGCATTTCTGAAGAAGCATGCCCTCTTGGTTTAGCTCCAACATCGAGTACCACTGCCGCTTTAGTTATGGGTGACGCATTAGCTATGGCTTTACTTGAGGCAAGAGGTTTTACTCAAGATGACTTCGCTTTTTCGCACCCTGGGGGCAACCTCGGTCGCAAGCTTCTAATAAGGGTTAGTGACGTGATGCAAAGTGGTGAGGCGATTCCAAAAACTAACGCCAAAACCTCTTTAGCTGATGCCTTGTTCGAAATTAGCACTAAAGGATTTGGTCTCACAACTGTTGTCGACGACAATGATAAACTAATTGGGGTTTTTACTGATGGCGACCTTCGCCGTTCGATCGATAGTGGGATTGACCTTCACGAAACATCGATCAGTCATGTGTTGTCGAGAAATTTCAAACACATCAAGTCAACAGCGTTAGCTGCCGAAGCCGCTGCAATAATGCAATCCTCGAATGTATACGTACTGATAGTTATGGACCAACCTGCCCAGTTAACCGGCCTCATTAAAATGCATGACCTTTTAACGGCAAACGTTGTTTGAGAAACCCTATGACTCCGAATTTTGAGCGAACCCACCCAATTAGCATCGAAGATTTAGAAAATCGAGCCTCATCTATACGCATGCTCCTTCTTGACGTTGATGGAATTCTAACTGATGGACTGCTTTACCTATCAAATTCTGGCGACGAATACAAAACTTTTAATACGCTGGACGGTCAAGGAATCCGAATCGCAATATCGAAGCAACTTCAGATTGGAATAATAACCGGAAGAAAGTCGAAAATTGTAAGTTCACGGGCCGCTGAACTCGGCATAAAAATCGTGAAACAGGGTTGTTTGGATAAGGAAAGCGCCCTTGCAGATATCAGCCACGAAACTGGCATTCCCTATGACGAGATTGCATATGCAGGCGACGATGTTCCTGACCTCCCCGTGCTTAAACAAGTAGGCTTGTCGATTACCGTACCTAAAGGTCATGCTTCAGCTAAAGCAGTTTCACATACAATTACATCAGAATCAGGAGGCGCAGGTGCCGTCCGTGAAATGATTGACTTTATCCTTTCTAAACGCGAATGATTCAAATTTCAAAGAAAATAACAAAATATGTCAAATCAGAAATTTTGATTGTTGGCATGCTGATAATGATTGCTCTTGCACTCAAACAGATTCCAACTCAGAAGAGTTACAAAAATAAAAGCCCGGGCGAGCATCAAAACCGAGTCATTAGTTTTCAATCGCAGGCAGAGGGTATTGAAAGCACCTTCTACGATTCTTCAGGCAACATTATTTACAGAATTAACGCGACCAAACAAACACAACTCAGTAATTCGAAAATCGCGATGACACTTCCCAAAATCATGATATACAACTGTGGAACTCAAACTTGGAGAATAACATCTCAAAAAGCCAGTCTTGAAAAAAGCGAGAACCTTCTGCCAAACAAAAGCATCGCGGGCATACAGTTTTCGAGCGGGGTAATTCTTGAAGAATTAAGCGGAGTGACAACGGCGTTGACTGTAACAACCGAAGAACTATACTTCGACTCGATTCAAAAAACAGTCTCTACCAAACTCGAGGCAAGCGTGGCAGGTTATCAGATTAATCATACAGCCAAAGGCTTATTCGCAGACCTAGAAAATAACAACTTGGAATTTTTGAGCAAAAATCGAGGTGCACATGCAAACTCAAGCTTTTAGTCTTGTCGCTCTATCCTTTTACCTTTTTCAAATATCCTGGACAAGCACCTATCTTTACGCCGCCGAAATAAGTACCAACGACAAAGTGATTTGGAGTGCTAACGGAAAATCTAGTATGAAAATTATAGGGGATTCACGGATAATCGAAATGAAAGAGAACGTCGAAATCAGTCAAGGCACAATGAAAATCAAAGGAGATTTCGCTGTCATTGAGTATCTTGTCAGCACCGGAGAGTTACAAAAAATTTTAGTTGAGGGCGAACCGGTGCGCTATCAACAGCGAATCGGCCTCTCTAATGACCTAGCATCAGGAACAAGCGCCTCCCTCAGTATTGATAAAGAAACCGGCGACACTTCAACTAATGCTGTTAGTCTTATAACACTAGTGGGCAACGCCACCCTCCAATCGCCAAGCGCGAATATGCAATGTGCGGCGATAATTTATGCAGCAGAATTAGACCTTATTCGCGAAGCCGAGGGGCCTTGCAAAGGCGAGCTGGAGTCCTCGAAGGAATAGCAAATGCTAAATGCTTCAAACCTTAAAAAATCGTACAAGAATCGAACAGTTGTTCACGACATCTCGATTAGAGTAACGGGAGGAGAAATTGTTGGATTACTCGGCCCCAACGGAGCGGGAAAAACTACATGTTTTTACATGATTGTTGGTATGGTTCAAGCTGACTTTGGGGCAATAAAAATAAATGGAGAAGACCTAACTAAATTTTCAATGCATAAACGAGCTATTCAAGGGTTGAGTTACTTGCCCCAAGATTCCTCAATATTTCGCACTTTATCAGTCGCAGACAATATTATGGCCATTCTAGAGATGCGCCAAGATCTTACGAAAAAATCACGGTTTAACGAGCTCGAATTATTGCTCGAGGAATTCAGAATATCCCACTTGCGGGATACACTCGGTATGAGTTTATCTGGAGGAGAAAGAAGACGGACTGAGATTGCTCGAGCTCTTGCTACGAACCCAAGTTATATGCTGTTAGACGAACCATTCGCAGGAGTAGACCCTATTTCAGTTAATGACTTAAAGAAAATCATTAACCACTTAAGCAAAAGAGATATTGGAATACTTCTCACGGATCATAATGTCAGAGACACTCTTGACATCTGCCACAGAGCGTACATAGTTAACGCAGGCGAAATAATCGCCGAGGGTGACCCTGAAAGCATTGTAAATGATCAGCAGGTTAAACAGGTCTATCTTGGCTCAGATTTTCGCATGTAAACATTGTTTTAATTGTGCAAGAACACACTTGCATATACCGAGACGAACAACATTTTTGCTAAAAATTTACTTTCCCTCGACGATATAAGTAATGAGAAAAAAATCCGATGTTCCAAGTCAAAAACTCGTTCTGCCTCAAACAGCGGACTGGAAAGCCCAAGGATTTTGCAAATAGCTGCGGGTAAAAGTAAAAAATGAAACTTTCTTTGCAATTAAAACTTGGTCAGCAATTGACCATGACACCACAGCTACAACAGGCAATTCGCCTTCTCCAACTCAGCACATTAGACCTTCAGCACGAGATTCACGAAGTGTTAGAAAGCAACCCTATGCTTGAGCTAGCAGAGGAGGGTAACGAAAGCAGCAGTGATGGTGAAAACGCTATTACTGAAAACACAGATCTTTCTGCAAGGGGTACGCTCGAAGATAATCTAGATAACTCTATAAATCAGCTAGTTGAAAACAAAGCTACCTCCACTGATGAAAACACTAGCTCAGACGATTGGTTGCAACAAAATACGGAAGACTCAGCTTGGGATGACAGCTTCAAAGATTCCTATAATAGTCATTCATCATCGAGCAATATAGATTATGATTTTGAGTCTCGAGATAGCTCAGAAGATACCCTTCAAGATCACTTGCGGTGGCAACTCAACCTCACGCATTTGTCAGATCGTGATAACGCCATTGGCGAAATCATTATTGATGCAATAGATGCCAACGGCTGCTTAACCTCGGACATTGAAAGTATAGCTAAAAGCTGCCACTCCGAAGGAGAGGACGAAACCGATAGGATAGAGACGGACGAGGTCTTAGCGGTTCTTCATCGAATTCAGAGATTTGACCCACTTGGTGTTGCCTATAGAACTCTCTCTGAATGCTTGTTAGTGCAGCTCGAGCAAATGAGTCAATGCAACACAGTTTTAAATGCAAAAAAAATTATAGGTGAATACATAGAATTATTGGGCAATCGTGACTACGCTCAAATAATGCGCCGATTACGGATAAAGGAATCCTCGCTTGCAGCAGCGATCGGAGTAATTGAGAACTTAAACCCGCGGCCCGGGTCAGATATTTCTCCTCGTCCATCTAATTACATAATCCCCGACGTTCTCGTTAAAAAAGATATTCAGTCGGGTCAGTGGAGAGTTGAGCTAAACCCAGAAATAGCACCAAAAATACGCATAAATGCTGAATACGCAGCTTTAATTCGCAAAACTGATACAAGTGAGGATAACACCTATTTAAAGAACAATCTGCAGGAAGCTAAATGGTTTATGAAAAGCCTACAGAGTAGAAACGAAACGTTGATGAAAGTATCAGTGGAAATTGTCGAGCGTCAGCAAGGCTTTCTTGAGCATGGAGATGAAGCGATGAAGCCCTTGGTGTTGAATGATATCGCCACCGCTATCGGTATGCATGAATCTACAATTTCTCGCGTAACCACCCAAAAATACATGAATACGCCACAAGGCAATTTTGAACTAAAGTATTTTTTTTCAAGCCATGTTTCAACGGTTGACGGTGGAGAGCGCTCGTCAACGGCAATCAGAGCGATAATCAGAAAACTGATCCTATCCGAAGATAGTACTAAACCTCTCAGCGATTCAAAAATCACAGAAAATTTAAAGCAAAGAGGGATACATGTAGCAAGGAGAACAATAGCAAAATATCGAGAAGCTCTTATGATTCCTCCGTCGAATGAACGCAAGCGACTTAGATAGCCTGCTCACTTTAGCAAGCAACGATAAAAGGTTTTCCTGGATATGATTATTGAAGAAATCCTCACCCCAAAGCGTTGTCACAATAAAATAAGCGTAACAAGCAAAACAAGATTATTAAGCACGATAAGTAACATTATCGCGACAGACAACAAAAGCCTTGACGTTGACACCGTTTTTTGCGGTTTCGTTGAAAGAGAGCGTCTCGGCGTAACCAGCTTAGGCAAAGGTGTAGCCATACCCCACTGTAAGATTGCAGCGTGCACTAAAATAACGGGGTCATTGATCACGCTTGAAAACCCAATAGACTTTGGAGCGAGCGATGGACAGCCTGTCGATTTAATTTTTGCATTAGTGGCGCCGAACTCGAATGACAAACAGCACGATAATACACTTGCTGAAATTGCCAAATTATTAAACGATGACGATTTTTGCTTCATGGCACGTCAAACATTCGACAACGAAGACCTTTACAATGTCACAATAATGACTTGACCAAGAACAGGCATTACACAGCGAACCGTCCTATTTTTGGCCAGAAGCCAATAACCAAAAACAACTAAGGAGCCTTTGTGCGCATAATTTTATAGGGATAAGAACAATAAAAAGGTAGACTTCTCTCTCGTTGAGAATTCACAACGAAGCGATTATCGAGATTAGTTGATTTTGGCAACATATTAGCTTCGGTCTGATTATTAAAAGCTGAACACTTTTTGGTGACTTTTCTTATTCCCGATACAATATGAAGGGCGACGTATCACAAATCTGAGCCACGAAAATGTCAGTAACTAAAGAACCGAATATACAAAACGACCCCGCTCTCGCCGTAACCATGGCACTAGATTCCGGCTCTTTCTTTCAAGTGCAGCAAATGATGAGAAGCCTATCAACAGCAGGTATCGCTCATTTACTCGAGTCTTCCCCCCCCAAAACAAGGAGCGTCTTATGGGAATTAATCGAGAAAGATACAGAAGGTGAAGTACTTCAATATCTTAACGAAGATATTCAAAACGAATTCCTAAAAGAACTGAATGCGAAACAAGTCGCCGAGATGACAGAGGGTCTGGCGACTGATGATTTAGTTGATATCCTTCAACAACTTCCTCAAAAAATCACCTCACAAGTCTTATCTGCAATGGATGAGCAAGATCGAAGTCGAGTTGAAACAGTGCTCTCGTACGATGAAGATACCGCAGGAGGACTGATGAATACTGACACCATCACTGTCCGCCCTGCGCATACAGTAGAATTGATACTTAGATATCTTCGGAGGCACGATACACTCCCCGAAATGACAGACAGTCTGTACGTCGTTAATCGCAAAGACGAGTATATGGGAGCCATCCCTCTGCGGACTTTGCTTGTTTCAGACCCAAACACCCTGGCAAGCGAACTTATGCTGAATGGCGTCAAAGGGGTTGATGTCGATATGAATTCAGAACAAGTCGCACAGCTTTTTGAGAGATATGACTGGGTCTCAGCACCAGTAATAAGCGGCGACAATAAACTACTTGGACGGATAACAATTGATGACATTGTCGACGTAATTCGAGACAGCACCGAACACTCACTTATGAGCATGGCAGGTCTTGATGAGGAGGACGATACGTTTGCTCCCGTCATCAAAACGGCTCGAAGGAGGGCTTCATGGCTTGGAGTAAATTTAACAACAGCTGTTTTTGCGTCTGCAGTAATCTACTTATTTCAAGATACTTTAGATTCCGCCGTCGCTTTAGCAGTTTTAATGCCAATCGTTGCTAACATGGGAGGTGTGGCCGGATCTCAAACATTAACGCTCATGATTCGCAGCTTAGCGTTGGGTCATTTAACATTGCGAAACCAGCGTTGGTTGATGATAAGAGAACTTGGCGCCGCAAGCGTAAATGGAAGCATATGGGCTACGGTAATAGGCGGAATCACTTACTTTTGGTATAGAGACGCCGATCTAAGCATGATTATAGCGTGTGCTCTGGCTGTAAATATTATTTCTGCAGCTCTGGCAGGTGCATATCTTCCGCTAGCGCTTGATAAGCTCAAAATTGATCCTGCCCTTGCCGGATCGGTAGTACTCACTACGGTAACCGATTCTGTTGGATTTTTCACTTTTTTGGGTTTAGCAAACCTTTTTTACCTGTAAAGGGAAAAAGTTAGTTCAATTCCGCGACAGAGGCGTTCAATGACAGATCTTGAGAAAACCAGCCTAAATATTC
>PAEL01000046.1 GCA_002700775.1 Gammaproteobacteria bacterium | reverse complement strand
GAGATAACTAAAAAAACAACAAACACGATATGCATGATAAAGCCAGATGGGTGACTACACGCAGGCCTCTGCAGAGTAACTGTAATAAAGAGGCGTAGCCTATACTGCGTTTTCGGCGTAGAAAGGAGTCTTACTTGTCAGATATTGGACCCTATTCAGATAATAGAGCGCATTTTATCGATCGCTACATCAGCATCGCAAACTATAAAGGCCATCTCACTTTGAATTTAAGCAGGCCGAGTTCTATGCTTTTCGGAGTAGAGCAACGGAGATAAAGATATATTTATAGCAACCAGCTTGCCACAATACTGACTACCACAGCGATCCCTATCACGGCTGTATAAAGAAAAATTGATGCACCAGTTGAACTTTCTTTGTCTTCCATTTATTTGATCTCTCTTTTTAATTTATTTGACGGACGGCGACCTAAACACAATCCCATACTTCAACGGACGTACCCGTCAATGTAATCGAAGTATTCTATCTCAAATCCAGCTTCAACGCCCCAAGACCTAAATTCTTTGGAGACATCGCCATACAAACACAATCTCCCCCCGTCTGTTCTCTCCAAAATCTGCGAAATGAAACTGCCTTTCGCAAACCTATCTGCATGAAAAAGACCAGAATCTGATTCTGCGAAGGTTTCTAAAAAAGTAAACTTAGTCTCTTCTTCATTCATATATACATTGTAAACAATAGTCCCCGGCTCGCCTTGCCTATTAAACGCAACCATCTCTTTGGCTATCCTTCGCAGTTCCTCGGCCTTCCCATTGAGCACCTTCAGCTCGTAGGTAACTTGAATTTGCTTAGACATAATTTTTCCTTTCAACGGGATAGACTTCAGTATAACGAATCTAAGCTGACAAGGCATTAAATGTCTCTCAAAAGGTTGTCAAGACATTACTCTCTAATCAATAATTTCGAAAAAGCATAGCGAAAAGGATTTTATCTTGCGGCTCGGCCTAAGTATTGCTGAAACGTTAACTCGACGTAATCATCTGCACCCGGCACGTACAAAACAATCAGGATTGTTACCACGACCATGACGACAACAACTTTATAAAAATTTCTCATGACCATTCTCTTTTAGATTCAATCCCGTGCGCTCAACTCAAAGACCCAAACCTCTCCAGCCTCAACAGCCTCCCTCGACATCTGAGATGGATATTTAGCCCTGATAATCTGACTTAGCCCATCAAGAATTTCGCCAGACTTTATCCTATTTAGCTGTCTTTCATAACGAATACCGTCTACTCGTATAACCGCTAAATTGTTACGCTCAGCTTGAACCGGCCATTTTTTCCATAACCGTCCGACCGTAGTTCCCATATACCCCGACCAAACGTAAAGCTTACCGTCATACTCTGCCACCCAAACGCGTCGAGATAATGGTGGTTCCACGAGTTGCATCTCTAATGTGGAGACATCCTTCACAAATTCCCAATTCGGCTCAGCTCCCTGATGAATTTCACCGCTCTCTAGCGGCCCACCGGAAAAGACATACTTTGGTCCGTCACCGCCTCTTGCCTTTATTGCCGCTGTGAAGACCGCCGCCACAGGAATCAATCCTAGGCACAGCAGCACCGTTAAGATCCTTGCAAATTGCCGGCTTAGAGTCTGAGCGTACTGTTGAACCATATTTAATCAGTTCTCTTGTCTATGAAATCTAATTTTTAAACGTGAGTTTCTTTAGTTCAGCCGTCCAGAATGAAGCCCACCACCGACCGACGAAAACTCACCCAGAGATAGTCAAAACTTTCTTAACCTGCTCATTTTTAACTCTTACTAAGTTACCCTATCAAAAAACCATTATGAGCACACTGGAATCTTTACTATGATAGGTCAACAACCTAGAGAAAAATGAGACAAAAATGCTTAAAACACTTGCGCGCTGTAATAATGTTGAAGACCTCAGGCTTCTTGCAAAACAGCGATTACCCGGACCAATTTTCCATTATATTGATGGGGCTGCAGATGACGAAACCACATACCGACGAAATACCTCATCGTATGACTCCTGTGACCTCGTCCCGAACGTTCTCGCGGGTGTAGAAGAAATCGATATGTCCGTGACCATCATGGGTCAAAAGTTAGCCATGCCTCTCTTCTGCTCTCCTACCGCCCTGCAACGGTTATTTCACCATGATGGCGAGAGAGCTGTTGCCAGAGCAGCAGAAAAATTTGGGACGATGTTTGGCGTCTCGGCATTAGGGACAGTAAAGCTGCGTGAAATCGGCGAGATGATATCCACCCCCAAGCTATTCCAATTCTATTTCCACAAAGACCGAGGACTTAATGATGCTATGGTCGAACGCGCAAAGGAGGCCAAGTTCAATGCTCTCGCTCTGACTGTCGATACTATTACCGGAGGAAATCGAGAGCGTGATCTACTCACAGGATTCACTTCTCCCCCTCGTCTGACTTTACGAAGCTTAGCAAGTTTTGCCGCACACCCTAGATGGGCAATGAATTATTTTTTTAAAGATAAATTTGAGCTTGCTGAGCTCAAAGATTATGTGGAACAAGGATCCAATGTCGCAGTTTCTATCGGTGACTATTTTGGATCCATGCTTGATCAATCGATGAATTGGAATGACGCAGAGAAACTTCGGGAAAAATGGAATGGACCCTTTTGCTTAAAAGGTATCATGAGCGTCGATGACGCACGCAAGGCTGTTGATATTGGTGCTGATGCCATCATGGTTTCGAATCACGGGGGGCGCCAACTTGATGGCTCACGATCCCCGTTTGACCAAATTTCGGAAATCTCAGATGCGGTAGGTGACCAAATTGATATTATTTGTGATGGCGGTATTCGCCGAGGCACTCACGTACTGAAAGCAATTGCAGCGGGGGCAAAAGCATGTTCTGGGGGGCGAATGTACCTGTATGCATTAGCCGCCGCAGGTCAACCTGGCGTGGAAAAAGCACTCAACAACATGAAAGTCGAAATCGAACGCGACATGAAACTTATGGGAATTACAAAGCTATCTCAATTGAGCTCAAACATGCTGCGGTACCGATAGGGTGATGATCGAGCATACTTGAAACTTTACAAACGCGACCAGCCACGTTAATTTCTGGAATTCAGAACCAATGTTGTTTTCTTCAGTTCAAGGAAAAAAAATGATTCAGAATCTTTCTAAATCGCTGCTAAGCTGTGGCATAGTAGTCTCTTTAATCATTTCGGTAAATCTTACGATCGCGCATCATTCAGCCACCCCCTTCTACGACGCTGACAAGCCAGTTGAAATTTTCGGGGTCGTTACTAAGTTTGTTTTTCGAAACCCTCACGCAGCTCTCTTTGTTCTCGTCGAGGACGAGAATGGACAGTCCATCGAATGGCAGGTTGAAATGGCGGCTCCGGTCAGTTTGAAACGTTTAGGTTGGACTCCGGACATTCTAACGGTTGGCACCGAAATCAGGGTCTCTGGGCCATCCTCTCGGGCAGAGGGGAGCCATGGAGTGCTCGGCCGAAGGCTAACGCGCGCCGACGGGAGCCCTGTTCTTCAGGGTGGCCGGTCTGCAGATCCGACACCTGTCCGCTGATACCAAACCTGGAACAAACTCACCGTTATGAAAGCTCAACATTACAGATTAATATTGCGATTGCTAAGGCCAAAAAAATGAATAATGAAAATCTAATCAACCGCTATCGAAAGTCATTTATCTTTACTATTTTGACGTTGTCTATCGCTGCAAACTTTGGGTTTGCTCAAGTTGTGCCGGATCTTACCGGCGTTTGGGATGGCACTCCCCGAGCTCGACCCGTTAATAGTGAAACTGTCCCTTGGGGAGAAGACAATTTCCCAAAACTGAACAAACGCGCTATGGCCTACCAAGAAGTATGGGAAGAAATAATGGCACCGAAGTATGACTGCCAGCCGGCATCCTCGCCAGCTATCCAATACGACCCCTATCACATGGAAGTGACACAGTGGCCTGATAGGGTACTGTTTAGATACGAGAAAGACGATCAACTGCGCACAGTTTATTTAGACGGCAGGGAACCAACGTCGAAGGACTTTTCCCTTCAAGGTTTCTCAGTCGGACATTACAAGGATGGAGCCCTGTTTATAAAAACGACCAACTTTGTTTTTGATATTGGTGGCTTTGACGATTACAACGGAATCCCGTCCTCCTCTCAAAAGGTAATAGAAGAAAAATATTGGAGAGATGGCGATGATCTATACGTGACTTTAACTGTGAGCGACCCTATGTTTTTGCTTGAGCCAACCTCTTACACAACTCGCTGGATTCCCGCGGCACCAGGTTACAAGCTGTCGGCCTACGACTGCGACGCCGAATCGTCTAGGGCTATGGTCCGTTTCTTCCCATCAAAGTATTAGCCAGTTCCCAGATAAGGGATTAGACGGCCGAGGGCCAGAACAGTAAACCAGGTTGTTAAGGAGAGTAGTCCAACTATTTTAATTTTTATGGAACTTTGACCGATTTTGTCCAAAGCTAACACAGGCATAAGGCGATGGTGGTAATAAAGGGCATTTAATCCTGCTATCAAAATCAAGATCATTTTTGCCTGAAAGGCGATGTTGACAGAATAGCGCATCGGATCTCCGACAAAAAACAACACTCCTGTTACTAGATTTAGAAAAAAACCAACGACCACAGCCGGTAATAGTCGGTGAGAATCGGCCCACCGACCACTCCGCAGCACGCCGACCAACGATAGGTCTACGACAATTAAACCGCCGATAAGTAAAGATAATCCTATAAAATGTATTATCTCGAGAAGCGGCCACAACCAATAAGTTCCAACTACCCATTGGTTGAGGGGGGTCCCAAAAATTTCCTCCGCTATAATTTCAAGCATCCCAAAACTCTCCGACAGAAATCTAGAAGTAGGCTATTAAACGTCCCGAAATTATTGCTGTCGCCCAGAAAAAAAGCGACGCTGCTGGATAGTACCGAGGCATGTTCAAACCATTTTTTTGTCGCACACCTATTACGCCTGAACACGCCAGCCCCAGTGCGACACACGAAATTTTAACCAAAAATGGGATGCTTGAAATTAAGAATGTTGCCTGAGAAGAAAACAATAAAAACCCAGAGACAAGGTTGATTGCGATACCGAACGAAGACAGCAAGTTTGTGCCTTCGAATAGCGATGCATTTGTGCCAGCGAAAAAACCAATAAGTCGAAAGTCTCGCAAAGCATAAAGACCAACCACTAAAGCAAGCCCAAAAATATGCACCGTGAGTAATGCCGGATAGGCCCAAAGTGAAAGACTAACCCAACTGGCTACCGATGAACTTTCTAACCAAACCAGCAATACAACTCACCCAAAGAAAAATGTTATGCCATTATAGACACACAATATAAAGCGACTGTCTTTACAAACCTGCGCTATCTCGATACATTCGGTACGTTACCTTATCGGAAAATAAATTACATTATATATTTCAGGGAGATAACCCGTGCCTACTCTATGTAAAAAATGTTTGCTCACACTTCTCACCAGTGCTGCTTTTTGTCTTCCGTACGCACTTGTGTCTGCAGAGACAGTGCGGCCACAACTAACTGGAACCTGGACAAATGCCTCCTTGACGAGCATGGCCCGGCCTCAAGGACTAGAGACTCTCGTCGTCTCTGAAGAGGACGCAAAAAAAATAGCGGCGGGCACACCAATCGCTGGCGTTGCTCCCGGTGAGTTTGATGCAAACCTTCCAATTGACGCGGAGACAGGAGCGCCTCCCGTCGGCAGTCGTGACTTTGGACTCGCTGCATACAATTCATTTTGGGTAGACCCGGGCTCTGCTCTGGCACGAGTAAAAGGTGAGTTCAGAACCTCTTACATCATTGACCCACCCAACGGACGAGTACCTCGGCTTGAAAACCCCAAGATCACCTTCGAGAATAAAAATTTTGGTTACCGATACCTGACCGGAATAGGAGACAGTTCTGGTCCTGAAGCACTGCCCCTTGCCGAGCGTTGTTTGATTGGATTTGGAAACACCGCCGGGCCCGGAATGATGGGCACTTTATACAACAGCACCTATCAGTTCACCCAGACCGAAGACTATGTGGTGATTCTTGTGGAGATGGCTCATGACGCTCGGATTATCCCAACTTATGACTCTGCCGAGGAGGCTAGGGCTAATCGACGTCCGGATGTTTTGAGTCAATGGTTTGGAGACTCTGTTGGTTGGTATGAGGACAATGTCTTGGTCGTAGAAACAACAAATATTAAGCCACTGCAAATGGAAAATAGTTCCGTGCCTATTAGTAACAATGGTCGAATTATGGAGCGATTTGAACGACACTCGAGCTCAGAAATTGTCTATCAGTTTATAGTCGAGGACGATAATTTATACAGCCAACCTTGGACCGCAGAGCTAAGCTATCACTCGACAGAGGGACCTGTGTACGAGTACGCTTGTCACGAGGGAAACTATGCGATGCCTGGTATTCTTGCGGGCGCTCGCCGTGCCGAAATGGAAGGCGGTTAATTGGCGCAATAAATTTCTTTCTAACCTATCAGTGGGACGGACTTGTAGATGAACGCTACCGATTATAAAAATAAAGTCTTAGCTTCAGCCGTAGCAATTTTTTTATCAAGCGGTACCTTTGCAGATGACTATGCTGCGCCGCGCACCCAGTGGGGACAGCCCAATATTGAGGGCGTTTGGAATTTTTCCTCAAACACTCCTATGGAACGTCCCGCCAAATTCGGTGACCGTCAGTTTTTAAGCGATGAAGAAATATCAAGAGCACAATTAGCCCGCGCCAATTTTGACGAACGGACAGATTCTGCTTTGCCCATCGAGGGTGTTGACGAGAGCTACAATGACTTCTGGATCGAGAATGCTGGGATCGGTGGTGACATCCGAACTTCACATATAATCGACCCAATGAATGGAAAATTACCTGCATTTGCGCCTGGCGCCATCCGCAATCAAGGAATGTATGGAGGCGATACCACCGGAGAATCAAGGCCCGTCCGTATCGCAGCAGGCGGAATCGGCACCGACGGTCCGGAGGATCGCGGCCTCTCAGAAAGGTGCATTGTAGGCTTTAATGCAGGGCCGCCCTTTATACCCTCGCTCTATAACAACAATGTTCAAATTGTCCAACACAAAACACATGTCGTCTTGTTAACCGAAATGATTCACGACGCTCGAGTCGTCAAATTATTCGACGATGAAGCATCAATCATTGGCCTAGATGATACTGTTACACTTTGGACTGGCGATTCAAGAGGGTACTGGGAGGGAGAATCTCTTATTGTGATCACCAAAAATTTTAACGGACTCACAGCAAGCTTTGGTTCGAGTGGCACGTCAAGTGAAAAAATCTTAACCGAACGATTTACGCGAGTCTCTCCTGATACCGTCAACTATGAGTTCACAGTCGATGATCCAGCAACTTACACAGCAAAGTTTAGCGCGATAGTTCCTATGACAAAAGTTGCGGGTCAGCTCTATGAGTATGCCTGTCACGAGGGCAACTATGGGATGGTTAACATACTACGAGGAGCTCGTGTGCAGGACTCGCTAGCTAACAATTAAACATCTGAGCCGGTGTTTGTATCTTCTTTTTGCTGTGCTCCGACCTCCTTGTTTTGAGTAACCTGAGAGTACCCGGACAAAGAACGCTCCTCCCCTAAATTGTTGATCAACATCCAAGTCCCAGCGAGGACCCACATCCCCAATGTTAAACCGAGCACTATTGAAATTCGCAATATCATGTTGATGTGAATGCCCGTGAGGTATTCTCCAAACTCAGCGACCAAAGTGATTGCCACTGCGCCCGTGCCGAAAGCTATCCATACTGATTTTCGGAGGTCTTTAGTTGTCATAACCGATTCTCTCCCACCGAGCACGCAACAATCCGGCTTAGGTGGCTGTATGGCAATTCAGTTTCGATGTGCCAAGCATTGAACTGCGCCTGTATCTTTATTAAATCTCTTTTCGATGTCGGATTTTCAGCGATATCCAGCCCAATACTCCTCAGTAAAACGACCACGTCCCGCGCCAGAATAAAGCAATCTTTCCCCATTCTTCTTAGGAACCATAAAGCGCTCTGTCCGCCAAGCCGCGATCCTTTCTCTTTTAAATAAGCCATCAAACCAATCTGATCATCTGCTGGCCAGTTCGCGATAAAATTCCCAAACCCGTCATGCCGGCGTGATTCTTCGCGAACAAAAAATACGTTATCCTGTAACGCCTTAATTTTTTGCCAATTCCGTACAACACGGCGATCGTTAGTGAAGGCCTCCCACTGCTCCGGAGATAAATAACTTAACTTAAATGTGTCAAACCCCAGAAAAGCTTCCTCAAATTCCGGCCATTTTTTTTCAATCACCTTCCAACTAAACCCAGCCTGGTTGATTGATTTTGTCATCATTGCCAAATACCTGTCATCACCGAGTGATATTAATTCTTTTTTAGAAGCGACTCTCGGCATTAACGCGCTCAACTTTTCAATACCGCCCTTCCGGTATTCAGCACGGTCCTTGATCTCTGCAAAGTTTTTCAAACTAAACGGTACCTAGCATTAGACATTAAAAATAACAGTCATCTTATGGGGTGACTTCTTTTATAAAACTCAGTTCAGCATCTCTGTAAAGAGGCTCCCGCACGATGCTAGCTACCGCTTCCATAGTCTTGAAAGGAGCCGACACTAAAAATTGGTTGAGTAACCAAGCGGGCAGGTTAGCGCCGGGCTCGATGTGTCCTTCGCTCGAAACCTCGACAGAACCGTCTGGCAAAGGCACGAATTTCCAACCTAAATTAACCTTCGGCATCCGGACCCGTCTCTTTTTTTCGGGCAAGAACCCAGTGACATTTGAGATCACCAAATTTACACTGCGTGAATCTGATTGCTGATACCATTTCAGCCGGAGCACCATGTCGCGATCCCTCACAGGAAAAGGCATGTTATTATAACGATATACAATACTCTCAGTTTGATCAATTTCATCAATAGTTTCAGATTCCACGCAGCGGCTTTCCAACCGCGAACATGCTTCGGTATCAGCGATCAATGCTACGAGCGAACTTAATCTGACATCCTCGAGAATCATTACTGCGCGAACGGCTTCAAATTGTGAGCTTGGCTCCGGACGGGTATACACTTTAATGCCATTCTCAGATCTTTGAATTGTCCACTCGGTCTCGAGGCTAGCGTCAGCGGCCAAATTTGAATCGCAAAAAAGAAGGGAGATTGCTAGCAAATATTGTAAAGCCATGAACGTAGGCCTCACTTTAATTTCATTCTCACTTATAAGAGAAACCACTTTCATAATATCGCTGTGTCTACTCCCCACAATTATAGCTTTAAGGCAACCTCCAACTTAAGGCCGCCTTAAAACATATTCCAACACCAACATTTCCTAGGCTTTCATAAGCGCCTGTTCAAGATCTGCCACGATGTCGTCGATATGCTCTATGCCAATGCAAAGGCGAATCGTCTCCGGTTTCACCCCTGCTTTGATTTGCTCCTCGGGGGTCAGCTGCCGGTGTGTCGTGGATGCCGGATGACAAGCCAGGGTCTTTGCATCTCCAATATTTACTAATCGCTTTATCATTTCCAGCGCATCATAAAACTTTACTCCCGAATCAAAACCTCCCCTGATTCCGAAAGTTAAAAGTGAAGACGGCTTTCCATTACAGTATTTTTTTGACAACTCATAGTTAACATCGTCCTTTAACCCTGCATAGCTCACCCACTCGACCTTATCATGGGCCTTAAGATACTCAGCAACGCTTTGTGCATTGTCACAGTGGCGTTCCATGCGAAGATTAAGAGTCTCCAGTCCTTGCAGGAGCATGAAAGCATTCAGGGGAGCCAGCGCCGAACCGGTATTACGGAGTGGCACGGTGCGGGCACGGCCTATAAATGCTGCCTCACCTAAAGCCTCGGCATAAACAACCCCGTGATAAGACGCCTCCGGCTCATTCAGCATCGCATAGCGTTGCTTATAGTCCGCCCATGGGAACTTTCCAGAATCAACAATCACACCGCCAATCGACGTGCCATGCCCTCCAATATATTTCGTCAAAGAATGTACAACAATGTCAGCACCAAACTCTATAGGATTGCAGATAGCAGGCGAAGCCACTGTGTTATCAACGATTACAGCAACGCCATGGCGGTGAGCGGCTTTAGAAATTGCCTCTAGGTCGGCAATGTTACCCGCAGGGTTTCCTATCGTTTCACAGTAAACTGCCTTCGTATTATCGTCAATAAGGGCCTCGAGCGCTTCTGCAGAATCATCTTCGGCAAAACGCACCTCAATTCCTTGGCTCGGCAACATGTGCGCAAATAAAGTATAAGTTCCACCATAGAGTTGTGGGGTAGTAACAATATTATCTCCCGCCTTTGCAAGGGTAAGAATCGCATAATTTATTGCAGCCATTCCCGAGCCAACGGCCAGGCCCGCAATCCCGCCCTCCATCGCCGCCAGGCGCTGCTCAAGGACATCATTAGTGGGATTCATGATACGACTGTAAATATTACCTGGCACCGCTAGATCAAACAGATCAGCGCCGTGCTGCGCGTCATCAAACTCATAAGCCACAGTCTGATATATGGGCACAGCAACAGATTTAGTTGTTGGATCCGTCGTGTAACCTGCGTGAATCGCTATCGTTTCTTTTTTCATTTCTTATTTTCCTCTCTGACTCTATTTCGAGTTTACCCTGCCCAACCGTTTTTCCACGCGGCAGATAGTTAATCTTCCTTGACGTCTTTCCAGGAGCCTACTTAAAACAATCCCAAAAAAAACCCGATCAAGCTGTGCTAAATCGGGTTCGAGTTCTTTTCCGGTTTAGCTGGTATTTATAAAGCACCCCGCAAGCTGGATCAAATTGGTGCTAAAACAATGGTAGGTGTTTTTAACCCACGAGTCAATCTCACATAATTCTATAAGCAAAAAAAAGGCGAACAAATGTTCGCCTTTTTCCTACGTTTTTCGCTTCTTAAAAGCTTAAACGAAGTCCTGCAGTGTACATTCGACCATAAATGTCATAGTTCACTGGGAAAGTATTACCTTGGTTCCAAGAAGTACCTCCTGCTTCGTTACCCACAATAGGCGGCTTCTCGTCAGTAATATTGTCAACCGTTAGGCTCAATCGGATTCGATCATCCCAAACGCTGTAACCAATATTCAAATCAAGGTAGTTATAGCTATCTATCGTACGGAATCCAGAATAAACGCCACTCGCAAAAGTTGGGTTTGCACTTATAGAATCCGTGTGACGCCATAATAACGATGCTGAAATATCATCTCGGCTCCACGTAGTCCGCTGAGTCCAAGTTGTCTCAGAAAGCGGCGCACAATCATTGCTGTAACCAGCCAAACAATCAATCACTGGTGTCAATGCATCGCTCTGGCTCTCTTGAGTCAGATACTTATTGATCATGCCCGAGAATTGCAAGTCACCCATGTCACCTAAGTCATAACCAAACCCGAATCCAACTTCGATACCCTCAGCCTGCGAGGATTTCAAGTTCGTTGTGTATAGTCGGATTCCTGATGCAGGGCTTGTTAGATCGCCATCCACTCGGACAACATTCGCACATGCTGCCGCAATACCGGACGTGTAACATTGATCCAAGGTCTGTTGAGCGGAGAAGCTACCGATAGTGTCTTTAATATCGATATCATAGTAATCAACAGACAGTGTTACATTGTTAAGAAAATCAACCTCAGGCGTCCAAACGAAGCCAGCGGTAAGAGTTTCCGCGTCCTCAGCATTAGGAGGTCTTACGGGGTCACTGCCATTTAACGTGTTAATCTGTCCCGCTACGATATCTTGAAGGACGCCTACTTGTGCTCCAAGCATCCCTGTAGATTCGCAAAGACCCTTAAGGGTCGCAGAAATATTACCCGCATTTGCAACGGAACAAGGATCTTGTTTCGCGTTAGCCAGACCTGTAGTGACCGGCGAGTACATTTCCGAAATATTC
>PAEL01000045.1 GCA_002700775.1 Gammaproteobacteria bacterium | reverse complement strand
TTTAAAAGTGCTCTTGTCTCATCAATGAGTATTCCTGAAGTCTTTTTGACGCCATTCTCAGCCACTTCACCTCCAAGGTACCACACCACCTCACCGTCGGCGCCCTCGTGTGTGGTTATAGTTAATTGAGGATTTAAGCTTGGGTTGTTTCCAATAATATGTACATATGCGTCGGGAAGTCCCGGTTTGCTGAGATATACCATTTGAAGTGGCCGCCGTTGTGCCACAGGCTTTCTTAACCCAGCGGAACTGATAAGCTTTTCGTTGCCTAGCCCTGCTGCGAAAATAAACCTTTGAGCCTTAATTTTTAGAGTGACTTGATCCGAAGGTGAGTTGTCATGGTCTATTATCAAATTATCAATCTCGCCTTTTTTATTGAGTTCAAAGTGCGTCGATGAATTTTCAATAGAATAAATATATTCTTGCATTTGGCTAGAGAGCAATCGAACGACCGACTCAGTGTCGATTGTAAAATCGGGCAGCTGATAGAGCGTTCCACTAATGGCGCTACCGTTGAAGAGTTTGGGATAGTTTGATTTTTCAACGATTGAAATTCGTCCGGCAAGACTCTTACTCCCTAGATAAGCTTTTAGTTTCGCGCGAACGCCGGAATTTGACCACATGTAATATCTAGCGCTAGAAATTAGACTATCTGACAGGTCAATCTCCCCTTGCCCTCTAAAGCAAGCCCGCCATCGCTCTGGCATTCTAGCAATGTTGTTTTCAGCATTACTCAAAGATCCGCTAAGCGAATATTTCAATCCCCCGTGAATGATTCCTTGAGAGCGAAATGTTTGCTCAGACCCTAGTTTAGAAGCCTCTAACAAAACCGCGTTATAGCCAGTTTGACGAAGTCGGTGAAGAAGCCATAGCCCTGCTATGCCGCCACCAAAAAGAACTATGTCACATGAATAATAGGATTTCATTCTTTGCTTCAAGTTTGGATAAAACTTCCTGTATTATGGTTTTTTATTTGTTCTTACTGTCCTAGTATAGTTTCAGAAACTTTTCTATCATAGCGCAGTTTTCCTATTCCTATTAGCCATATTTTACAAGCGTGCACGATCAGGAATGTCGATGTTAAAAAAGCTCCTGCCATTATCGTGTCGACGGAGCTGTGAAATTGGCAAGACAATTTCTTTCAGGTCTATATATTTATGAATCGTGTTTTTTATATATTTGTAGTTAGCTTTATTCAGCCTTTTATAGTTGCGAGGCTTTTACTACGCTCAATTAAAACCCCAATTTATAGAAAACGTATTTTTGAACGTTATGCTATGCAGCCTCCCCTAGTGCACGCCAGCACTGTAAAAAAGCCAATTTGGATCCATGCGGTTTCAGTCGGAGAGGTTGGAGCCGCTTCTGGCTTGGTTAACGAACTACTTCGATTTAACCCCCATCAACAAATCATTATTACAACAACAACACTCACAGGTTCGGATCACGTTAACTTACTATTTGGAGAGCGAGTGATTCATTTTTATGCACCTTACGACACATATGGGGCAATAACGAGATTTTTAAAGAAATTTGAACCGAGCATTTTACTCTTGATGGAAACGGAACTGTGGCCAAATATGATTCACATCTGCGCGAAGAAAGGAGTCAAAGTCGCAATTGTCAATGGTCGGCTATCTGATAGGTCTTATGAGAAATATAAGAAATGGAATTGGGTCGTAGAGCCGATGCTTAAAGACATAGATCTATTTATTACCCAAAATGAATCTGATGCTAATAACTTTATTTCTTTAAGTGCTGATGTTGATAAGATCCATGTCATTGGCAATCTAAAATTTGATCTAAACCACCTTTATTCAAATAAGAAAATTCTATCGGGGCTTAGTGGTTTTAAAAATACGAGGCAACCTGTACTTATCGCTGCAAGCACTAGGGAGGGAGAGGAAGAAAAGGTTCTTAATGCTTTTCGTTTTGTTTTAGAAAAAATGCCGTCTGTGGTGCTAATAATAGTACCGAGGCATCCAGAACGGTTTGAGGATGTTGCTAAGCTGGTTTCTGATTTAGGATTTGAATTCTCGCGTCGAAGTGAAGACAAAGAATTAGCTAATCCGATTCAGGTTTATTTGGGTGATACTATGGGTGAGTTGATGGCTTATTATCGTTCAGCAGACGTGGCTTTTGTCGGTGGCAGTTTAGTAGATACGGGTTGTCAAAATGTTATAGAACCAGCTTCTCTAGGATTGCCAGTTTTGGTTGGGCCGTCTCAATATAATTTTTCGGATATATGCTCGGAATTAGAGAGTGCATCTGCATTACGAACGGTCAATAACTCCGAAGAGCTAGGATTAGCTTTTTTAGAGCTTTTGAGTGATGCATCCGTATGCGCTGAAATGGGAGAAAATGGCAAAGCGTTTGTGCGGGAAAGGTCGGATGTTGTCTCATCGACGTTAAAAACCCTGAATATAATCTATGAGGTTTTTTAGTTTTCGATCGAAGAGTTAAGCTGTTAAATTTTCAAAACTTTTTTCCGTCACCCTGATGTTGTCTTCGATACGTATTCCGCCGAAAGGCGTAAGCTCATTTGTCAGAGTCCAGTTAATATTTTTGCCCCGCTCGGTTCCTCTTTCCTGCTCTAGAAGGATGGGAATAAAATACAAACCGGGTTCGATAGTGAATGTCATGTTGGGTACAAGATTCCGTGTACAACGGAGCGCAGGCGAATCTGTTGGTGGTTTTAAAATAGTGCCCTTCTCGTCTTGTTGATGGCCTGCAACGTCATGTACTTGAACCCCTAATAAGTGTCCTATGCCATGCGGCATGAATAAGTGAGCTATTTTTTTTTCGATTATTTCTTCATGGCTACCAGTAAAAATCTCGCTATCTCTAAGTAATTTAGCAATTAATTCTAAACCAGTTTGATGTAGAGATTGGTAATTAATATTGGGCCGCACCTTGGAAATAATCTCGGTTTTTATCGCTGTCATCGAATTTATTAAGTCACTAAATAATACTGGGCAGTCAGGTGAGCCCCAAGTTCGAGTGATATCCGATCCGTATCCTTGTATCTTAGCCCCCGCATCTATTAATAGGACATCTGAGTTTTTGAGTCGTTGTTTTCGTTTATTTTGATAATGAAGTATCGCCGCCTTCTGGTTTACAGCGACAATATTAGTGTAAGGACTTTCATTTTCTAATAGATTGCATGCGTTTAAAAAAGAAAAGTGAATTTCATACTCGCTCTTGCCATCAAGAAATGCTTGATGTGCAGACTCATGCCCTCGTAATGCAATACGATTTGCTTCTCTTAGGTTCTCGATTTCATATTCAGTTTTTATTCCTCTATAGAAGTCAAAGTAGGCAATAATATCCCGTGGGTTAATATTCTTTTCATCAATTCCGCTGGCTGCGGCGAGGCCTAAGTCGGGGCCAAGATACGCACAGTTTTTAAGCTCTATACTTCTAAACGCTTCGTCGGCCGACGTCACAGATTTGATTAAAAACTGGGTTGGGATAATATTTTCAATTAGTTCAGGAAAATTAACGCTATGTTCATGCCAGAAATCGAGCGGTATCACTTTAAGATAGGTTGGTTTATGACCTGAGCGCAGCCATATAAATTGATTTGGAACATTTAAGGGAAGCCAATGACAGAAATGTCCGTAAGATTGAAAGGGAATGCCCCGGTCGTCGCCGAAATAATGGTTTTCACAGCCACTGTGCAAAAGAATTGAATCTGTTTCAGTCGTCTCTAAAATCTCATCGGCGCGTTCGGTCAATGCTGCTATGTGTTGGCTATACAAATTTTCGGTGGTACTTTTTTTAAGCATTGAGCAGACTCTTTTAGGTTCTTCTTAGATAAAATATGTGTCAATACAGTTAAAATTCGTGAGTGTAGGTTGAAGTAAAAATAGCAAATGTGCCGGTTTTCTTGTGCGCAAATCTCATTATAAACGATGAGGAGCAATATCGAGAGTATGAGAAGGGTTTCTCTCTGATCTTGAAAAATTTGGCGCTGAATTCATAACTTACGACGATAATCCTACCACGTTGGAGGGAGTTAGCCCGCCTTCAGGACGAATAATTTTACTTAAGTTTCCTTCTGAGCAGGCTGCTAAGGATTAGTATTCCGACCCCGAGTATCAGGCGCTCTCTGAGTTTAGAAGGAAAGGTACCTCACTCGAGTACTCAATCATTATTCATGGTGTCCCGTCTGGGTAGAGAGGACGGCAAACATGAACTGGAGCGCAGAAATCGCCTGAATAAGCGAAGAAAATCTATTGATTTTCATCGTAGCTCTCTATCTCGGGGCATGCACAAAAGAGATTACGATCCCCATAGACGTTATCGATTCTATTTACGCTTGGCCAGAATTTGGGCGGCAAATCCTCTTGAGATTGAATAAAAGGATACGCGGCCTGATGCTTTGTGTATTGATGGGGCCATTGTTCTTCCATAATGTCAGCAAGTGTATGAGGAGCATTTTTTAGCGGGTTGTCAACCTGGTCTAGGTGTCCATCCTCAATTAGAGTAATTTCTTCACGGATCTTAATCATGGCGGTAACAAAGCGATCAATCTCTTTTTTTGATTCACTTTCAGTGGGCTCTATCATCAAGGTACCAGCGACGGGGAATGACATGGTGGGCGCATGAAAACCGAAGTCAATTAGACGTTTTGCTACGTCCTCTTCAGTTACGCCTGAGGACTGTTTTAGTTGTCTTAAATCAATAATGCATTCGTGAGCTACTCTACCGCTAAGTCCTCGATAGAGGATTGGGTAATATGGCTCAAGTTTGGCAGCAATATAGTTCGCGCTTAGAATAGCAACCTGAGTAGCTTTGGTTAAGCCTTCGGCACCCATCATGGCAATATACATCCAGGAAATTGGGAGAATACTTGAGCTCCCCCAGGGTGCCGCTGAAACAGCTCCGTTTCCCGAGGCGTCGCCCTTGATATTAATAACCCTGTGTCCTGAAACATGGGGGGCGAGATGTTTTTTCACTCCGATGGGCCCCATCCCCGGACCCCCACCACCATGTGGAATACAGAATGTTTTGTGAAGATTCATATGGGAAACGTCTGCGCCAATGTCTGCAGGCTTAGTAACACCGACTTGCGCATTTAGGTTTGCGCCATCCATATAAACTTGGCCACCGTGATCATGTACGGTTTGACAGATCGACTTAACGGATTCTTCGTAGACGCCATGGGTCGATGGGTAAGTAATCATCAAGGCTGCAATATTTTCACTGTTTGCGGTTATTTTCTCTTTAAAATCAGCTATGTCGATATTCCCTTCTGAGTCGCACGCCACCAGCACAACCTTCATACCGATCATTTGGGCACTTGCTGGATTGGTGCCGTGTGCTGAGGTGGGTATTAAGCATATATTGCGCTTTGTTTCTCCGCGGCTCGAGTGGTATTTCTTGATAGCTAGAAGGCCTGCATATTCGCCTTGTGCCCCAGAATTCGGTTGCATACTTACTGAGTCAAAACCCGTTATCGTTTCTAGCATTTTTTCTAGCGACTCTATCATCTCGATATAGCCTGTCATCTGATCTACAGGTGTAAACGGATGTGGATAAGCAAATTCGGGCCAGCTGATAGGAATCATCTCCGAAGCAGCGTTAAGTTTCATCGTGCACGAGCCCAGGGGAATCATCGAATGCGTGAGTGAGATGTCTTTGTCTTCGAGGCGCTTAAGATATCGCATCATCTCAGTTTCACTGTGATAGCTGTTGAAATTTGGGTGAGTCAAGAAAGGGCTATTTCTAATCAAGCTGGGTGGCAAGTGTTCTGTTGCAATGCCGTCAATAATTGCGGCGTCCTGCTCTTCAACGGATAAATTTTTGGCCGCGTCACCAAGAAGGATATGCCAAAGCATCTTAATGTCAGAAGGTTTCGTGCATTCATCAAGACTAAGGCTGATATGTGTATCAGATTCGAGCCGATCGAAGCGCAGATTAACCTCTGCTTGCTTCGCTCGCGCCCTAATTTCATTGCCTGTACTTTTTCTAACCTCGATAGTTATCGTGTCAAAGAAGTTTGAATTAATAACTTTTATATTATTTTTTAAGCCATTAGACAGTATTGAAGTAAGTCTATGTATTCTTTTAGCGATGTCTTTCAAGCCTTTTGGGCCGTGATACATTGCATACATGGCTGATATATTGGCAAGTAGGACCTGTGCAGTGCAGATATTACTGTTAGCTTTTTCTCTTCGGATATGTTGCTCTCGTGTTTGAAGAGCCATTCTAAAAGATTGGCGCCCACGCCTGTCGATTGAAACGCCAATGATTCGTCCAGGTACTGACCTTTTAAATTCTTCTTTTGTGGCAAAGTAGGCTGCGTGTGGCCCTCCATATCCCATTGGAACGCCAAAGCGTTGAGAAGTGCCAGTTACAACATCAGCACCCATTTCTCCGGGTGGCTTTAATAGGGCTAAACTCAATAAGTCAGCGGCTACGATTGCAATCGCGTTTTGAGAATGTAATTGTTTAATGCTGTCTGATAAGTCTGCGACGTTTCCGAGCGTGTCTGGGTACTGTAAAAGTGCTCCAAAAATACCTTCGGTGGGTATGGATTCCCTGGTTCCGATAACAATATCGAAGCCAAAGCAATCTGCTCGAGTTTTAAGAACATCAATGGTTTGAGGAAAACAGTGTTGTTCGATAAAAAAGGTGTTTGCGATTTTGTTTTTGGATACCCTTTTGGCTAAGGACATCGCCTCAGCACAAGCCGTCGCTTCGTCTAATAGAGAGGCATTTGCAAGATCCATCCCAGTCAGATCGAGGATCATTTGCTGGAAGTTTAATAGGCTCTCAAGTCGTCCCTGAGAAATTTCAGGTTGGTAGGGCGTATAAGCCGTATACCAGCTCGGATTCTGAAGAACATTCCTTAGGATAACATTGGGGGTATGTGTATCGTAATAACCCATACCAATAAAAGATCTGTAAAGTTGGTTTTTTTTTGCAAGTGTCCGTAAATCCTCTAGGGCATCAGATTCGCTCCTCGGGGGACCTAAATTCAAAGGCTTGAGATTAGCAATTGACCTCGGAACTGTTGTTTCTATTAGAGCCGCTAGCGACTCAACTCCGATTTCATCCAGCATGATTGACAATTGCGCTTCTGAAGGGCCGATATGGCGCGCGACAAATTCTTTGCCGTTATCCATTTCGGAAAGCGTATCTTGAATGGTGTTGACAAACTGAGGACTAAGTTGATCTTGCATTATTTTCCTCATAAAGCGGGTCGCACATGCAATTTAAGAATCATAAGCACAACATACCGATAATAATTTTAGAACAGAATTTTTTCCCTGGATTGATCCTAATTTTCATCACAGAAGTCTGAATAAGTTTCAGCGTCCATCAAATCGTCAAGTTCAGTTTCGTCGCTGAGCTGAATTCTGTAAAACCAGCCTCCATCATAGGGAACTTTATTAACCATCTCGGGTGTTTCCAGAAGCTCTTCATTAATAGCTGTTATTTCGCCGGACACAGGACTATAAACGTCAGAAGCTGCTTTAACGGATTCAACTACAGCAATTTCATTTCTAAGGTGGACAATAGTGCCTACCTCTGGGAGTTCAACAAAGACGATGTCACCGAGCGCTGCTTGGGCGTGATCACTGATGCCAACCACCGCCTCCCCGTTCGATTCCACTCTCACCCATTCATGTGAGCGCATATACTTAAGATTTTCTGGGTATGAAGTCACTGATTCTTCCTCGAAATTTAACTAGTTCTATAAGTGGTTGCTAAAATAATTTGTCATGTGAATATTTTTTTCCCAAACCGTACGAATCCTGGTTCAACGATTCTTAAAGGTATCAGATTATCTCTGATCAAAACCTGGCAGCTTTCTGTATTAGCGGGAATTCTAGCTAAAGCGATTGAATGCTTCAATGTCGGTGAAAAGGAGCCACTCGTTATAAAGCCTTCTGCAATTTCTCCCGAGAGCTCAGTGCATATTATTTTCTGTCCGTTTCTGAGAACGCCTCTAGCCTCCATCACTAAACCAACGAGTACAGCGAGATTTCCGGCCTTTTGCTCAAGCTGATGATTCTTCAGCGCGTCGCGACCGATAAATTCGCGATCATCGGGTTCCCAAGCAATTGTTCGATTCATATTAGCTGAGAGCGGAGACGTGTTTTCATCCATATCGTTCCCATAAAGATTCATGCCAGCCTCTAAACGAAGTGTATCTCTGGCGCCGAGGCCCACGGGCTTCACTTCTTCGTCCAATAAGGCGTCCCAGAAACTAGGAGCTTGCTCTGATGGTAGGATAACCTCAAGCCCCAGTTCTCCTGTATAACCAGTGCGAGCTACAAACCAATCATTTAGTTTAATACTTTGAAAGTTTTTTAGAGTTCGGACTTTTTCTCCAGAGTCATTTCCCAAAAATTCATTTTTCTCTAATATTTTACAAACGATTGAAATAGCGAGGGGGCCATGCACCGCAAGGATACTCAAGTTAGGTCTTTCTTGTACTGATATCGAAAACCCCGAAGCGTGCTTTGCCATCCATTTGAGGTCCTTTACTCGAGTTGCGCAATTTACTACCAGACGATAGCCGGACGTTGTTTTGTAAACGATAAGATCGTCAAGCACCCCGCCATTTTCATCGAGCATCGCTGAATAAAGCGCCGCTCCGAGAACCTTCAGCTTAGCAACATTATTTGCTAGAAGCCTCTGCAGGTAAGCTGTGGCGTCTTCTCCATCAACATCTATCACTGTCATGTGCGAGACGTCAAAAACTCCAGCTGCAGTTCTTACACAATTATGCTCCTCAACCTGGGAGCCATAATGGATCGGCATATCCCATCCTGAGAAGTTAACGATTTTCGCATTAGATTCAAGATGTTTTTGATACAGAGAAGTTCGGTGATTCATTTTCGTGTAATTGATCCCGGCTAGCAGACGATATGAATATTTTACCTAGTTGTCCATTCTATGGATAGGTTATGGAGAATTTTATTATTGACCGGAGCATTAACTTGCTAGTTAGTATTGAAAGGCATAGGTAAACTTTGCAAAAAAGGCCTGATTAGTTGAGTAGATTTGCTGAATATTTTCATCTTGGTAGCCGATGTCAGAGTAACCGATAAAAAAGCGTGTTGCGGCATTATATCGGTAGCTATAAAGCAATTGCATTGACAGGTCGTTGTCTCTTTTGCTCACTGGCTTTATGTAAAGATCAGGATCGCGAGAACGATCATTATTCTGAATCGTAAAGCGTACATAGCTTTGAGGTGAAAACTGATATGTCGCTCGGAGGTCAGTTAACTTTGCCTCAAATAGTTGTCCACCCGCAACTTTAAACTTCTGTTTTGTAAAATCGAGGTTTATTTGAATATGCTGTCCAAGTTGTAATCGGACCTCTGGTCCGAATCGGAGTGATCGGCCCAGCCTTGAGTTACGAAAATCGACGACATCTTCTAGTCGGAGATACATGCCCAGCTTAAAGGCAGCTTTTGGAGAGAACCCCATTGAAATTTGATTAAATTGTTCGTTATAAACTTGCCCATTCCAATACGTTTTGCTTCCACCGAACAACCCATTTAAATATGATTGAGAGGGCCCATTCATATTAATGAAAAATTCAAGCTCTTCCTCAAGTTCTAAACCTGCTTGATTTTCAGTTCTATCGTAATCGACGGCAAACCTAATGCGGTTAAAGAGCTTTTCTCCACTTGAACGCCAGCTTCTGCCAATTGTTGTAACAAAGTATTTGTAATCGACACGATTTACGAACCCTAAGTCTGCGCGAAAGCCTTCGCTGAAATTATCTAATCCTATTCGCCAGTCCCAAACTCTGTCGACATGTCGATATTCTATTCGTTGAGCATTTCCAGACTGCTCGCCCGTGAGTATTTGATTTGTTTGTAGCTGCAGCGGGTTATCACTGGAAGAGTTCATCATTTGGATTGTGACTGTATCGCTATTTGTTGGCCGCAGGACTGCGTCAAGACTTTTGACAGTATTTTTATAGTTAATTCCTGCGGATTTACTCCTTCGGTCAGTAATCAACGCTCCAATACTTGAATTTTTAAAAATATCTAGTCGGTACCGACCGATCGCTATATTACTTGAAAGATCATTACCTGATCTGTTGCGCAATCTGGTAACCGATGAAGATAAGCTTGTTGGTGAAATAAATTGGGTTTTATCATCATTAGCCGCTAGGAGGGCATAGGAATGAGCATTTTTTTTGCCTGTTATTTTCGCACCGAAGTTCGGGTTGGAAATGTTGCGAGTGTAAACCAGGTTTTCAAAAGTAGTGAAGTAGTCTGCACCGTCCAAAAAAAAAGTTCGACGTTCAGGGAAATAGAGACTAAAAGTATTGTTAGTATCAAGCTGAACGCTATCCGCCTCTACTTGAGAAAAGTCTGGATTCAGTGTCGCGTTTAAATACACATCTTGACTGATGCCCCATCTCAGATCGGCTCCGGTATCAGATCTCACTCCATCATTCTGCCAAGTATCCAAATTTAGATTTCGACGCCTAATTGAGTTCGCTGTGAAAGAGGGTATTAACTCTAAGTTCCGGCCTGCCCTAATGTCCTTCATCCCCTCTGCCTTAGAGAACTGGCATAATCGGCATGACACATCCCTGTTAATTACCGAATTAGCAATTCGTATATTGCGGTCACGTGGATATCGCCTTATAAGTTCAAGCCCCCATTGTTGTTTTTTTTTGCTTGTAGAAAACCGTAATTGTTTAAAAGGAATGGCTATTTCAACTATGTATCCATTAGCGGTGATTTTCCCTGCACTTTGCCAAATAGCATTCCAAGATGAGTCGCTTCTTTGATTTATATCGTCATAAGTACCATCGGCTTGGACACCCAGAGGATTTACCCAGAATTCATATGCTCGCCTTTCATCGTTGAACGTGTCAAGTGAAACCCCAACATGATCGTCGCTCCAAAGGAGATCTCTGTCTCTGTAAAAAGCCCTAATTTGGTCAGGATTTTTATCGTGAGCAATAAACGCGACAAATAGAGTCTCGCCGTTTTCCATAAGAAACGCTCTGGTTTTTACGTCACTTTTTACGCTATCAGCGGGGTCTGTTTCGATATTAACAAGCACTTCACTGGCATCGACCCATTCGTTTCTATCAAGGATTCCGTCAATTTTCGGCTGGCTTTTCGTCGGAGGGATGTAGTAGTCAGCAGCTATATTTTTTTGTGGCAAAGCCGCAAGCATGAGTGCCGCGGGTAGTAATATAACTCGTAAATAAAGCTCTGTCCGTTTAAGTATCGAGCGGGCAGGATGCCTATATTCAGAAATATCTACTTTCAAATGATTATTTGTCAGTTCAACCGCCAGGTTTCTTCTGTAATTTTTTTTTACTGAGCTCAGAAAAATTTCTGCCATAACCAAGGTTTGGTTCTACTAAAAGAAAGTTGTGTTAGTCTAATTTAGAAAAAAATCTTTTCGCTCTTGGAAAATAGTAATTTTCATTATCCAGAGAAAAGATGACAGAACTAGAACGCCCAATCAATTCCCCGCGAGGTATAAAGCTATAAACGCGACTGTCTGCGCTGTTGTCTCGATTGTCGCCTAAAACGAAAAATTCTTCTGTAGGCACTTGTGTTGGGCCAAATGTTCGAATTTTTCCTGGGCTGAAATTATTTGTTATCCTTATTTTATGGGAGTTGTCAATTGACTCTTGAATAGTTATTGCCTCGCCGTCCTCTGACACAATCTCATAATTCACTGGTTTGCCATTAATGGTGACAGTATTGCTTTGCATTAAGATCGTGTCACCTGGAATGCCAATAATCCGTTTTACAAGACGTTTTCCTGCTTTTTTTGAATCAATTATTACTATGTCTCCTCTCTTTGGTGCACTGAGTCGTTTGAGTGAGATTTCTGTAAAAGGTACTTTTATATCGTATGCTAACTTATTGACCCAAATCTTATCTCCATCAAGCAGAGTCGGCTGCATCGAAGCGCCTGAAATAGAGCTTAGATCTGCGATCGCACTTTTAAAAAAAACAATACAAGTAAGAATTAAGAAAAATTGCTGATTGTCTTTCCAAACACGCGCTACCAGAGACCAAATGAAAAACTTTGGTTGATTTGGTTTTGGATTTTTCACATAGGCCTCTCATTATCATTTGTCATATTGAGCTGCTGTTGACTCTATAGCAAATCTGATTGATAGTCTTGACTAATTTACAAGATTATGAATGGGGTAAGGTGAGCCAGCAAAGCGTGTTTAAACTAAGAGTTTTGTTCTGCTTCTTCTATGCGTCTTAACCTTTCTTGCTGCTCTTTGAGCGCCGCTTCAATCTCATGTAAGACTCCATCAACATCGGCGCTTTCGGTTTTTTCTTCATATCTTCCCGTCAGGTTTGTATCAGGGTGCAAAGTCCCAGATTCGTAAAGCGACCAGATTTCTTGCCCGTATTTTGTTGATGACAGGGTGGGCGCATATTGTGAATAGTAATCACGTACTTTATTCACGTCGCGTAAGAGCATTTCTTTAGCGTTATTGTTAGCGGCAGCATCTATCGCCTGAGGAAGGTCAATTATGACAGGGCCAAATTCGTCCACTAGGATGTTAAATTCTGAGAGATCTCCATGCACGATTCCAGCGTGAAGCATCCGTAAAATATACTTAATTAAGGTATTATGGTCTTCTACTGCTTGTTCTGGTTTGAGAATTACTTCGCTCAATCTCGGAGCGGCATTGCCATCTGTGTCGGTAATTAGCTCCATAAAAAGAACGCCATCCACACAGCTGAAAGGCGTTGGGACTCGGACTCCAGCAGCTGCTACTCTTCGTAAGGCATTTATTTCTGCATCGTGCCAGCTTTTTTCCTTCTGGCTTCGACCATATTTTGAACTTTTCTCCATGGCCCGGCCACGCCTGCTGTTTCGTGATTTCCGACCTTCGGTGTACCGAACGGCTTGTTTGAAACTTCTGTGCTCAACATCTTTATAAATTTTTGCGCATTGTCGTTGACCGTTAATTTCGACAATATACACATCAGCTTCTTTGCCGCTCATCAACCGGCTGATAACTTGATCAATCATACCTTCTGAGATTAGTGGCGTAAGTCTTGAGGGTATTTTCATTCCGTGTAAGTGCCCTTTCTGATTTCAAATCCGTTTCGAGAGTGCAGTGTCTAACAGATTTTTAATCTCTTCTTGAATAATTTCTTTGTCTATTAACTTGTTGAACAAATTATCGACCGTTTTAGCATTTGCAATACCCAGTAAAACTCCCAAGATCGACCCGCGATGTACATTGTCTCCACCTAAATTGGTGTTGGATATGAGTCCATCTAACAAATTTAAATGATATCGATAAGCTAAATAAAGAACTGCGGGCCAAGAATCTGAGATGTAGCATGCCGTAGAAAAACGCTGGCCAATTATCGCCTCGTCGCCGTCCTTAGCTTCGTTTTTCAGCTGTTCAAAATTAAGGTTAGTAAATTGTTTAGACAACAATTCCCTTAGGAAATGGGTCCCTTGTTGTCGATTACTAAAAAGTAAAGCGTCTAAGAGGAAAACATAGTCACTAGAAACTTGAGCCAAGACTTTGTCGGGGTGGGTTAGCCACAGATGTTCCATGCATATTCTTTGGGTGGTCTCTAAGTTTGCGCCTGCAAACCGCTCAGAGATAACAATTGGCGCAAGCGTAATTAAACCGCCGATTGAGGCTGTATCGTGAGTTTTTGACCCACAATTTTCAGGTGGTATTCCGTTTTCAAGGTTTGCGAAAAAGGCTCTGTGATAGGACTCTGCATAGGTGTCGGGGTGTCTCGCGGGATCGGAAGTAAGGAGTGAGATGTAGGATTCGATAAACGCATCTTTCGAATACCTTGCCGAATTTGCAGTTAATGAACGGGTCACTGCGCGCGCGCAATGTGCATTAAGAGTATTAGAGCCCGCAGGCATTCCGTGGTGATAGTGTGTATTTGAGACGCCCCACTTGTCTCTTTTTCCCTTGAGAATAACGTCGCCAATAATTTCCTTTTGGCTGCGAGATTCTTTAGACCGGCGACCACCTCCATTTGTTGAATGAAGAGACATTATCGAAGACGGATGATAGTTGGGGGCGGCTTCGAAATCAGTGATACCGCCGGGAAATTGTGATTGGATATCGTAAGCGCGATAGTACCAATGCACAGGCATCGCGAGTGCGTCGGCGACATACAGTGTTTTAAGGCCAGATTCCGCGCGAGTGCGAAGAAGCTCTATGGAAACTTTCGACGAGCTTACTTTAAGCATGGATAGTCATTTTTTGAGTTAGTGAATGTAAATGCCGAGACTTCGTTAAAATTTTTAAAAAAATATCTCGCCAGCGCAATAGCGCCGACGAGATATCCTGTCGATCAGAGAACTGTTTTCGGAAGCTAAGTCGTTTCTTTCTCAAGGATCCGACTCTTTCGTTTCCCGACCTATCAAGCAATTTCACTCTTCGATCAGCTTAGGCTGGGGAATAATGAGGCTCTTTTATAACGAGTAACCAAAGGCTCCCTTAAATGATTGATTATTGATGGGATCACCTCCTTTTTTATTTCAGGGTGTTAAAGACAGCCAATGCCATCCCCTGTGAAAGACAGTAGCTAAGACCTTTAATATTTATATCGCAGTGCATGCTACGTGTAAAGAGGGATTTATAAGTTGGCGTTTAGTGAGGAAAGATCGTGACTGACAATGCCGCTACTAAAGCTATTGCGAGTAAAACCAGAAGAGTGCCGAAGGGGGCGGATTTAAAGTTTTTTATAAAAGAATTACTACCAGTAATGGTGTTTTTGTCCAAAAAATCTTGGCGGGCACGAGACGATCTCTCAATCTGATATTGGTTAAGCAACGTTCGCGCACGCCGATGCTCTAGTTCTGTTTTTACCCACAAAGCAGGAACCGATAATCCCCAATTGCCGGAAGTCGTTTCATAAAAGTCGATACTGTTACTAATTAATAAAGTGTTGATTTCTTCAAGCTCATCATGGGGAACGCCTCGCAGATGAAATAACAATTTGGCCATACGGTCTTAGCTTGTCTTGTGGCTTAGAACGATTTGACGGGGCCCACTAGTCGTAGTTTGGCCGCTAACGCCAGCCGGGATTTGCTGAACTTTACCACCCTTTTTTAGGAAATCTTCTACTTGCGATGCTAAATCCTCTTTGCTGCTTGCGACAGCTTCTTTCTTTGGTTTGTTAGCCATTGAAACCTACCTTAGTTTATTAATAAAGATCAGAAACTTACAAATCTTTTCGGACGGCAATTTACCTTAATGATACGAACTTTAGATGTAAATGGAATCCCAAAGCGTGATTATATCGGAATCTTGGTATTCAAGCTAGGTTAGGGCAAACGGGAATTAAATTTATAGACGTGCCAGTTTTGACTACATAAGGGACTATATGGTTTGTCTTATTAGTCTGGGATTTGTTAAATTTTTAGCTTCTCGCCAGCTAGCGCGTGAAGCAATAGTGATGTTACTCTTGGGGCATCGAAAGTTCGCTCACATGTATATTTTTAGTGCCTTAGTTATGTATGCCAAGAGTATGCAGAAATGTTATTAATCAATAAATTGTTGAAAAATAGAGGAAATTTATGAGCTCTAATAATGACAGTAAAAATGGGCCAGACAAAAGTCGGCGGGAATTGCTAAAAAGTGCGGTTGGTGGCTCTGCGTTTGCGGCTAGCGTTGCCGCTCTGCCAAGTTTCGTGTTTCCAGCATTAGCACAGGGAGAGAAATTAATACCGTTCACAGACGTTCCTGACACCTTTCGAGTTGGTCCTGTTCGGCCTAACGCAGTTCATTACCTTGATACTCGAGAAATTGATAGTTACTTCACCGACAATGAAGATTTTTATTTAGTACAACATTACGGTCAGCCTGAAATTGATAATACAAGCTGGCGCCTTCGTATAACGGGGATGGTCGATAAAGAGATTGAATTGTCGCTCGAAGATTTAGTTCAGCGCGATGTTTTTGAACAACAAGTTGGGTTTGAGTGTGGCGGGAACGGGCGACGCTTATTTCAAGGTCTTATCGGTAACGCGCGCTGGAGAGGAGTCACATTAAGACGGCTTTTGGAGGAGGCAGGAATACAAGAGGGCGCGAAAGAGATTGTTTTTTTTGGCGCCGATATGGCGACGGAAACGATCAGAGAGCAAGAAATAGACAAGTCTTTCGCACGGGCTTTGTCTATTGAGGACGCGCTCCGACCAGAGAATATGTTAGCGTACGAAATGAATGGAGAGCCATTGCCTCATTATCACGGTAAGCCCGTGCGTCTTATCGTACCTGGCTGGTATGGTGTTGCAAATGTGAAGTGGCTAACTCAAATTCACGTTCAAAGTACCCGTTATATGGGCAAGTTCATGGGTCGAGATTACGTGACTTTGAAGAAAGATAATATCGGTGGTGTCGAGCGGTGGGTAGAAAATTCAGTAAGTGAAATGAATCTGAAGTCTTCGATCGTTCGTGTCGTCGAAGTGGGTGGATCTTATCGAATTCAAGGGTTCGTTCTTAACAATGGCACACCTTTAGAGAGTGTCGAAGTAAAAATTGATGAGGGGCCATGGCAACGTGCGGAGATTAATCCGCGATCCACAAAATACGCTTGGAAACTTTTTTCGTTGAATTGGGAAAACCCTACAAGTGGACAACATACAATCGTGTCAAGAGTGACTGACATCGATGGCAATGTTCAACCTACTTTGGAAGATATGCCAGAGCAAGTAACTTATTGGGAAGATTTTGCGCAGTTCCCGAGAACACTTATAATTTAATTGCAATTATTTTTGCTCATGCAGAATATGTCATGAAAACTTATTTAATAATTTCGCTTATTGCGGATGATAAGCCTGGATTGATAGAAGACCTAGCCATAGTGGTTTCTAATTATTCGGGTAACTGGCTTGAAAGCAATATGTCTCATTTGGCTGGGAAATTTGCTGGAATCTTTCGAGTCAGCGTAGATCATGCAAAAGCCGAGTTACTTGCGAATGAACTCCGAGCTGTTTCTACCTCTTTTAACTTACAAATTGAGTATGGGGACGAGAGCAACGTTCGAGAGTTTGACGCTCAACCCGATTTATTGACTGTGAATATTGTCGGTAACGATAGGCCTGGTATTGTGATGGAAATTTCTCAAGCTTTGGCTCAAATGGGTGTGAATGTAGAGTCGTTTTCTACTATGTGTGAAGCAGCACCGATGTCGGGTGAGGTTTTGTTCAAACTTGATGCTGTGCTTAAAAATTCGAGAAATTTGGATTCGGAAAAATTGAAGACAAATTTAGAGCTTCTTGCGGACGATCTTATTATTGAAATTGAGTAATTTCTCCAGAGGAAATTAACCTCGGAGAGACCTCTGTTCCCAACCGCGCTCAATTGCAACTTTTTTAAGTTTTTCGTCTCCATCGATTGCTATGGGAACTTTGACTTTCTCTAACAACGGCAGATCGTTTATCGAGTCACTATAAAAAATGCTGTCGGACAGAGAAAGATCGTCTCTAGATTCTAACCATTGATTTATTTTCTTTACTTTTCCATGCTGATAACACGGCGTTCCTGAAATTTCACCGGTGTAAAAAGACTCTTCCTTGCGCGAACATGTTTTTAAAGAAGTACCGATGAAGTGATTAACCTTAAATTCTTTGGCAATTGGTGCGGCTATGTACTCGTTTGTTGCCGTGATAATTATACAAAAATCATCAGCTTTTTGATGATTGTTAATCAG
>PAEL01000044.1 GCA_002700775.1 Gammaproteobacteria bacterium | reverse complement strand
TGTTGCATTGTTGCACTGTTACCTCAGTTAATTAAGGGAAGGAATTATGTCCATGTATGAAGGGAAAAAAGTTTTAGTTACTGGGGCATCTACAGGCATAGGGTATGCATTATCCGAAGAATTAGCCAAAAGAGGATCAGAGGTAATAATTACTGCAAGAAGGAGAGACAGATTAGAGGCTCTTGCTCAAAAAATTAAAGATGCTGGGGGGAAGACTCATATTTTTGTTGAAGATTTATCCCTGCCTGAATCGGGGGTAAAACTATACGACCAAATCAAATCCGCAGGACTAAACATTGATATTCTTATCAACAATGCCGGTTATGGGCGCTGGGGAGAGTTGACAAGTCATGAGAGAGGCGATTATTCAAAAATGTTGCAACTTAATGTCACTACTCTTACCGATCTTTGTCATCTATACATTCCTGACATGGTAGCTCAAGGTGGTGGAGGTATCATTAATGTTGGATCGATGGCATCTCTATCGCCAATTCCATACGCAAGCGTTTATTCATCGTCAAAAGCATATGTTTTAATGTTTTCAGAGGCAATTCGTTACGAGTATCAAGATAAAGAAATAAAAATCATGGCGCTTTTGCCTGGAGGTACAGAATCAGAATTTGCCAAAGTTGCTACAGAAAAGTCGGAAAAACTCAGTGAAAGATACCAAGAAAGAGAAGGCTCTGCAGCTGGCACAGGTATGCAAACCTCTCAAGAAGTTGCCATTGAATGTTTAGAAGCTTTTGAGAAAAACAAACAATACATTCTTTGCGGTGGTAGAAACCGGTTTTTGCATATGCTGACAAAATTTATGTCTCGCCAACGAGTTCTTGAGATGGCAGGCGGAATGTTTAAAAAGATAGCAGGCTAGTTTTGGAACAGAATCATTTGATGACTTTAAGCTTCTTTTTCAAGATATATTGAGAGCTATTTGCAAAAATAAAAAAGCAGGTGATGCATAAAAAATTGACATAAATTTTTTAGAAACCCTTTTAAATAAAAAGTTTCAAAATAGTATACTTATTCAGTGGGAGTAACTGCTTAACCACCATATCAGACGACACAGAACACAATAGACTTTTACTTAAGGACACTCATGATTAAAAATAATAATAGAAGCATCTTGTTTCGTTCCACCTTTTCAATTTTATTCTTGGTTTATACCGGAATTTTATGTGCCCAAGATATTCCCTGGGCAGACAGTGCCGAAGAGGTTGGCATGTCGACCGAAAGGCTTCAGAGGATCGATTCAGCTATGCGGCGACACATTGAGGCAGGCACTATTCAGGGTGCGGTTACCGCGGTTGCCCGTCGTGGTAAGCTCGTTCACTTACAGGCACACGGACTGATGAGTGTTCCTGATAATAGGCCGATGCAGGACGACAGCCTTTTTATAATGATGAGCTCCACTAAGCCAGTCTTGGGTGTGGCAGCGATGATGCTGGTAGAGGAAGGATTGATTCGACCCTCCGACCCTATAAGTAAGTGGATTCCTGAGTTCGCTGACATGCAGGTGGCGGTGTTGGCTGAGCCTACAGATGAAGATATTAGTCCTGTAAGAGTCAGTCCGTTCAATGTGCCTGCTCACCGACTGGTGCCAGCGAATCGTGAGATAACGGTGCATGATATTCTTACTCACACATCTGGGTTGGCTTCCAGCGGCTTGGGCGATGCGATCTCTCGGGATTCGATAGGGTGGCTGGATAATCGTGAGTCACTTGCTAAAAATGTGCCTGAATACGGCAACATAATTTTGGATTTTCAACCCGGGTCTCGTTGGCAGTACAGCGCAGCAACAGCATTAGACGTAATCGCGCGAATAATAGAAATCGAATCAGGTGTTCCCTTCAATGAATTTGTAAAAGCGCGCATCTTTGAGCCCTTGGGGATGAACGACACGTTTTGGAATGTGCCCGAAGAATATCAGGACCGACTTATTGAAATTGTTGGTGCCGACAAAGCTCCACCGCTTTTGGCGACTCTATACGACACAAGCCATTCAAGCTATTTCGCTGGTTCCTATGGCCTTAAGAGCACAGCGGCAGATTATTTGCGTTTCGAGCAGATGTTAGTCAACGGTGGCGAACTCTTTGGCAATAGACTGCTAAGCCCAAGGACTGTGCGTATGATGTCTAGTAATCAGACAAAGGAGCTTTTTTCAGCAACCGCGGAAGGGCGGGGATTTGGCTATACTGTAGCCGTCTCTGAAAATCCGATTGTTGCCGACGCGCGACGCAGTGTAGGTGCCTTTGGCTGGGGTGGCGCACTGGGTACTCGTTCGTGGAGCGATCCGGAAGAGGAACTGACGGCAGTTATCCTGATTCAGCAGCCGGTTCGCGAGGTGCAGAATGATTTCGAGAATGCGGTGCAACAGGCGATTATTAATTAGCGTGCGATCATAGGACCAATGCATATCGCCATTGTTCCTCTAAATATCTAAACCTGCCAAATTAATTTGAATGATGCCCATGTGTGCAACAGGTAAGGTTAAGGCGCCATTAAATCGAAGGAGACAATAATCCGGTCTGTTTCCGTGGTAAAAGGAATCGTTCTATGATGGAGCGAAGAAGGAAAAAAAACTATATCTCCTAATGCCGGCTGGTGCAGAAATTTTGGAGACCTTGCGTCTGAATAGTTTTTGCTATTTAAGCTAAATTCTATCGCCCCTTCATCTGTTTTTAGAGGCGGAACAACTTTTAAATATATTACACCGCTTAACCATCCGCCGGCATGAATATGCGGCTCCTGAAATCCTTGTTTCTTGAGAATGACATACCAGCCTCGAAGACTTTTTTCGGATGGCCATTTTTGTATGAACGAGCAAGAGTTTTTTTGAAATTTAAAATAATATGTATCCAGCTCATGTAAGATCATCGATTTGAGTTGTGCCATTTTACCCGATGGCTCGGCGAACAAATTGATATGGTCTAGTGTTTGAAAACCTTTGACCGTAGCTTTACCACCCGGTTCCCAAACGGTTGCTACCTTATTAAGTTCTTCAATTATTCCTGTTACAAATGCACTAGCATCTTCAAGATGAGATGAAATATTGGAGAAATGTAGGAACGACAACGGGTCTTGACAAAATTTATGAGCGGTAGGTTTCTTCTCCCGTTCAGAGAGAAATGAGGAGAGTGCTGCCATTCTTAAATTCTTGTCATCAATTGACGCCTGTAACTCGATTCTCTTGTAAACCTCGTCTATCCGTCCCAACGCGTATAAGGTCTCTAGACTTCGCGCCCGTGATCCCTCTGTATTGCATAAATCTATATCTTTTAATGCGGCATCGAATTCTTTTTTATCAAATAATAATTGCCATCTATTCATTAAGGCATCGGTAAAGTCAGGCTTTAATACTAGTGCTTGGGTGTAGCTTGCCTCAGCTTCTTCTAATCGTGCGAGTTCTTTGAGCGTGGCGCCCAAGTTGCTGTGGGCCTCGGCATTCTCTGGGTTCAGGGCTATTGCTTGCCTTAAGCTTGCTTCGGCCTCTTCTAATCTGTTTAGCTCATGAAGTGTGACCCCCAAGTTGCTGTGAGCGTCGGCGTAGTCCGGCTTCAATGTGACTGCTTGCGCGTAGCTTGTTTCAGCTTCCTCTAATCTTCCCAGTCCTTGGAGAGTGATGCCTAAGTTATAGTGAGCATAAGCGTCTTTGGGTGCCAATTGTGTCGCCTTTTGCAGAGCAGGCAATGATTCTTGAATCCTGCCCGCTTCTGCGAGTGCAGCTCCCAAAACCTTCCACGCAAACTGATGTTTAGGGAATTCTCGAGTGATTAGTAAAGCTAACTTTTCAGCATCACTATACTGCCCGTTTTGAAAGTGCTCCATTAGATTATTGAGTTGCGCTTGAGACGGCTCTTTAGTAGCCGCTTTCAGTTTTGTTGGAGAAGTTAAAAGTGCTAGCTTTTTTGCATCAACCCCGTTCTTTTTTGCCTTTTTAATCGCTTGTTTAGCTGCCTTGAGTCGCCCACCTTTAACAAGGGCGTCAATATAACTTACCCAGAACTGCTCGATCATCGGATTTACGTCCAGGGCTGTTTTAAACAACGGCAGCGCTGCCTCTATCTGATTAGTAGAAATAAATATCAGCCCTAAATAATAATTCGTGTCCGGATGCTTTGGATTGTTTTGCAATATTCCGCGGTAAACACGTTCGGCTTCTTGCAGATTGCCTGAGTTATGTGCGGTAACTCCCTGACGTAAGGCTTCATCAATAGTTAATTTCATTAAGGTCCTCCTCTACAAGCGTACCTTCCGCAAAGGCTTAGCCTACTATAATTTTAAACTGCACAACCAGATCGTGCTATCGGATAGCTAGGCGGCCACCTTGCTATTTCGGTCCTCTTGTAAATTTGCTTTAGTGAAAATAATGATTATTATCGTGTCTCAACGTCTATTATTTTAAATTTGAATTCAAACAAAGGAGTTTTTTATGAGGACGATTTTATTAGGATTTTTCATGTTAGTAGTCTCGAGCTTTACACTGGCTGACCACCATGCCCTATCACTCGAAGCTCGCCAGGCTAGAACAGAAATGACTATTACTTCTATAGATTTGGGTAATGAAGAAAGTGTTATAACTGCCGAGGCAAACATGGGTGAATATGGTCGTACTTATGCAAGCTATCACCTTAGTTATAATAGGGACGGGAACGGAGGTACTTATACTGCACAGGGAAGAGGATATGTAGATGACACTACAATGCTATCAGCTTATGCTGCAGGGACTTGGCACCGCGATGGAGTATTAATTGTCATGGATGAAATAGTGAACCTTTCTGACGGAACTCAAAATTTAGGCAGGATTGTGGTGAATCCTTTAGCTCGAACCATGGTTATGGATGTTTATATTTTAAAGTAGGTCTGCTAATACGTTTGAGCGGGAAGGTGTCTTGGATGCTGAAAAATTTTAAGACGCCTTTTTTCTCCTACCACTTTATTGAACTCTTATCAAAATTCACTTTGCACAAGTGGTCAACGTACTTCATTTTCTGGCCTCTCAATCAACCCTCCCCCGTCGTATATGGATTACTTACGATGGGCAGCTAAGAATGTTGCTTTGTAGGCTATTCACTTTCGGCTGTTCTCAAGTCAACAGTCCTGTATGAATCACATTTCTACGGGGTTTGCTTTAGGGGGACGTCCGCAGAAATTGAGATTCTTTCCGGGTCACTAAATATTACATAACAGAAATATAAAATAGAAAAACACCCCAAAGTTAATCCCACTACGACTCCGGCATCCAAGATGCCGCGCCAAGGCTGTGGGAGGTACCTCACTGCCATGACGAAACCCATGATTGTTACCGTGAGTCCAAAAGAAATTAGTTTACGCTTTCTAGTTGCGTGAATGAATCCCATGCAAAAAAGGGGTGCAAATATGATATGCAGGACTCGAGGATTTTTGGCTAAGTAATGTGCACGCACTGCTGCACGTGGAGCAAAGCTTAAAAAAAATCCTTTATAACCCTCTGCATAAGCCATATATATTAGGCTGAATAGAAGTGTGGCCCAATGGAAAAGCCCTAAAGGAATATCCTTTAAGGCAATTGCCATTGGTGCCAAGCGGTAAATGGCGAATATTAAAATAAAAATAATCCCACTCATACCCCAAAAAAATACAAGTTTCTTCATACTACCAGTGGCTCCAAGAAATTTGCCTAAGATTATCGTTAAAATGTGCCTCTGATCGTAATAGCCAACGTGGGCCCGGCATCGGAGCGTGAGTCCTCGATCTCGTCTATTACTCCAGTCACTATGTTTCCATTTATGTAACGTGTGCGCAAGCGACATGGGTGTCCGTTGTCTCTTGTTTCAAAACGATACACGAGTCCGCCCCATGCTTGAACTTCGACCCAACTAGAAATTGATCCCGCCTTTTGGTATTGCTCAATCTTGTCCACATTCCATACCCTAAATGCGTTAAAGAACTCCTTACGGTAAATAAAGTATTTTCCGATTTTGATAGCGTTAGGGGGTGCCATAGAGGCGTAGTCTGTTTTATTTTAATTTGGTTCTCTTATCAGCCAGATATTTAAAAGCCATCAAGCAAAATAATAAGCATAATCCCTTCTCTGCTGCGGCGTCCTTTTTGGCCTCTAAAGCTTTGCCATTCAAGTTGGAATCTGCCCGATGGTGAAGGAACCCAAGCGACCCCAGCTTTCGAACTTAAAGTAACGCTGTCCCGAGTGTATTTATTCATATTATTTTCAAATTCATAATCGGCCATTACTTCAAGGTAAAAGGTTGTGTCTTTAAGTTTGGTATTAGGCCACATTTGGAGGAACCCCGTCCTAACGATCCCCAGTCTTTCGGAGTTACCAAAAGGCTCTGATGCAGGACGCCCAATGCTATTTATGCTTCGTTCGAAGCGATTGGATAAGTAATGTATCCCCGATCTCCAATTACCGCGCCCGTTGAGTAAAGGAGAGGAGCGGATAAAATCAAAATTCGCATAGATACGCTCATTCTCAATAGGGTTTGATACGACTTGATGATCCATATTCATGGATCTTATTTTTTTTTCGCCAGTCCAGTCCAAAAATTCAGCTTTCCCTGACACCGACCATTTCTTGCTTAAAATTTTACCGGCCTCAAATCGTATTCCTAGTCCATCGCCTAATCTAGAGCTATCCATCATTGTTGGGCGTCCGTTGTTTTCTTCGAATATAAGGCTCGCGCCGAAAAAACTCGATTTTGATTTTCCAGTTAAGGGTCGGGCTAAAATCCCAAAGTCTAAGCGTTTAGCGTTTGCGTTAAATTTGTCGGATATCTCGAAGTCGACATGCCTTGCGGTTGTTTTCAAGAAGAAACCGTAATTGTCGTTAGAGCCGATTGATGCGACGGAATTAAATTGTATTATCGAGCTGGACGAGCCGACCGGAACTGGGCCTCCAGGATCGGCGGATTCAGTTAACATCGAAGACATTCGATAACTAATGCTTCGCGTTAGCAGTTCGCCGAGAGGGGAATCTAAAGCAATACTCCTGCGCAGGCCTGACGCACCTAAGCCTTGACGCCATTCTTCTTCTGAGAATGACTCAGCTGCAAACGACTCAGTTAGACTGATATTTAATAAGATAACTAGAAAAGTAAAAGACGCTCCTAACTTATTCATATGCAGCCCTGAAAGAAAATCTTAAGTAAAAGTAAGCGAAAGGTGCGACAATTTGTCGCGCCCTGAGAAAAGCTTAACACTTCTTCAGCGAAGGTGCGACAAATTGTCGCACTCAGGGTGCGGAGGCCTCTATTTTGAGTAAAAACAATCCGCGTTCAAAGGATTTTGATCTAGCTTGACAATGCTAATGGAAAGAGTAAGTTACGCGGATGGATGCACTGGGGAATATAAAGAAGAGCCGAGTTGAAGCACTTACCCGTGTGGTATCTCGGCTACTACTAGTGGCGTTTGTCCTTAATGTGCAATTTTCCAGTTTCGAGCATAGCCACTCCGACGAAATCGTCCATCACTTAGACTGCTCCGCTTGTGCTGCACACAGTTTTGATAGTGATTTCCTCGCGCCTGAGGGAGTGTATTACAACTTTGAAACATCATCGAACGACTTGCTTGGCTCGAAGATTGCAATTTATTTCTTTAAGCCACCCCTCGTAAAATCTCGATCTCCCCCCGCGGCATAGCCATAAGTTTTTATGTTTTATTCCGATGTGAAACACTAACCGCGTAGAAATCAAGCTCTAGAATTTTTTCTGCTTAAATTTTCTACAAACAGCTTCATAGGATTCTGAAATAGCGAAAGTTCTTTTTATCAAGCAATCCTCATTTTAAACAGGCCTAATGAATATGCGTGAACTACTTCTCGCTCAAAACTTGACTAAGAAATTTAAATCAAACTCAGCGTTATGCGATTTGAATTTAACCGTGCGTGAATCTGAAATCCTCTGCCTCCTTGGTGCTAATGGTGCCGGCAAAACAACCACAATAAATTTGTTTCTTGGTTTCTTAAAACCAACATCAGGTAAGGCGTTTGTTGATGGATTAGATGTGTGTGAAAATTTAAACGAAGTTCGCAAGAAGCTTGCTTATGTTCCAGAGCAGGTCTCACTTTATCCGTCTTTGACTGGGTTGGAAAATTTGGATTATTTTGTAAAGCTATCCTTAAATAACAGACTCGGAAAAGCTGAGCTCCAAAATTTATTAGATCGGGTAGGATTAAATAAGAGCGCTGCGAATAAAAGGGTTAACGGATACTCTAAGGGCATGCGACAGAAAGTTGGGCTTGCAATTTCTCTCGCAAAAAATGCTCAGGCCTTGCTGTTGGATGAACCCTTGTCCGGCCTCGATCCAAGTGCTGCTAATGAGTTCACCACGATACTACGAAATCTCGCGGACCAAGGGACAGCTGTTCTGATGGCTACTCATGATCTGTTTAGGGCCAGAGAAATTGCAGATAGGATTGGGATTATGAAATCGGGATCCTTAGTAAAAGATCTATCCCCAACCTCGGTGGATCAAAGTACTTTAGAGGAAATTTATCTACAACAGATGCGAGATACAGAACTCGTTTGAAGGAATAAGAATGAATAAGGCGATAATAGCAAAAGAATTTACGGAGATAGTCCGAGATGGACGTGCGATTGTTTTGTTCGGAATTGTTGGTTTGCTTCTATTACTGGGGTTGGTTACTGGCTTTTCTACAGAGAGCACAAGGAGCCAAACTGTGTTCGATGCCAAGGTGGCTGATGCAGAGGTGTTTAACGCGCAAGGCGCTAAAAATCCGCATTCCGCAGCTCATTTCAGTCGTATGGCACATAAGCCGGTGGCCCCATTTTCCGCGTTTGATCCAGGCGTGTCGGCATACGTAGGGCAAGTGGTATGGCTGGAGGGACATTATCGAAATCCAGCGATGTTTAGAGCCGCAGAAGATGCCACTGAGCTGGGTCGATTGGAGAATTTCAGCCTAGCCGGTGTATTGATCCTAATCATCCCGCTACTGGTCATACTACTTGGGTATGGGAGCATAGCGAAAGAACGTGAGCAAGGCACTCTGCGCCAAATTATCAGTTCTGGTACAAGCCTACGTAGCCTCTTGCTGGGAAAATTTATAACTGTCTTTAGCATTTCTTTTGCTTTCTTAGTTTTTAGTATTGTACTCGCTGCTGTGACTTCACTTTTTGTTTTTGAAGCATCAAGCCAACCTTTGACTGATCTTTTTCTGCGGTCCGTCTCATTGTTGTTTGTGTATGGTCTGTATACGGCGTTTGTGACAGCGACCACGCTGTTTATATCGGCAATTGTTCAGGAAGCAAAAAACTCTTTACTAATCTTGTTGGGTTTATGGACGGTTATGGTTGTGAGTCTACCGAGGTTGTCAGCAAGTATTGCTGAGAAAGTTTACCCCAGTCCCCAATCGAGTGAATTTTGGGAGGCAATGGATGTTCGGCTGAGCGAGAACCGCCTGGATAGTTCAAGCGCCGAATATGTTGCCGCTGAACGTGTGGTTATTGAAAGGGCATTTGGGAAAAAGCTGACAGAGAGCGAAATTGAAAATTTAGCAATCAACACGCGCGGTGTTCGCCTAGAAGTATCTGAGGTGATTGACTCCGAAATCTATACCGCCGCGTATGCAGAGCTTTTTAAAAATTATGCCAATCAAAAGAATTTCCGCCGACTCTTGTCAATTTTTTCACCGACTATTGCATTGCAACATCTTTCTCAAGCTTTTTCAGGAACGGATGTGAACGCACACGAACATTTTTCCAATGAGGCGGAGCGGCAGCGGAATAAAATTGTGAGGGTGTTAAACGAGGAACTGATTATCAATGACAGTGGAGAGAACCTTCGTTATTTAGCGCCCCCTGAGTTTTGGGAAACGGTTCCGGAATTTGAATACGAGTACCCAGCACTTGAAATTGCTTGGCGTCAGAGTGGAGCTGATTTTTTTATCGTTCTCGCTTGGGCATTATTTTCAACAGTTGGAATGTTTTGGCTCGGCAAGGGACGGCTTGAGGTTTAGAGGTTAATATGAACGCGTTTGATTTTATGAGGTATGAATGGAAATTACAGTTCTCCAGTAGAGCCGTGTTTTTAGTGTTTTTGGTGTTCGTATCGACACTGATTTATGGAGGCTTCGCGGGCAAAGCAGAGCGCGATGCGCGTAATGCAGCCATAGAGAATCATTACCGTAGTGTATCCACGACGATGGATAGCTGGCTTGAAGATTTACGGACTTTAGAACAAGATGATGGTTCGATAGACTTGCCCTCATTAACCGGTTCAGCGATGGATGTTATATTCGCTTCTTCATTACCCCAGGAGCCTTTATCAGATTTTTCTATAGGTCAATCTGATTTATTGCCTTTCTTCGGTGAAATATCGCTCAAGAATCCGAACATTAGACTTTTTTCGAAGTATGAGTTCGCTGACCCGATTGGCTTAGCTCTCGGGAATTTTGATATCAGTAAGGCTGTTTTATTGTTCCTACCTTTAATACTTATTATTTTTAGTTTTGATGTTACTTCCGCCGATAGAGACTCCAAGCGACTTGGTTTAATATTGTTACAGGGAATAAATTTAAGAAACTTTTTCTGGAGACGCATTTTGTTTCGTGCACTAATTGTGATTGGTGTGACATGCGCATCAGCTTTTGCTGTTATGATCTATAATGCAGCAGGAGTGACTAGCGATGGTCGATTTGCGATTTTCGTAGTATGGATGACCTTTGTTGTGTTTTACGGAGCCTTTTGGTCTGTGTTGATTGCGGTCATTGCTAGTTTCAACAGAAGCGGGGAGTTTAATGTTTTAACACTTTTGGGTTTTTGGGTCGGACTGACACTAATCGTGCCGGCGACGAGCAGCTCGTTAGCGGAGTCCTTATATCCCACTCCATCTCGACTGACCTATCTGGCAGAGGCTAGGGAGGTTGAAAATGAAACTCGGTTGAGCGAACCCGATGTTGTGAACGAATTTATGCTTGATCATCCTGAACTGTTGGTTGATTTAGAATCGCAATTTCCGGATTATGTTAGCTCCGCTTTTCTCGTCACCTCAACGGTAGACGAGGCCACGGGCCCAATTATTTCCTCATTTGAGGAGGCGCTTGGTCGGCGTGAAGAGTTACTGGACGTGTTTAAATATTTTTCACCTACCATCGCTGTTCATAGTCTATTTAATGAAGTTACAGGGACCTCAGGTCGGAGGCATAATAGTTATATTATGCAGGCTAGAGCATTCAAGGCGAATTATGCGCAGTTAGTGGGGCCCAATGTCATGGGGAAGAAGCCGATCAGCGCAGAATTCTTTGAGAATGTCCCTGATTTTGGGTTTAAAGAGGAGCCGCTCGGGATGCGGTTAGGTCGTGGCTTGAAACCTATTGTTTTTTTATTACTGATTGGTCTCGGCTTAACAATGATTACTAATCGTCAACTGATGAAAATAAGTCCAGTGTCATCTTAAATATAGGAATAAATATGCAGGATTTAATTGCTAAGTTTGACAAGGCGGCAGTGGGGTTGTCGCTTCTTTGCGTGGTTCATTGTCTGCTAACGCCGGTTGCTATTGTTATGCTCCCTGCGCTGGGGTCACCTTTTTTTGAGGATGAACGGTTTCATTATCTATTACTTTTTCTTGTGCTGCCTACTAGTTTACTCAGTCTGGGTTTAGGGTGCAGGAAGCACGGTCATTCTAAAATCCTTATAACTGGATTCGTTGGTCTCATCATGCTCTTCCTTATAATAATAGTAGGTGAGGAGGTGTTGGGTGAGACCGGTGAGAAAATCTCAACAGTCGTCGGAGCCCTGATTATCGCTTTAGCTCATGTCAGAAATTTTCAGGCGTGTCGGGATAAGGATTGTAATCCATCAAAAACTGATTAACTTCTAACGTTGATGTTAAAGATAGAGATGTCGTTCTAACATTCCGTGAAGTATGTAATTCTAAGCAGGTCCAGAAATTAATTTGACTGAAACCGATTTCAAGGTTCGTTGATCCAAAACCTTTTTGATGTCAAAAACTTTTAAATCTCATACCCCACGGAACAATTTTATTGTCCGCCTCTGAACCAACGATACGGTTCTTTGCCAGCGATTCTGAAATAAAGAAACATATTCCCCATATGGGTTAATAGCAAGACTATGCTTATTGATATTGACCACGGAATTTCTCTAAAATGTATATGCGCGTCTATGGCGTATAGTGAGAATCCTATGGCCGATGACCATAATAACATCACGATTATTGCTCTAAAACTGGACATGCGCTCTCCTAAAAATTGATTGTGTTAATGTTAACTTCTATATCAGATTCCAAAATAGACTGGCACGCAAGTCCATAGCCGTTTGTAATATCGTTAGGCTCTAAAACATAACTAAAATCCAGCTGCGGATTTATTTTTCCTTTTACCAATTGATATTTACAAGTGCCACAGCTCCCCACTTTACACTTATGGGGCCACTTGATTCCCTGCGATAACGCTGAATATAGAAGAGTTTCTCCGCGTTTAACAAAGATCTCCATATTGTCTGGTAATACCTTTGCGATATGACCAGCTTTCTTCTTCTTAAATAATGTGAACATTTCAGGTTCTTGCCTCGCTTGCGACATATGAATTAAAGCGAGCACCTATCTCTCTTTCTTCTTTTGTTGCGTAGTCCTTGTCCCATCTATTTAGGTGTTGGCTTACAAAGTTTCTAAATAAGGAGGGCACCAGTGTTAAAACAAAGAGCGAGAAGTAACCTATTCCATAATTGGGCCC
>PAEL01000043.1 GCA_002700775.1 Gammaproteobacteria bacterium | reverse complement strand
TGACCCGCTCTTCCGATCTTAGGATTCTTTTTCGCTGTATTTGCAACGGAATTAATGATTGGCAATGACAGAGTTTTACCAATCATATCCGTGCTTGTAATTAAATTGTCTCTAAATTTGCTTTCCCCTTTTTTAAAATTGATCGCCTTTGTTCTAAGCATCAGATGCGGGAAATCCACGTCCCACTCATGTGGGGGTACGTAGGGACATTTCGATAGATAGCACAAGTCGCAGAGATAGCATTGATCTGCAACCTTCTTGTAATCCGCTACATCAACGCCGTCGACCTCCATTGTCTCGCTTTCGTCGATTAAGTCGAAAAGCGTCGGAAAAGCGTTACAAAGGCTTACGCATCTTCTGCACGTGTGACATATGTCGTAAACGCGTGCAAGTTCTTGGTTCAGGTCGTTTTCATCCCAAAACTTGGGTTCGTTTTGCTTTAACGGGTGCCTTATTGGAGCGTTTAGGCCACCCTCTCGACTGTGATCCGGCATTTAAAATTGGTTCCTCAGAATCAAACAATATTGGCGCCACCTCGCAGGTGGCGGCCATATTGCGTGCTCAATGTAAAAATGTGACTAAGTGAGTCTTATATTTCTAGCGCGTCGAGTGCTTTTTGGAACCGATTTGCATGCGAACGCTCTGCCTTCGCCAAGGTCTCCATCCAATCCGCGATTTCATCAAAGCCCTCATCGCGCGCGTCTTTAGCCATTCCCGGATACATATCAGTATATTCATGCGTTTCACCAGCCACAGCAGATTTAAGATTATCTTCGGTTCCACCTATCGGCATCCCGGTCGCCGGGTCGCCAACTTGTTCTAAGTACTCTAAGTGGCCGTGGGCATGACCAGTCTCGCCTTCTGCAGTCGAGCGGAATAGCGCAGATACATCATTGTGGCCCTCGACATCGGCTTTTTGCGCAAAATAAAGATAGCGGCGGTTGGCCTGCGATTCGCCTGCGAAGGCTGCTTTAAGATTTTCTTCTGTTTTGGATCCTTTTAACGACATCTCACACTCCTCGTTATTCCGTCCTATCAGGACGGCTTTTGTTTTTTACGGTTTTACTAAATTGTCTAAACGCACACTTCCTCCATTCGGATTCAGAACTCTCATGGTAGTGAAAGATTATTATCAAATCTAACAGTATTTTTATGATGCATTGATCGTTTTTTCCGATTAGAATTTAAGCATGTCAATTACAGTCAAACAACTAAAGTACTTGTGTGCAGTGGCAGATTATCAACACTTCACCAAAGCTGCTGAGGCATCGTTTGTGACTCAGTCGACCTTGAGCGCAGCCATCAATGAGCTGGAGGCCCAATTGGGTGTAAAAGTTTTTGAGAGAAATAAGAGGTCTGTGCTTATTACCCCCTTAGGTGAAAAAATCTTAGTGCAGGCAAGAATTATACTGGGTGATGTCGAAGACTTATTAAGTCTCGCAAAGGATTTCAAGGCTCCCCTCAGCAGCGAGTTACGTCTCGGCGTTATCCCAACCGTAGGACCATTCTTTTTGCCTCCGTTGTTGTCAGATCTTCGATCTCAATTCATTAACCTTAAGTTATATCTTAAAGAGGAAATGAGCGCTCGATTATTGACTCAGCTGCAAGATGGGAGTTTAGACCTGATAATTCTAGCATTGCCTTTTGAACTCCCAAACATGGAGGTAGTCACCCTCATGACCGATGAGTTTTGTGTATGTTTGCCTCCAGGCCATCGGCTAAGCGATTCAGAGTCGATTCGTCACGATGAATTAGTAGGAGAGAGCTTATTATTACTGGAGGAAGGCCATTGTCTGCGTGACCATGCTCTCGACGCGTGTAATTTAGAGATTACGGATTCGCATGTTGTTTATGAGGGCAATAGTCTACATACGCTTGTTCAAATGGTTGCCAATAACTTGGGGATCACCTTGCTTCCAGCCATGGCGGTCCACGCTGACATTTTAGCTGACACGGGTTTGCAATTAAGACCTTTTGCAAGCAATACTGTTAATAGAAAAATTGGCATGGCTTGGCGTAAAACAGATCCCCGCAGGGATGAGTTTATCCTTTTGGCTGAGTTTATTCGTAAGCGATGCACGGCCTAATGTTTGTGAAGTTTTTGGAATACAAAAAGTGATTTGTCAAAAAAGAGTTAGTTTGTTGCAATAAGTTTGATTTGAAATTGAAGATAGAAACGTTAATGATGTCATGACAAATTTTTGTAGCCTAGGCAGTGAAACGCATGTTTGGATCTTTTCGACACGAGGATTCGGACAGTGTGAAGTCGCCGAGGTTTACGATTCCGTTTTGAACTTGCACGAAAAAAAACGAGCTGATCGGCTGTCAGGCGAAGATTCAAAAAAACAATTTATTGTTTCGAGGTATTTTTTAAAATCAGTCTTATCAAGTTATGTTGGCTGTTTCCCGAGAGAGGTTTCTATTGCTCCTGGGCGCAATAATAAACCGATTCTTTTGAAGCAATATGAAACCCAGCCTATATTCTTTAATTTGTCTCACTCTGAGGAAAAATGCGCTTTAGTGATTGGCAAGCAAGAAGCGCTGGGTATCGATATAGAGAATAGCGAAAAAGAACGTCGTTTTAATTCGTTAAGTAAGCGTTATTTTTCATCCAGCGAACATGAAAGTATCGTCAAGTTGGCGCCGCGTGAGCAGCGAGAGCGGTTTTATCGACTCTGGACGTTAAAGGAGGCCTATGCGAAAGCTTCAGGAAACAGTTTGGCTATTTCCCTTGGTAAAACTAGTTTTTCTCTTGATGAAGAAAATATAAAATTTGAGCGGGAGGGAGAGCATCGTCATTTGAGAAGGAAATGTTGTTTCCTGGCTCTCCATGGAATAACGGGCTTTAAGGTTTCCCTTGCCGTTGTTACTGATGATACAAAAGCCGTTTCGGATCTTGGGTTTAAGAGTTTTGAGTTTGCTCCACATGACCAGCATAAGGCGATGACTTTCAAGTTCACAAGGATCGTCAATTAGTATTTTATCTTGTTCAGCGTTCCCAAATTTTTGCAGTGCGTATGACGTTGTCCTTTGTATGAATTATTTCGGCTAAGTATTTCCCGAGATTAATTCCTACAGACGAATCCGGGATAGTCTCTAAAATCTCCGTCAATAGCCCGTTTAGCGTTTTCGCTCCGTCTGTATCTAAGTCCCAACCTAAAACTCGATTTATATCTCTAATGCTCGCCGTTCCATCAATAAGGTACTTACCGTCATCTTGAGCATGAATTTCTTCACCAATGCTAGCCAGGTCCGTCGTGAATTCACCAACAATTTCTTCAAGTATGTCTTCAAGCGTCGCGATACCTTTTGTTGCCCCATATTCATCGACGACAATTGCAATCCTCATTTTCTTTTCTTGAAACCTCAGCAGCTGAGTATGAAGTGCGGCAAACTCTGGAATAAAATAAGGGTCCATAGCCTCTTGTAAAATTGCCGATTTGCTAAGATTTGCCATATTAATAAATTTGCTGGCATTTCGCAGATGTAAAATAGCCACAACATTGTCCAAATTGCCTTTGTAAATTGGAATGCGTGTGTGTTGAGAATTGCTCATGACTTGCAGAATTTGTTCAAGATCGTCTTCAATATCAATCCCAGTAATGTCATTTCTAGGAACCATGATGTCGTTCACAGTGACTGTTTCCAAGTCAAGAACGTTTAGGAGCATGCCATGACGTTGACGAGGTATTCGTTCAGTGGACTCATTAACAACCGTTCTTAATTCCTCGGGAGAGAGTTGTGTTTCCTCTCGATTTTCTTTAACGCTGATGCCTAGAACGCTTAAGAGTGCATTGGAAATTGTATTAACTAAATAAACGGCCGGGTATAAAATTGTGAGTAGAATTCTGAGAACATGGCTAGACGGATAAGCTACTTTTTCTGGGTGTAAGGCTGCGATTGTTTTCGGAGTGACCTCAGCAAAAATTAAGACGACCATCGTTAATATTAATGCGGTGATAAGAGGAGATGGGTTGCCAAAAACTTTGAGAGCTATAGAGGTGGCTATAGATGCTGCCAGAAAGTTGACAAAGTTATTGCCGATCAGAATTACTCCTATAAGTTTATCCGGAGTTTCAAGAAGTTTTTTGGCTCGACGCGCTCCGCTATGTCCGGTGCGGCTCAGGTGGTTGAGTCGGTATTTATTTAGGCTCATCATGCTTGTTTCAGATGAAGAAAAGTACGCTGAGGCTAAAATGAGGATGACAAAAGAGGTGAGAAGTATGAGCAGCGATGTTTCGTCAGGATTCATTCAAAGTATTCTCAGATGATTAACTAATGAAGTATTCAACGGCAATTTTGGTTCCATAAAAACCGAGAAACAATAAAATAAAGCCGGTTAACGTAAATTTGATTGCCGTGTAGCCTCTCCATCCCATCCGGCTACGCCCCCAAAGAAGAATTGTAAATATTGTCCAAGCAACTATAGAAAAGAAACTTTTGTGAATCATTCCAGTTAGTGCCCAGATATTTTCAGAGAAAGAAAAGCCAGCGAAAATTCCAAGGCTCAAGAGAATTTGGCCGACCCATAGTATTTCGAATAACAAGGACTCCATATCTTGCAGAGAGGGAAATGCTTGTAAAATACCTTCGGTGCGATGGTTTCTTAACTGAAAGTTTTGATAGGCGACAATGATCGCTTGGATTGCGGCGATACTGAATATGCTATACGCGAGAACCGACAGGAGTATATGACTGGCTATGCTTGGGTGGACTGTTGAAGCTTGATCTTTTTCAGCTGAAAGTAATGAAGCCAAAATAGATAACATGGCAAGAGGGAAAATAATTACCAATAGGTTGAGAAGTGGTTTTTTTAAACTGCTGATGAGTACAACAGAGGAAATCGTAGCTGCTATTATTGAACTAGTTTCTGTTACGTTAAAAAGAGGCCCGCTCCTCTCTAAAATTGAAAAGATAATATCTAAAAAGTGCAACGCTACTGCCAAAAAGCCGAATATAAGAACGTATTTGTTGTAAATCTGTCCTCGTCTTAGACTCACGAATTGCAACACGGCAACACCGAAATAAAGTAACGCGGCGAAGAGTCCTGTTGCGTAGGTGTTAATTTCCATACGAGTTTCTGACTTGAAAGTGCATAACTGAGGTTTTATTGTCCCTGTTTAACGCTAGAAGCCTAGTTTCGCACAAGTATAGATTGGGATGAAGCGGTTTCTTGCAAGATGACTAAAGGAATTTACATACTTTTTTTGGAACGAGAGCTACCTGCGAAATAATATTTACTGCTAACATTAACCCTAAGTTAGAAATCCCGATTATCGCAGAACCTGAGCAAGAAGGACTTTGATTCAATGTTTGACAATTTGACTGAAAAACTAGCTGGCACGTTTCGACAATTGACCGGAAAGGCAGTGCTAAGTCCGGACAATATTGAGGATGCGCTGCGAGAGGTGCGAAGATCTTTGATTGAAGCCGACGTTGCCTTGGTTGTTGTTAAGGATTTCATTGAGAGTATTAGGTCTCGTTCAGTTGGGCAAGAAGTTGCTAAAAGCTTGAATCCAAGTCAAGCCTTAATAAAAATAGTTCAGGCTGAGCTTGAGTTAATTATGGGCGAGCAAAGCGAAGAGCTCCATTTAAAAGCTGCGCCTCCAGCGGTTATTTTAATGGCGGGCTTGCAGGGAGCGGGTAAGACGACATCCGCAGCCAAACTTGCCCATCACTTGAAAGTTAAGCTGAAAAAATCGGTCATGACTGTCAGTGCCGATATATACAGGCCAGCCGCGATACAGCAACTTGAAACTCTCTCGGCCAGTGTCGGTGCTGGTTTCTTCCGTAGCGAGCGGTCTCAGGCACCGAAAAAAATTGTGTCTATGGCTCTTGAGGAAGCGCGAAACACGCACGCTGATGTATTAATTGTCGATACAGCTGGGCGTTTGGCGATTGATTCAGAAATGATGGATGAAATAAAAGATCTTCATTCCATATTAAATCCCGTTGAGACTTTATTTGTTGTTGATTCGATGACTGGACAGGACGCTGCGAATACTGCAAAGGCATTTAACGACGTACTCCCATTAACGGGAGTTATTCTCACAAAGGCCGATGGTGATGCGCGTGGTGGAGCTGCGCTCTCTGTTCGTCATATTACAGGCAAACCAATTAAGTTTATCGGGACGGGGGAGCAAATAGAGTCGTTAGAACCATTTTATCCGGACCGAATAGCATCGCGAATCTTGGGGATGGGCGATGTTTTAAGCTTGATTGAAGAGGTTGAGCAAAAAGTCGATAAAAAGCAGGCAGAAAAACTCTCAGCCAAAATAAAAAAAGGAAAAGGATTTGATCTTGAGGATTTTAGGCAGCAATTGACTCAGATGAAGAACATGGGTGGTGTTGCAAATATTATGGAAAAGCTTCCCGGTATGGGCACGCTACCATCCAGCGCGGTTAAACAGGTTGATGATTCCCATTTTACGCGAATGGAGGCGATAATTAACTCGATGACGCCACGTGAGCGCAGCAATCCTGATGTATTAAACGGGTCACGCAAGCGTCGGATTACCGTGGGTTCAGGAACCCAAATACAGGATCTTAATAGGCTCCTGAAACAGCATAAGCAAATGCAGAAAATGATGAAAAAAATGAAGGGAGGCAACGTCGCTAATATAATGCGTGGTCTTGGTGGCGGAGGTTTCCCTAATTTGGGTGGGAGCGGCAAATTCCCCCGATTTTAGAAATAAGTGTTAACCTACGGCTAAACCTTATTGTAAATTGCGTGTAAGCCAATAAATATGGGGTTTTCACGAGCTTCCAATCATGTGCGATTTAACATAGAATACGCCGTCTGAAAAAAGCGTCGAGAAATTTAGGTTTTTCGATAATTTTCTCGAACTTTACGAGTTTCAAGCGAGTCCTCGAGAAGTAGACGCATTGTTTCATGACGCGGTAGATCTTTACTGGTTATTTATGGCCCTTAAAGCTCTAAAATAATGGAAATTAGGGATAAAATTATGGTTACGATCCGATTGGCGCGCAGCGGAGCTAAGAAGCGGCCTTTTTACCATATCACCGTTGCAGACAGCAGGATGTCTCGCGACGGGAGATTTATTGAACGGATTGGTTTTTTCAACCCTCGTGCGACAGGGGGAGAGGAGAAGATTCGTCTTGATAGGGAAAAGCTTAGTTACTGGGAGTCGAAAGGGGCTCAAGTTAGTGCGAGAGTGTCGTCCATAGTAAAGGCGGCGGCTAGATTATCATCAGCTGAAAGCTAGCGTTGAATGAATGATGACGACTGGGTAGTTCTCGGTCAAGTCGGGAAGCTTTTCGGTGTTAAGGGTTGGGTGAAGGTAAGGGCGTTCACAGAAGAGCGCGGTGCGATATTGCAGCACAGGCATTTCAGGGGCGAAAAAAATGGGGTGTTCAGTAAATTAGAGATAGACACGTTTCGCGTTCAACCAAACGGCCTTGTCGTAAAGTTTAAAGATTTTGATGATCCCGAAAGTGCTGCAGATATTGTGGGAGCAACGCTATCAATTCAGGCGAAGGAACTTCCTGCGCTTGAGGATGACGAGTTTTATTGGCATCAATTAATTGGGTTGCGTATCCGTAATCTACAGAGTGAAGACTTGGGAGTGTTGAAGAAAATTCTTCAGACCGGTGCTAACGATGTTATTGTTGTGAAACCGGATGATTGCAGCCTCGATGATAGAGAGAGGCTGATTCCTTGGGTAAAAGGTGAAGTCATAAAATCAATCGACGTCGAAAAAGGAGAACTGTTAGTTTCCTGGTTAAGTGATTATCTTGAGTAGTGGATTATTGAAGCTTAAAAGTCTCGCGCAAGAGCATTAGGTAATTATGCATATCGCAATAGTTACTATTTTTCCGGAGATGTTCACTGCCATTACTCAATTCGGAGTAATTGGGAGAGCGGTTAAGGATGAGAGATTAAGTCTCGACCTTTATAACCCGAGGAGTTTTGCTGAGGATAGTCGTAAGACGGTAGATGATAAACCGTTTGGTGGAGGCCCTGGGATGCTTCTTAAAACTGGGCCTTTAGTCGCGGCGATACGAGCTGCAAAGGCGGCGTCACAGGAAATGGGATACACAGAGCAGAAAGTTTATTATTTATCTCCACAGGGAAAACCGATAAATCAAGGTCATGTGGAGTCTCTGGCGAAAAGTGAGAGTTTAATCTTAGTTTGTGGCCGTTACCAAGGCATTGACGAAAGGGTTATTCTGAGTGAGGTAGACGAGGAAATTTCTCTCGGTGATTTTGTGCTCAGTGGTGGCGAGCTCGCTGCTATGGCTCTGGTGGACGCTATGGGACGCTGCCAGCCGGATGTCTTAGGAGATGCAGGCTCTCTCAATGAAGACAGTTTTTCTGACGGACTTTTACATTGTCCGGAGTATACTCGCCCTGAGACCTTTGAAGGATATGTTGTGCCTGAGGTTTTGTTGAGCGGAGATCATCAGGCAATTAAAGAGTGGAAGCTAGAACAAAGCGTTAAAGTTACATGGAAGAAAAGACCAGACTTACTCGAGTCAGCGACTTTGAGCGAAAAGCAAAAAAGTCAGCTAAAGAAATTTAAGAGTGAAGCTGATAACACCTAGTTACGCGGGGATTTGGACCAAGGTAGGCCAGGAATAAAGAGCCAGACAAAGGTTTTGCAGAAAAAACGGTATAGAGGTTAGTAATATGAGTAAAAATAAAATAATACAGCAAATCGAATCTGAACAAATGGGCAAGAGTTTTCCTGACTTTGGTCCGGGAGACTCCGTAGTGGTCCAAGTTAAGATAAAAGAAGGTGATAGGGAGCGCTTGCAGGCGTTTGAGGGAGTGGTAATTGGGCGGAAAAGTCGAGGCCTTAACTCCTCGTTCACAGTCAGAAAAATTTCACATGGTGTTGGAGTCGAGCGTACATTCCAGCTCTATAGCAACCAGGTTGAAAGTGTGACGTTGAAGCGTCGTGGCGATGTCCGCCAGGCCAAACTTTATTACCTTAGGGATCTTGCTGGTCGCAAGGCGCGCATTGCGGAAAAGTTGGAGAAAAAAAGCTAGACACCTTCTAGGGAGCGATAAAGAGCGCATCTTTAGTATTAAAGGTGCGTTTTTTTTTAGCACTGTACTTGTATCATTTTTACGGCCGTCCAAAGTTTAATGTTCTTAACTTGTGATGATCAAATTCTTTTTATCAACTCTTAAAAGTGCTATAACGGCTTAAAAAGTGGGGGACGATATGAGCATAAGTTTTATCAAGGCACGGATACTGTTTTTCGGTTTTATAACAGGTCTTGCGATTGCATTTCCTCTTTTTGCGCAGAGTGGCAACGGTGATCAATCTTTGCGGGGGAAGCTTGAGCAGGCCATTGAGGTTGCGTCAGGAGGGCAGCTGAAAATACAGTCATTAAAAGCGACGCAGCTATCGACAATTTATGAGGTTCAGTTGAACACGGGTGAAATCCTCTACAGCGATATTGCAGGAGATTATTTGTTTGCCGGTGACATGTATCGGACAAGCCCCTCTGGTTTGATAAATGTTTCGTCTTCTGCGAGACAGTCTCGCGTGATCGAGCGGCTAGCAGCAGTGCCAGAGAGTGAAATGATCATATTTGAGCCTGAGGAAATTAAGGCAAGTATCACGGTTTTTACTGATGTAGATTGCACCTACTGTCGGAAGCTTCACAGTGAAATAGATAAGATTCTCGAATACGGTATAAAAGTTCGGTATCTCGCGTATCCACGAGGTGGTGAAAGCGCCGATGCGTATGAAAAGATGATCTCTGTTTGGTGCTCGGACGACAGAGAAAAATCGTTTGAGCAGGCTAAAAACGGGCAAAACATACCCAGTAAGAAGTGCGCCACCCCAATACTTAAACATTACGCCCTAGGAAATGAGTTCGGGGTCAATGGCACACCTGCGATAGTTTTTCCAGACGGACAGCTTGTGCCTGGATACGTGGAGGCAAGTCGTCTTGCGGCTATGCTAAAAATCTAATTACACTTCTTTTACAAACAAAGGGCCCTTGATCGATGTCTGTCTCTTTAAGTGACTCATGCTTCTTGAATATTGGTATTTGCGGTTATGGAACGGTCGGTAGAGGAACTCATGACCTTATAGTAAAAAACGAAAACACGATAGCGCGTCGATTGGGTGATGTACGTCTAAAAGTAACGCACATTGCGAGTCGAGGCTTGAGGGAGGGCGTTTCCGGAGTAAATAAATGGAGCATTGATCCTATTGAAGTAGTCAACGACCCTGAAGTGGACATCTTGGTTGAGACTATCGGAGGCCTGGACGCGGCATTCGAGGTTGTAAAAAAAGCATTGTTAGTGGGAAAGGATGTTGTAACAGCGAATAAGGCGCTGATCGCTACTCATGGGAACGAACTTCTTAATTTAGCCTCTAAAAATGGCGTGAGGCTTCTTTTTGAAAGTGCGGTGGCGGGTGGTATCCCGATTCTCAAGTCTTTGCGGGAGGGCCTTGCGGCAAATAATATTAATTGGTTGGCTGGAATTATAAACGGTACAGGAAACTATATTTTAACTGAGATGGGCAACCGTCAACGATTGTTTTCAGATGTGCTACGGGAAGCTCAGAAGCTTGGTTACGCCGAGGCTGACCCTAGCTTTGATATAGAGGGAACGGATGCAGCTCATAAGTTGGCAATAATGGCTTCAATTGCATTTGGAATGCCTTTGGCTTTTAATAAAACGTATATAGAGGGTATAAGTAGTCTGGAACTTGATGATATTAAGTACGCGAGCGAGCTGGGCTATTGTATCAAGCACCTGGGCATAGCTCGATTAAGTGAGCGGTGTGTTCAAATGAGAGTTCACCCGGCGTTAGTGTCGTTAGATGAATTGTTGGCCAGCGTTGATGGTGTAGGAAATGCTGTTGTAGTTCATGCGGATCCCGTAGGTTCGACTCTATACAGTGGGCCTGGAGCCGGAGCCGGAGCAACGGCCTCAGCGGTTGTTGCTGACTTAATTGATCTTGCCCGATCACCGAAGCCTATTTCACATGCCCATAAGGTCCCTTCGCTCGGCTTCAGTAAGCTTATGACTGATTATGAAATTTTGAACATTACTGGAATTGAGTCTGAGTATTACCTGAGGATAAATGTTGATGATCACGTTGGCGTGATGGCTAATATAACCAGCTTGTTAGAAAAGTCCGGGATCAGTATAGATGCGGTTATTCAGAAGGAAAAGAGTAATAACTGTGTTCAAATTGTCATATTGACTCACATTTGTATTGAGCGGGTTTTGAATTCGGCTATCGCTGAAATTGAGAGCTTAGAGAGTGTTAGAAACCCAGTTGTAAGGATACGCGTTGCATCATTTGAGTCGTGAAGATTTCTTTTTTCGCTGAGTTCAAGGATTATTAAGTGAAGTATCAAAGCACAAGAAATGGCTGCCCTGAACAAAGCTTTGAGCAGGTGCTTCTAGAAGGGCTGGCACCGGATGGTGGGTTATTCGTTCCTGTAAGCCTGCCAAGTTTTGAAATCGAGGAAATTCAGTCCTGGGCTGATCTCTCATATCAGGATCTTGCATTAAAGGTTATTACTCCGTTTGTCGGTAGTGACATTCCGGCACCAGAGTTGAGGACGATAATCTATGATAGCTATGATGGATTTTATCATTCAGACGTAGCTCCTTTGATAATGCTTGACGAAAATGAATACGTCTTGGAACTTTTTCATGGGCCAACCTTGGCGTTTAAGGATTTTGCGCTACAAGTGTTAGGGCGCCTTCTTGATTACGTACTAAAAAAAAATGGTCAGCGGGTCGCAATTCTTGGTGCCACCTCTGGCGATACTGGGTCTGCAGCCATTGAGGGTTGCCGGCACTCCGATCAAGTAGATATTTTTATCCTTCATCCCCTCAATAGAGTTTCCGAAGTGCAGCGACGCCAAATGACAACGGTGCATGGCGAGAATGTTTTTAATCTTGCAGTTGAAGGTAATTTTGACGATTGCCAAAGACTCGTCAAAGCGGCTTTTAACGATCAAAGTTTTTTACCGACGCAATGCCGATTGGCTGCGGTGAATTCGATCAATTGGGCGCGAATTATGATGCAAATGGTTTACTATTTTTCATCTGTTTTGAAACTTACGCGCGGGAAATCAAAAGTTTCTTTTTCAGTTCCAACTGGAAATTTTGGGGATGTGTATGCGGGATACTTAGCAAAGAAAATGGGTCTCCCCATAGATCAACTCGTAGTAGCAACCAATTCGAATGATATTTTGCATCGATTTATAAGCAAAAATGATTACTCGGCATCGAAGTTAAAAAAGACATTCTCTCCAAGTATGGATATTTTAGTTTCCAGTAATTTCGAGCGATATCTATTTGATTTGTTTGATCGCGATGGTGATGTTCTCTCTGATTTCATGCAGCGTTCGTTGTCAGGAAAGCTGAGCGTCTCTGAACGCCAATGGCAAACCGTTCGAGCCATGTTTTCTAGTGCTAGTGTCACTGATGACCAGACTTGTCGGGTGATTTCAGAGATCTTTAAAAGGCATGAAATGCTCTTGGATCCGCACACGGCCATTGGGCTTGACGCGGGTCGTCGGTGCCATAATGGAAGCAATTCCCCGATGGTTACTCTTGCAACAGCGCATCCAGTAAAATTTGGTGAGGCAGTAGAGGCGGCAGGGCAAAAAGCTCCTGATCTTCCCGGGCACTTAGGAAATTTATTGGAGCGAGAAGAGAGGTATCAGACGCTCCCGAATGACTTGTATGCAGTTCAGGACTTTGTAGTCCAAAATCTTCGGCTCTGCTCGAAGTGAACAGTACGTTGCGGACGCGACCGATGCGTTCGAATTTTGAAGTCGAGGGAAATGGACTAAATCCTGATCTTCATCCACTTTTGTATCGGATATATCTTGGTCGGGAAATTGTCAACTTTGAAGAGATAGAGCTTGGGTTGGAGAACCTATTAAGCCCAACAGATTTACTTGGCTTGAATAAAGCTTCCGACCTGTTGTGTTCTGCGTTAGAAAAACAGAGCAGGATCTTGATTGTTGCAGATTTTGATGCAGACGGCGCTACTAGTTGCGTTTTGGCAATCCAAGCTTTGCGAAGCTTCGGATTCAACTGGGTCGACTATATTGTTCCCAATCGTTTCGAGTTCGGATACGGTTTGACACCCGAAATTGTTGAAATGGCAAAATCTCGTCACCCGGACCTAATCATTACGGTAGATAATGGTATCTCAAGCGTAGATGGTGTTGATGTTGCTCGAGCTTCAGGAATTCAAACGCTGGTGACAGACCATCATTTAGCCGGTCAAGTTCTCCCAAAAGCTGACGTGATCGTTAATCCTAATCAACCGGGGTGCAGGTTTAAAAGTAAAGCACTTGCAGGCGTGGGTGTTATTTTTTATTTAATGCTGGGAGTTCGACGCGCGTTGCGCGAGCG